>JAJRSR010000211.1 GCA_024278695.1 Planctomycetota bacterium | reverse complement strand
GGTTTTCCACCTTGGCGAAACGACCCTTGCCGTGGCTCACGAAAAACACCTCGACCGATAGCCCGGCGTGATGCAGTGTAACCGGCTTATCTCGCGGCGGTGGAACAAACTTGGCCCGGTCACGAAAGACGGCGAAATCGGAGGCGGCTTCCTCCACCAGTTCCGCAGCGTTGGCCGGCGCGACAAGCATCGCAGCCGGGTTGTGCTTCATGTGCCGCGCGACGGAGTCCGCCTGGAAGTGATCACGATGTCGATGGGTGACCAATACGAGTCGCGTCGTATCAAACGGAGCCGAAGCCGACTCCACAGATTCCAACACCTCATGGGAAAGCCGCGCGTACCCGCCCACACCCTCGCGAAAGAGTGAGTCAATCAAAACGCCAGACGTCCCATCAGAAAGAAACACGCCCTCGTTCGCGAGGTAGGTGATGGTCATGGCCGGCGCAGCGTCCTTCGGTTTATTCTTGTGACCTTCATCCGCATTCGTAACTATTCTCAGCATAGACACCAACACCATCACCAATACGATTCTCACGGTTCCACTCCGATCCACACGATAGACACGTGGGTAAGATGGTAGCCGCACCGTAGTACGGTGTCACATCCGCGTTACAACAGCAGACAAGCGAGTACATTGAGGCAAAGAGAATGTGAAGCAAAAGCCTAAAACATGATCCCACGGCGGAGCAGTTCCGTCTTGGCCATCTTATGAACCAGGGCGGTGTTCTCTGCGAGGAGTTCCGGATCGCACGCTTCGCTAAACGCCGTATCGGGGGCGGCCGTCGGCGTGGGCAGTTTGACCATCATCCGCAGTTGCGGGATGGATACCTGCTTGGAAGATTTCTCCAGCAGGTACACGAGCGATTCCAACGTTTCTTGCGGGGCTATGGAGCTGCGGGCCAACTGCAACAGCGAAGCCGTCGCACCTGAGCCGAGACCGCGCAGTGAATCCCAATCGTCATGAGCCACGGCCACGGTCGCCCGATCCGCAATCGAGTCCGGCTCCCAACCCAGCCGCTCCAGAGAACGCACGGCCGCCTGTCGGATGTCCGGATCGGTGTCTTTAAGCCACGCCTTGATCGGTGCAATCGCTCGGGAGACGCCGGCGTCAGCCAATACGGTGCTGATGGCTTCGCGGCTTTCCAACGCGCAGTCCGGATCTTCAAGCATCGCGAGCAACGTGTCCACTCCGGCGGGCTCTACACTTGCCAGCGCCCGCGCGGCGTCCCACGAAACGGAAGGAAGCCGCATGGCCTCAATAAGCGGCTCAACGGCTACGGCACCATAAGCTCCAAGCTGCGACCATTTCTTTTCGGCCATGCACGCCAGTATCGTCTCTTGCGGGCCGCTCGGCTCCCAACCTAGCTGACGAAGCGACTCCACTGCGGCCACGCGAATCTGCCAGTTGTTGGCACTCAAGCCCGGCAGGATCGCAGCGACCGCGCCGTCGCCGCCCATCTCACCAATCGCACGGGCGGCCACATCACGAACGGAGGGCTCACGCGTCTCATCGGCAAACAAAAACGCCAGCGTCTTCATGGCCTCATCACCGCCAATAGCGCGAAGCGCTTCCACGGCGCGTTGCCGCACCCGCTCTCGCTGGTCGGCCAACGCCTCCGTCAGCGCCTCCACCGCGACCACGCCCAGCTTCGACAAATCATGCCACTCACCGAGCAGCACCATCGCCCGGCTGAGGTCTTCGTCCGTCACACCCTTCCACAAAACGCGGCGCAGCGCCCATGCCGCCACGTCACGCGCTGGACGCGGGGCATCCCGGTCATGCAAGATCGAACGAATGGCCTGTAGCGCTTCGGCAGACCCAATCTGACAGAGCGCCTCGGCGGCCGCACGGCGGGAAATGTCCGTCCCCAGCCTCACGACATCGATCAGCGGATTTACGGCCACACTGCCGAGCGCCGCCGCAGATGTCCAATCACTTTGTATGATAGCGATTTTCGCGCGCGGCAGATCGGCAAGCCGTTCCCAGGCGAGGCGACGAAGCGCCCACGCCGCCGTCTGACGAGCGGCCGGGTCTTCCTGGTCTAACGCGGCTTCCAATTGTTTCAGGCTGTCCTGGTGGTTGATCGCTTCCAGCGCCCCGACCAACTTGTCGCGAATGAGCGGCTCGCGCTCGCGCAGCAAAAGCGCGATGAGCGGACCCGCAGCGCGAAGGTCACCAAGCACGGTCAGCGCATCGATAATATGCTCTCGAACTTCGGGGATGGGATCATCCAACGCTTCGATCAGCGGGACAACGGCATCGCGGTAACCAGCGGCCGCGAGCTTTTCCACGGCGCGTACACGATCATACCCTTCCAAGGACGGAAGGTTGCGCGTCCGCCACCAGTTTCCGATTTGACCTACGTGTACCAACTTAGTTCACCCCACACCCGTCGCGCGTTGGTCGGCGAGACCACAGCGGTGCTGCGGAAAAACGAGCGCTCCACACATCTATGGACAGTTCCTCTGCCCATCGGTCCACCGCCCAACAGGGCCACTGGCCCCTCAGCCAGCGACCGCCTGGACGATGTCCGGTAGCACTCGCGTGACCCCGTGGCCGAGCTTAGACCGTCCAAACGCAAGCACTACCTCTGAAATGTACGATTCGCCACTGCCAGGGTCATACCATCCGAGACGACTATAAGACTACGCCCAATAATACGAGGCAAACGAGGCCACACGCTCACGAACCCTTTCGTGAAAGTTCGATTGTCGCTCGATTCAGCAGGAGAATCGAAGTCACGAAACAGGCACGCTGTGCCAACTCGCCCCAAGCGATTGTTCACTTGCTGGTCTCGATCGCCTCGTTTTGCCTTTTGACCCAGGTGAAGTTGTAGTCCTTGTCCTCCACGGACGTGGCCACGCTCGTCATAAGCAGCGGCTTGAACGTGTCGCACATGACGGCCAACTCGTTCGTACGATCGGCACCGACGCTTTTCTCGTAAGTGCCGGGGTGCGGACCGTGCGGCACGCCCATCGGGTGCAGGCTCACCGATTCCCGCTCGATCCCCTTGCGCGACGTGAAGTTACCCTCAACGTAATACAAGATCTCATCGCAGTCGACGCTGGCGTGGCCATACGGACACGGAATCGCCTTGTGATCGGCGCTTTCGTAATAGTCCACCTTGCGCGGCACGAACGAACAGATGATGAACCCGCGCCCGGCAAAGGTAATATGAGCCGTCGGCGGCAGGTGGATGGCCGCGGTGCGCGGCTGGTAGTCGTGAATGTTAAACGCAACGGGATACGAACAGCCGTCCCATCCGACCACGTCCCACGGAAAATGTTCGTACTCATGAACGCTCAGCCGGTTGCCGAACTTCACGATCAACGGATACGGTCCCTTGCCATGCGCGGCTTCGTCAAACTTCAACAACTCCGTCGGTACACGGAAATCACGGTGGCAAAACGGTGCGTCCATCGTGACCTGACCGGACTCATTGCGAAACTGCTTGGGTACGTCGATATAACTGCTGGATTCAAAGACGAGGAACGTCCCCTTGCCGCCCTCCGGATGCAACCGGTAGGGCGTGGCTTTGGGGATAATCACGTAGTCGTGCTTCTTAAAAGGCAGCGGGCCGTAAATCGTCTCGGCCACCCCGCCGCCATCGTACGCGAACCAACACTCATCACCGTCGGCGTTGGAAAACCAATCTTTGGCGGGTTGGTTTGGTTTGCACATGCTGATACGCACGTCGTCGTTCATCAGGATCGTACGCCGCCCGGTGAGGAAATCACCCTCGTGCTTGAAATCCTGCGTGCGAATGTGGCGGCGGTGCAACGGCTGCTCGGCAATCGGCTCGATCGGGCAGAAACCCGGAAGCTCCATCGTGCTCACCTTACACTCATCCGTCGGGGGCGTACGAAAATAAAGGATGCTGTACGTGGCATCAAAGCCGGCGCGTGTCATGCACTGCTCCATCAGCAGCTTACCGTCTTGGTAGTGTGTCACATGATGCTTCGGCGGAATACTTCCAAGTCTAAGGTAATGAATCATGGTTGCCCTACTTTCAAATCCACGGGTAGAATTATTTGTATTGAAAATCGCACAGGCGCGATAACTCGCTTACCCGTACGGTCGATGTTTGCGATGCCGCGCAGGCCGAAGCCTGCGGCCCTGAGACATTTCCAAGGTACGACGACCGCTTCAATGATCGTGCTCTTTCGCAGCCGCCCAGCCTCGATACACTACAAGTTGCCGCGTAACGCCTGCTCTTCTTCCAGACTCACAAACAACGCCTTAAAATTGCCGATGCCGAAGCCACGGCTGCCGTGGCGCTGGATCACTTCATAGAAGAGCGTCGGGCGGTCCTGCACCGGGTGCGTAAAAATCTGCAACAGGTACCCATCATCGTCCTGATCGACCAGGATGCCGAGTTCCTGCAAGCGTGCCCAATCTTCGTCCACACCCTTGATGCGCTCGCGCATCATGTCGTAATAGGTATCCGGCACGCGAAGGAAATCGATGTCGCGGCTGCGCAGCTCCGCCACCGTGTCATAGATATTGGCGGTGTTCATGGCGATATGCTGTACGCCGGAACCGTAGTAATAATCGAGGTATTCCGTGATCTGCGATCGCTTCTTCCCCTCGGCCGGCTCATTGATGGGAAACTTGCACTTGCCGGTACCGTTCTCCATCACCTTGCTCATCAGCGCGCTATATTCCGTGCTGATATCTTTATCCGTAAAGTGGGCCAGATTCGTGAAACCCAACACCTCGGAATACCAGTTCGCCCAAAAGTTCATCTCGCCGAGGTAGACGTTGGTCACGATATGGTCGATCGCCGCAAATCCGACGGGATTCGAGCCTTGCGCGTCGATATCGATAAACCCCGGCGCGAACGGGCCGCGGTAGTTGCTGCGATCAACAAAGCGAAAGACCGTATCCCCGGCGTACTTGATCTCGGCCGTGATGACGGTACCCTGCTCGTCTTCCTCTGCCGTGGCCTCCTTCAATACGGTCGCACCACGGGCCTTGGTTTCACGAACGGCCGATTCAACATCACCCACCGAAAGCGCAATCGCCCTCACGCCATCACCGTGCAACGCACAATGCCGTGCGACGTCCGTATCCGGACCGTAGGCACTGGTAAGCACAAACGTGACCGCACCCTGCCGAAGCACATAGCTTGCCCGGTCGCGACTGCCCGTCTCCAATCCCCGCTTGGCAACGGGCTTGAAACCGAAAGTCTTGTCATAAAAGTGGGCCGCCTGCTTCGCGTTGCCGACGTAGAACTCGACGTGGTCGTACCCTTTGACTGGTAGAAAATCCTCAGCCATGGCTTTCACAAGCCTCAGTCTTCCCCGGATGATGGACCGCCGCAGACGCCTCGCCCGACAAGCCGCGACGCCCGGAGGAGGCGGGCCATCGCTCGGGCATTATGCCGACAATCGGAGAAAAACTCAATTGCACCCCGGCCAAAAGCTGTAGGCGTTGATAGCCCCTGAATCCAACCGTGAGACGCACGAGCCACCGAACCGGGTGGCGCGCGTCTGACGCTGCGGGAAACACGAATCGCCGAACCGGACGACCCCGCCTCTAAAGCGACCAACCGGTCGGGCTCGACCATGGCACCGTCTTACCCGCTACCCGCTGGGACCTCACCCGAAGACGTGTGGTCGTAAACGATTACCCAGCGGTCGTCACGCAGGCGAAAGAGCAGCGTGAAACGACCGCCAATCGGCTGCCCGCGGTCCAGCGCCCAACGACCGGAAACCAACGCAGCATCGCGCGCTAGCTCTCGGACGTTGAGCTCAGAAAACACAAGCCGACCCATCGCCTCTTGGGTGGGATACCGCTTGTGGTAGCGGTCCAGGGTGGCCTGCCAACCGCGCGTCACACGATCGCCCGACACAAACGCAAGCTCCGGCGACTTCCAATAACCAGTCATGAACGCCGCCACGTCGCCCCGGTTCCACGCGTCGGCCTGGTCTTCGAGCACGGTTTGGATCGCCCGGCAAGTGTTGACACGATCGCGGGGCGCAGCACCAACCACCCTACCAGCGCAGCCCACCGGCAACAGAACGAGTCCCGCGCCAATCAATAATGTGGCACACCGGCCCATGTGTAGCCTCTCAACCAGTAACCACTCGATCAATCGCGAAGCACATACTCCCACAGCAGGCATTACTTACCGCTCCAACTTCCCGAACAGCATTAAACGCCAGCCTGCCCATGCCACGCAACCGATTCACGCCCCCCCCGGAGCTAAAGCCACAGGCCACCCGATACCCGAACCAGCCTACTTGGCGGCCAGCTTCCGAAGCACCGTCGGGAGGATGCCACCGTTGCGGTAGTAGTCCACTTCGACCGGGGTATCAATCCGCACCACAACCGTGATCGTACGCGACTCGTTCGTCTTCGCATCGGTGACACGCACGTCGATCTCTTGCAGCGGCTGCAAGTCATTGCCCAACCCGGTGAAGTCGAACACTTCGTGCCCGGTCAACCCGAGCGTCTCGCGCGATTCACCCTCGCGGAACTGAAGCGGCAACACACCCATGCCAACCAGATTACTCCGGTGGATGCGCTCGAAACTCTGGGCGATCACGGCCTTCACCCCGAGCAGCAGCGTGCCCTTAGCGGCCCAGTCGCGCGATGAACCCGTGCCATATTCCGTGCCGGCCAGCACGACCAGAGGCGTACCGTCGGCCATGTATTTCTGAGCCGCGTCGTACATCGGCATCGGCTCACCCGTCGGTAGGTAAATCGTCTCCCCGCCCTCAGTGCCCGGCGCGAGCAGGTTTCGCAGCCGAATGTTGGCGAACGTGCCGCGCGTCATGATCCGGTCATTGCCGCGCCGCGAGCCGTAGCTGTTGAAGTCACCCGGTGCCACGCCGGCATCACGCAAGAAGGCACCCGCCGGCGCATCCGGCTTGATCGCACCGGCCGGCGAAATGTGATCCGTCGTCACCGAATCACCCAGCATAGCCAGCACCCGCGCACCGGCGATGGGACGGATCGGCGGCACGGCCTTGGTCAGCCCGTCGAAGAACGGCGGGTTCTGCACATAGGTGCTGCTGTCATCCCAAGCGTACGTCGCGCCGGTCGCACCGCTGATCTTGTTCCACTCCTCATTCGCGTCGAACACACCGGCGTACCGGTCGCCATATTTCTCGGCCGTCACACTCTTAGTGACCGCGTCGCGAACCTGCTGCTGGGTCGGCCAGATGTCCTTCAGCATGATCGGCGCGCCGTCACGACCAACACCGAGCGGCTCCGTCGTCAGATCGATATCGACCTTGCCCGCCAGGGCGTAGGCCACGACGAGCGGCGGCGACGCCAGGTAGTTCGCCTTAATCAATGCGTGGATGCGTCCCTCGAAATTCCGGTTTCCACTAAGCACCGAACACACCACAAGATCGCCCTCGTTGATCGCAGCCGCAACCGGCTCAGGAATCGGGCCGCTGTTGCCAATGCACGTCGTACACCCATACCCCACCACATGAAACCCGAGCTGCTTCAAGTACGGCATAAGCCCGGCATCTTCCAAGTAGTCCGTCACGACCCGCGATCCGGGAGCGAGGCTTGTCTTGATGTGCGGCGAAACTTTCAGTCCTTTTTCGATGGCGTTCTTCGCGACCATACCGGCCGCGATCATCACTGAAGGGTTCGAGGTGTTGGTGCAGCTTGTGATGGCTGCAATCGCGATCGCGCCGTGGGTCATGCTCGTCGAACCACCGTTGTGACGCACGTCGGCCTTGCGTTCCAGCGCCGCGTCATCTAACGCGAACCCGCGCTCGGACACCGGAGCCTTGAGCGTCGAGGCGAATGACGACTTCATCTTACTCATCAGGATGCGGTCCTGCGGGCGCTTCGGACCGGCTAGGCACGGCTCGACTGTGGATATATCGAGGCTCAGCGTATCGGTAAATGTCGGCTCCGGCATGCTGTCCGTGCGAAACAAGCCCTGCTCCTTTGTGTAACGCTCGACAAGATCAACCACATCTTCGGAGCGCGCCGTGTTACGCAAGAAACGAAGCGTCTCATCATCAACCGGGAAAAAGCCCATCGTCGCGCCGTATTCCGGGGCCATGTTGGCGATCGTCGCCCGGTCGGCCAGCGTCATGTGCGCCAGCCCCGGACCGTAGAACTCCACAAACTTCCCGACGACACCCTTCTTTCGAAGCATCTCCACGATCACCAACACGAGATCGGTGGCCGTCGCACCTTCGGGAAGCGCACCGGTTAGCTTAAACCCGATCACCTGCGGGGTGAGCATATAAACCGGCTGCCCAAGCATCACCGCTTCGGCTTCAATGCCTCCGACGCCCCACCCGACGACGCCGACTCCATTGATCATCGTCGTGTGGCTATCCGTGCCGACCAAGCTGTCGGGCATCGCCACAGTCTTGCCGTCCACCTTACGCGTCGATACGACCGAAGCGAGGTATTCCAGGTTGATCTGATGAACGATGCCCATAGCCGGCGGGACCACGCGGAAACCGTCGAAAGCATTCTGCCCCCAACGGAGGAACTGGTACCGCTCGCGATTCCGAAGAAACTCTCGCTGTGCGTTAATCCCCAACGCTTCATCCGAACCGAACGCATCCACCTGAACCGAGTGATCGATCACCAGATCAACGGGAATGAGCGGGTTGATCTTCTTCGGGTCACCGCCGAGGCTGACCATCGCATCACGCATGGCCGCCAAGTCCACCACGGCCGGCACGCCGGTGAAGTCCTGAAGCAAAACACGGGACGGCAGGAACGGCACCTCCCCGCCACCTGCCGCCGCGCCATCCCAGGAGGCCAGCTTCTTGACGTCATCCTCAGTGATGGTGAAGCCGTCCATGTTCCGCAGCACGCTCTCAAGCAATACCTTGATACTGAACGGCAGTCGAGAGATATCCCCGAGCCCAGCACCCGTAAGTGCTGACAACCTATAGACTTGCACGTCTCCACCCTTCGTGGCCAGCGTGCCCGCAGCGTTGCAACTATCGACATTTGTGGTGGTCATGGTTTGATCGTCCCTATCGTCCTACGGCAAAAAACCAGTGCCAAACTGGGAAAACCGCTATCATACGAGTGTACGAACGCATGGTCAAAGTTGCAGCCGCGAGGCTGGCCGGTTGTGCCGTTGCAGGATAACCGCTTTCAGCTACAATCCCCGGCTTGTTCGGTGGTTGGTGACCGGTGCCCAATTGAGCATTCGTGGGTGGTCAGCCGCTTTCGAGGTGTTGTGATGGCCGAGATTAACAGCGACCTGCTCAAGATCATGGAGTGCCCGGTGGCCCGTGTTCCTTTGGTGCAGGTTGGTGATTGGCTCTATTCGACCGACGCGGCAACGCGGCGAAAGTATCCGATCCGCGACGGTATCCCGATCATGCTGGTCGAGGAGTCGCAGGAGGCCGACCCCGGCGAGTTTGAAAGGGTCATGGCCGAAACAGGTTAGAGGGTTCATGGAGGCTCGAAGAGCCTCCCCGGGACAGCGGCAGCCACGGGTTTCCGGGGTTAGCATGCCGCAAGAGAATTAACGAAAGAGACCGCATGGCAAGAGAGCAACAGCAACGAGGTAAGACGTTCCGGTCCGCACAGCGATTCGGTGACCGCAAGCGCGGCGAATGGGTCGGACCGACCGTCGACTACAAAGAAGTGGAACTGCTGCGTAAGTTTTTGACGTCGAGCAGCAAGCTCATGTCACGCAAACGCGCTGGCACCACTGCCCAAGAGCAGAACGTCTTGAAGCAGGCCATCAAGCGATCCCGCTTCATGGCGCTGATCCCCTACGCTGGCGTTTAGAACGGCGCGTAAGGGCGAGATCGGTGCTCTCCGGGAGCATTGGATCCCAGGCTGATACGACAGAATACCGCGTGAACCGTACGACGTGAAAAGCGGCGTTACGGTTCACGCTTTTTTGTGCCTGAGTGCTTGAACAAACGGTAGCATGCTTGGGTGACCTGCGGTTTTAGCTGCGGGGAACACGAATCGAACGGGCACTGTCAATACCGTTTCGAGCTGTCCGTTCCCCACCGTTCGCCCACGGCAGACAATGGAGCACCCCGTCGCGGGCAAACCTTCCGGCCGAGGCCGTACAAAGGGCCGTCCTCATACATCCATCTACATCCGCTCGACGGTTTCGATCCCCAACAACCCTAGCCCGAGCTTGAGCGTCCGGGCGGTAAGATCGCACAAACGCAACCGAGAGTTTCTGACGCTTTCGGGCGTCGCATCGATCACGCGGACGCCGTTCTTCTTGTCGTAGAACCGGCTGAAGGCTTTCGCTAGCTCATAGAGGTATTCCGTCAGCACATTCGGACGCAGCTCGCGTGCGATGCCGTGCAGCGTCTCGGAGAACTGCACGAGCTTCACCGCCAACGCGATCTCCGTGGGATGCTCCAACAGAATCGGCTCATCCGCCGGTAGCGCACCCACCGCCACACCGGCCTTGCGTCCGATCGAACGGATCCGCGCATAGGCGTACATCATGTAGGGCGCGGTGTTGCCTTCCATCGCCAGCATGTGGTCAATGTCGAACTTGTAGTCGCTCTGCCTTGCGTGGGCCAAGTCAAAATACTTCACCGCGCCGATCCCGACGATCTCCGCCGTCTTGGCCGCCTGCGCCTCGGAGAAGCCGCCATCGCGATCCTGCTCGCGCAGCACGGCCAGCGCCCGCTCAACGGCTTCATCGAGCAGTGCCTTTAGCTTAAACGTGCCGCCCTCACGCGTCTTGAACATCACGCCCGATTTGGACAGCACGCTGCCGAAGCCAAGATGTTCAAGCGCGACGTCATCACCAGCGAAGCCGACCTTCCTGGCTCCGGCAAAGACCATCTCAAAGTGTTGCTTCTGCGGAAGCCCAACGACATACAAAATCCGTGTGGCCCCGAGTTCCTCCACACGGTGTGTGATCGTCGCGAGGTCTGAGGTGGCGTAATTAAACCCCCCGTCCGACTTGCGTACGATCATCGGCAGCGGCTCTCCGTCTCGCGTCGTAAAGCCATCGAGAAAGAAGCACAGCGCCCCGTCGCTCTCTCTGATCCACCCGCCATCAGCACCGACCATCTTCTTTTCGATCCGACCGATGATTTCTTCCATGCGATCGGTGTAATAACTCTCGCCGCGATCCGTCAGGCGCACTTGGAGCCGGTCGTAGATGTCGTGACAATGCCGGAGCGACTCATCGCAAAAGGCTTTCCAGATTTTTCGAGTCGTCGGATCACCCTGCTGCAATTTGACTACCGTTTCGCGTGACTCCGCCTTGAACGCCTCATCGGCGTCGAAGCGGTTCTTCGCGGCCACATAAAATGATTCGAGATCGGCGATAACCAGCTCATCCGGGTGGTCGATGATATCCGGCTTTTCACGAAGCAGGTGCGCCACAAGCATGCCAAACTGCGTTCCCCAATCACCGACGTGGTTCTCACGGTGAACGGTGTGACCCTCAAACTCGAGCACGCGGCAGATGCAATCACCGATCACCGTGCTCCGCAGGTGACCCACGTGCATTTCTTTCGCCAGATTCGGACTCGAAAGGTCCACGACCACAACCTGCGGGTCTGCGGTCGGCTCAATTCCAAGTCGATCCAGACCACCGTCCGCGACCGAAGGAACTCCGGTCAATAGCTTGCCAAGATAACTCGGCTTCAGCGTCAGATTGATAAACCCCGGTCCGGCAATCTCCGCCGGTTCGCAGATGTCGTCGATTTCGAGGGCGGCTACGATCTCAGCGGCCAGGTCACGCGGCTTCTTGCCGAGCTTCTTGGCCAGGCCCATCGCGGCGTTGGATTGGTAGTCACCAAACTTCGCATCCTGGGACGCGCGCACGATCGGATCACCGTCCGCACCGACTTTGACCATCGCCGTACGCACGCGCCGTGACAATTCTTCAAGAACAGATTTCACTTGACCATCACCTCCCTGGACAGATATACGTCGAGCACAGGCAAGGTAGAAGATCAGGCACGGCCTGTCGAATGAAACGACTGCTGGGCTGCCGGGGCGGATGGCTCGTAGCTTCAGTTGCGGGGGAACACGAATCGAACGGAAACCGCAAGCAGCATCAAAAGGAAAGAGCGAAATGGCCGGCTGGAACAACGAGTTCTTGATGCAAGTCCTTGCGGCAAAAGGAACTTAATGTGCGACGGGCCTGGGTGGTGCCATTGCTGGCGTACTCGCGGCGAGCAAGACGAAACCCGAGGAGTAGCCGGCGCACCTGCTGCGATTTCGAACCGCTGCCGCCCCTGAAAATTACGCGGTGCGCCATAACGACCGACCCGCGCCAACAGTTGACGTCCCCTGCCGCTCGGCTATTCTGCCTTGTTCGGCGGTGTTTTCCGCGATGACGCGGCACGGCGTGGCGCAACAATGCGTGCGCCGCAGGCCGATCGGTCGGGTTCTGCCCGACGAAACGCCACGGCGTTGGTGGAAGGCGTCGGGCGGTGCCCGACCTACGAGAACTGGAGAATCGCTCGGGATCCGGCGAATCGACGACCGTACTAACGAAACCAATCGAATCGAACTGACGAATCAATAGAGAACGATAGAGAAATAGAAGGCCCTGGTCATGACAGACGTACTCAAAACGCTCGGCATTGAATCTAACAACCTTGGCGGCTTCTGCGGTGAGTGGATCGGCTCGGGTGACAAACTCGAATCAGCCTCCCCCATCGACGGCGCAACCATCGCCAACGTGACGCAGATCACGGTTGAGGAATACGACCGCATCGCGGCGCGGGCGCATGAGGCCTACCGCACGTGGCGCACCACACCGGCCCCTCATCGCGGAGAACTCGTCCGCCAGCTCGGCAACGCCCTTCGTGAGAAGAAGGCCGCGCTCGGCGCGCTGGTCACGATGGAGATGGGCAAGATCCGCCCAGAGGGTGAGGGTGAGGTCCAGGAGATGATCGACATCTGCGACTTCGCCGTTGGGCTCTCGCGACAGCTATACGGCCTGACCATGCACTCCGAGCGTCCGGGTCACCGGATGTATGAGCAGTGGCACCCGCTCGGTTCCATCGGTGTCATCAGCGCGTTTAACTTCCCCGTCGCGGTTTGGGCGTGGAACTCAGCCCTGGCCAACGTCTGCGGCGACGCCACCATCTGGAAACCGTCGTCATCCACGCCGCTCACCGCGATCGCCTGTACCAAGATCGCGGAGCAGGTATGCAAGGACGTCGGCGCGGACCCGGCGCTGTTTAGTCTGGTCATTGGCAAGGGTAGCTCCGTCGGTGAGGCGCTCATCAACGACCGGCGCATCCCGCTGATCTCTGCGACGGGAAGCTGCCGCATGGGGTACCGCGTGGGTGAGGTCGTCGGTAAGCGATTGGGCCGCGCCATTCTCGAACTCGGTGGTAATAACGCGATCATCGTAACGCCGGAGGCTGATATTGACATGGCCGTCCGCGCGATCGTGTTTGGCGCGGTGGGTACGGCCGGGCAGCGGTGCACGTCCACGCGGCGCGTCATTATCCATGAATCCATCCGTGGCGAGCTGACCGACAAGCTGCTTGCCGCCTACAAGCAGGTGCCCATCGGCAACCCGCTGGAGCCAAGCACGCTCATGGGTCCACTGATTAACCAGGGCGCTGTCGATGACATGATGAACGCCATCGCCAAGCTGAAGGAAGCCGGCGGGGAGGTACTCTACGGCGGCGAGCGGCTCAGCGGCGACGCCTACCCCGGCGGCTGCTACGTCACACCGTGCATCGCCAACGCCAAGAACGAGTACCAGATCGTACAAGATGAGACATTAGCGCCGATCCTTTATCTCATCCCCTATGCTACACTGGACGAGGCGATCGAGCTGCACAACGGCGTGCCGCAGGGTCTTAGCTCGGCAGTGTTCACCAAGAACCTACTAGAAGCTGAGAAGTTCCTGACGGCTGCGGGTAGTGATTGCGGAATCGCCAATGTGAACATCGGTACCAGTGGTGCCGAGATCGGCGGCGCGTTCGGCGGCGAGAAGGAGACCGGTGGCGGTCGTGAGTCGGGGTCCGACGCATGGAAAGCCTACATGCGGCGGCAGACGAACACGATCAACTACTCAACCGAGCTCCCGCTGGCACAGGGCATCAAGTTCGGCGATTGATCGCGGGCGATGGTTTGTTACGACCTGCGAGTGTGAAGAAGTACTAAGGCAGCGTCGTGAAAACCTTCGGCATTGAAACCGTCAAGCTCGGGCTGAACAACCTGCGGCTGCACAAACTGCGGTCGTTGCTGACATCGCTCGGCATTATCTTCGGCGTGGCCGCGGTTATTTGCATGCTCTCGATCAGTGAGGGCGCTTCGGCCGACGAAATGCGACTGATCCAGCTTCTCGGCACCAAAAACATCATCATCAACTCGGTGAAGCCGCAGCAAACGGGGCAGTCATCCTCGCGCAACACCAACCTCATCGCCTACGGCATCCACGATGAAGATGTCGGCAGTATCAAAAACACGGTCCCCCATATTGAGCATGTCGTGCCGATGAAGGCCGTGGCGTTCCAGGCAAGACATGGTGAACACAAGGCCGTGATGAAGGTCGTGGGTACGACGCCCGAGTTTTTCGAAGTTGTCAACGTGAGCGTCAGCAGCGGCCGGTCTCTTTCCGCGATGGATGCCGCCGAGAAACTCAACGTCTGCGTCATCGGCGATGAGGTCCGACAGGAGCTTTTTCCGTTTACCGACCCGCTCGGACAAACCATCGTCGCGGCCAAGCAGAACGGCGGCGTGCCGTTCACCGTCATCGGCGTGCTCGAACCAGTGCAGACCGCAGGCGCACCCGCGCGTGGCGTCGAAGAGCGCAACCTCAATCGAGAAATCCTCGTACCGTTTCCGACGGCCACCACACGTTTCGGAGAAACCACGGTCCGAAGAACGTCCGGCTCACGGGAGATGACCAAGGTCCAATACTCCGGACTTTACGTTACGGTCGATGAGCTTGAACACGTGCTGCCCGTATCCGAGATGGTCAAACGCGTCTTGGAGCACAACCACAAGACGCTCGATTACGACGTGCGTGTGCCACTGGCGCAGCTCAAGCTGGCCGAGAAAAAGGAACGCAACCGCAAACTCACGCTCGGCTTCATCGCGGGGATTTCGCTTCTCGTCGGCGGCATCGGTATCATGAACATCATGCTCGCCACCGTGACGGAACGTACCCGGGAGATCGGCATTCGACGTGCGCTGGGTGCGCGGCAACGCCACATCACCGTGCAATTTCTCGTCGAAACCGTCGTGCTCTCGACCACGGGCGGGATCATCGGGGCGATTGCCGGTATCATCGGGGCGCATCTTGTCTCGCACCTGGCCGAGTGGCAAACGGTCGTTTCCGTCTGGTCCGTGGGCGTTAGTTTCGGTCTATCGGTGCTCGTGGGCATTTTCTTCGGGATGTATCCGGCGCTGGCAGCCGCCCAACTCGACCCCATCGAAGCGCTCCGCCACGAATAACGTAACCCTAGCCCTGTAAGAAAGATAACGTCCAATCCGCCAGCCTCCACTTATGGGCGTATCCGCACGGGAGTCATTGTTTTCTTCGATTTCGCTTGTCTTGGGCCAAAAGGTGTGGTATACTCCGGTAGACATTGGAATAAACGGCAAGTCGGTCCCCCACCTTTCGCCATTCTCCCTAGCTCAGAAATGAGTACGTAGTTTTCTTTTGGTTTGTGTGCATGGTGCGTCTGCATCATCACGCCGTCTCGACAAGTTGGGACATCCAAACCACTTTGAGCTTCGTACTACTCAATGAAGCGGCTTTTTCTCGGCCCTGAAGTTTTCGGGCCTCCGCACCATTGAGGGGGTGGATTGAGCGAAAGGAGTGAGTGAGATGGCCCTAGACATGAGTACTGCCGTCAAGGTCAAAATCGGATCGGGCTGGATCCCGATGGCCAAGCCGCCAACCGATAGCACCCGCGAGACGCTGTCTGTAGAAGACGCAGTCCTGCTCGAACGTTTGCTCTCGGAGACGTATTACTTCGTAGACCATCCGGACTTCGATACGCCTTCGATTGAGCGCGACCTGTTCGTCGCGACGGCCAAACTGATTTCGAAGACCGCCACGCGTTTTGAGACACACCCGGACGAGATCAGCGACGCTGTCACCTCCGGCGAGCGCGTCCCGACGCTCACACACGCACAAGAGCAGCACCTGTTCATGCGGTACAATTTCGCACGGCTCAAGATCGCCACGATCCTGCACCAGTTCGCGGATAAGCGTCTTTCAGCCACCGCCATGCGTAACCTGCTGGCGTGGGGCCATCGGGCGCTCGCAGCTCGGGCTGTCGTCGTGCGTCTCAATATGCCGCTCGTCTTGGCGATGGCCAAACGCACGAAGCTGACCCATATCGATTTCAATGAGATGGTCAGTGAAGGCAACATGGCATTGCTTCGTAGCGTCGAGAAATTCGATAGCTCGCGCGGGTATAAGTTCAGCACATATTCCTGCCGTGCCATTCTCAAGAGCTTCTCACGGGTGGCCATGCGCGCGGGTCGTTACCGCGGCACCTTCCCGACAGAGTTTGATCCGGCTATGGAACGCAGCGACTTCGTAGACAGTCGCCGCGTCAGCATTGAAAACGATTGCGTGGATGAGCTCAAAGACATCTTCGTGAACAACCTCGCGGGATTGAGCAACGTAGAAACGACAGTCATCCGTGAACGCTTCGCACTGGGCATCCATGTGGAGCCGACCGACGCAAAGGCCAAAACGCTGGAGCAGGTTGGGCAGATCATCGGTGTCACCAAAGAACGTGTCCGACAGATCCAGAACAACGCACTCAAGAAAATGCGTTTGACACTGGAAGAACGATACTTGGCCGCTTAAGCCTCCACGTAGGGAATCGCTTGTCCCTGACCACTTGAGCAGTCACACAACAGGTTGAGCCGCGACGGAGTAACCACTTCCGTTGCGGCTCGACCATTTCATTACGCCCCATCATTCCGTACCGCGTGATGGGTGAACCAACGGCGTCAATCGTTTTGCCCGTATCGTTCTCGGAGACGTTTGACCCATTCGGCGCAGCCTTCCGTCTGACACTGCTGCTCGCAGATGCCTGTAAACGCCTGTCCGGCCGTTTGCTGACCATCCGCGAGCAAAAGCCGGGCGGCCAGGCACATTGTCCACGCATCACCCGGATGAGCCTGATCGTGCTGCTGCAGCGCCCCGAGCAACCGGCGCTGAGCGTAACGGTTCGCGGCTTCGACTTCAGAAAGCTGTTCCACCTGAGCCGTGGCCGTGCGGTAGTCTCGTCTCTGTAACGCGACCAGCGCCCGCGTGGCCACGGACAGCGGCACAAATTGTGCTGGCACCGTGCCACGCCACGCACCGTTTGCCCGCCCGGCCAGCGCGTTCGCCCACGAAGCCCAAACTTGAACCTCGGCAGACTCAGGCCACTGTCGCACCAGTGGTTTCCACAAATCTGCCGCCTCGGCCGTCTTGCCACGTTCCACAAGGGAATCAAACGTGCCCAACGTCTCACGAACGTCGAGTGCCACCATTCCGCGAATCGCCGCAACGTCAAACGCGTTCGTATCGAGAGCCCGTCCGTATAGCGATCGGGCTTCCTGAAAACGCCCCGCATCACGATAGATATCGGCCAGCCGGACCAGCGCAGGGTTGTAGCGCGGCGCAGCATTCACCGCCGTCTCAAGCGACGCCAGCGCCAGGTCTGCCTCCCCCGCCTTGGCGTACGCAACCCCAAGCCGGTAGATGGCCTTGGCATTTTCAGGGTCAATCTCAAACGCACGCCGCAGTTTCGAATAACCCCCCTCCTCGTTTCCCAATGCCAATGCGCACGCGCCAAGAAGTTCCATCGCACTACTCTTTGCTACAATATCCTCAAACACAAGATCGCGCTGCGCGTAGGCAGCCGCCAAGTCGTAATCGCCTAGTTCGTACTGTGCCCATCCGGCGCGGGTCCAGAGTCTGGGCGTGCGAGGTGAGACTTCGGCCACGCGCAGAGTTTTTGCGGCGGCCGTCGCGTAGAATGAGCCGACGTGCCAACTCACCGCAACCTTAATCGCCAACATCGCCACACCGCCAAGGCGAACCAAACGAAGGCCTCCGCCCCGCAGTTTAATCCGCCGGGACAATCCGACGAGCTCAACCGCCAGCATCCAAAACAACCCGATGATCGGCAGGTATAGGTATCGGTCGGCCGACAGCACGTTTCGCGCCGGTAGAAACGGCAACGTCGATGCCAGCGTCGCCATAAACCACACAAACCCAAGCCGCGCGACGCCGGACCGCGTCATGCGCCAGGCCCAGAACGCAAACACCGGCGCGACAATCGCCATCGCCCGAAACGTCGCACCGTCAGTCCAAGCCACGACCGGCGGTGCCGGATAATAACTAGCCAAACCCGCAGGCCAGAGAATGTGCTGAAAATAGCTGGCCAGCGCCAACAGCACACGCACCAATCGCGGACCGTGAAGCATCTCCGTACCGCCGGCAAACATGTTCGCATCAACCGTGGTACGAATGTTGATCAGCGCAAAACCACCGGTCACAACCACGACCCCGATCCACGGCAGCATCACGCGCCAGTCGCGAAAACGCCGCGCGACAACAATCGGAAGCAACACCAGTACCGGCAGCCCCACGCGAACCTTACTCAGCCCACACAAGACGGCGAACACAACGGCACACAAAATCGCAAGATTGATTCGGCTCCGCTTGCCACCATCCGACGAACCAGGCGACACGATCACGACAAAACTCAGAACCGTCAGCAGCGCGAACAGTGTGGAGAGCAGCATCATACGCCCGTTCACCCAAGCGACGACCTCCGTTTGAACCGGATGAACCGCAAAGAGCAGCGCCGCGACCATCGCCAGAAACGCATCGGTACGATGGCCAGAGCTCTCGGGAAGTGCCTCACATCTCTCGTTTCCGGTCGTTGCGCCCACGCGAATCAAACCTTGCAGCCGAACGATCACCAACCAAACAAGCAGCGCATTGATCGCATGCAGAAGCACGTTGTCCAAATGAAACAGCCAGGCCACACCCGCTGCGCCGCGGGCGTCCATTCCGAGCAGCCGAACCACGGCAAACTCAAATGCGAAGCTGGCTAGCGGTAACGGTTGGTACAGATCACGGTGGGGAATGGTGAACAGCTCCACCGTGTGCGCAAACGAAGGCTGCGACACAAGCACATGGTTCAGCACAAGCCGGTGATCGTCCGCACCCACAAACCCCCCGCGAATCGTCGGAGCCCCCATCGCCAAGGCAGCCACCACGACCATCGCCGCGTGGGCCAAGGGCAGGGTTCGAGCAACCGAAGGATTTCGTTCGTATTCGGGCAAACCAACTGACTCCATGACTCACCGTGCTCGCAACTCAGCGAAAACAAACATCCGGGTGCACGGTTAGTACTAAGACAATACCCGTGCCGACAATCATGTACCCAAACTTCTCGCACTTGTCGATTCTCGCATGATGCTATCGATCTTCCAAGTATGGCCCTTGCCTTCGACTTGGCTTCGACAATAATTCAAACCATTCACCGTCTGCGAGCGGGGAGGCACGGGTTCTTCGCGGCCGCAGTCAGTTTTCCCTTGCGGGATTCGGAGTCTACACGCTATGGCAAGTGCAAAAGATGTCCTTCTCGGGCAATTAGCCGTCTCGGAAATGTTAATCGGAAAAATGACGGCCGACCTCTCGGATGAAGAGTACTTCAAAATCCCCCTTCCCGGCACCAACCACGTCGGCTGGCTCGTGGGGCACATTGCAGTCTCAGAAGATAGCATGGTGTCGGCCATTTGCGGCACGACACCAACGACTGACGAAGCCACGATCGGACTCTTCACAGCCGGCTCCAAGAGCACAGCCGATGCGGCGGCGTACCCCGCCCGGTCTCAGATCGACGCGATGTTTCGTGACTCTCGCGCAAACATGATTGAAAAGCTCAAAGCCTTCGACGACGCCACATGGGACGACCCGTCCCCGGAAGGCTGGGACAAGAACTTCTTCCCAACCCTCGGCGCAATCTGGACGATGATGGGCACCCACCCGTTCTGGCATGTCGGACATATCACCGTTTGCCGAACGGCACTTGGAAAAGGCGGCGTCCTTGGAATGTAAAAGAAACGCTTGTGGTACCCAGCACGATTGCCTGATGTAAGCTGGGTGGCTCGTGGCGTTAGCTGTGGGGGATGCGAATTGCCAGACTCTTCGAATCCCCCACACCTAACGAGGCGGGTCACCCGAACAGATGTACGCGTTTGTGATTGGCTAGACGATCCCCGCGTATTGTTCGAGCGCTTCGGGGTTTTTGAGGGCGTCTCGGTTGGGGACGTTTTCGCCGTGAACCATCTGCGCGACGGCCAGCTCGACCTTTTTCCCACTGATCGTATAGGGGACGGCCGACACCTGTGCCAGGTGGCGCGGGACGTGCCGCTTGGACGCGCCGCTGGCGATGCCCTGCTTGATACGCTTCGTGAGATCCTCGTCCAGGGTGAGCCCCTCACGCAGGACCACGAAAAGGCAGACGTCCACGTCGGCGTCCGCAGTGCGTTTGCCAATCACGACGCTATCGACAACCTCGTCCAGCGATTCCACCTGCCGGTAGATCTCGGCCGTACCAATGCGCACGCCACCGGGGTTGAGCGTCGCGTCGGATCGACCGTAGACGACCACCCCACCGCGCTCGGTGATCTCGACAAAATCCCCATGCCGCCAGACGCCGTCGTACACATCAAAGTAAGCGTTCTTGTAAACCGTACCATCGGGATCATTCCAAAAACCGACGGGCTGGGATGGAAACGGCGAGCAGCAGACAAGCTCACCCTTTTCACCCGTGACGGGTTGGCCGCTTGCATCGAAGGCACGGACATCCATACCAAGCCCGACGCACTGAATCTCACCCGCGAAAACGGGCAGCATCGGATTCCCGAGCATGAAGCAGCTAATGATATCCGTGCCGCCGCAGATACTGGATAGCTGTAGGTCTGCCTTGACGTGATCGTAAGTCCAACGGAAGTTTTCGATCGTTAACGGGGAGCCTGTCGAAAGCACCGCACGCAGCTTGCGGAGGTCGTGCTGCCTGCCGGGTTCGAGCCCTTCCTTCTCGCAAGCGCCAAGAAACTTCGGACTCGTGCCGAACACGGTAATCTCAAGCCGCTCGGCCATGCGCCACAGGTGATCCGCGTCCGGCGAGAACGGCGCTCCCTCATAGAGCACCACGGTCGCACCGACGCCGAGCGCGCTCACCAGCCAGTTCCACATCATCCAACCGCACGTCGTGAAGTAGAAGATACGGTCATCCCGGCGCAGATCGCAGTGTAGCATCAACTCCTTCATGTGCTGCAAGAGCGTGCCGCCGTGGCCGTGAACGATGCACTTGGGCACGCCCGTCGTGCCCGATGAATACATGATGTAAAGCGGGTGATCGAAAGGCACTGGCTCAAACACCAAATCACCCGAACTACTTTCTTCCAATGATCCAAAGCTGGGCAGCCATTGATTCCAAAACATGGTATTGCCAAGCCCACCAACATCGGGTGAGTCGTCCAGAAACGGCACGACCACCACCTGCTGAATACTTGGAATCTTTTCCACGATCACGGCGATGCGCTCGAGGCAGTCGATCGGCTTGCCGTTGTAGGAATACCCATCGGCCGCGATCAGCAGCTTTGGCTCGATCTGCCCAAACCGGTCCACGACACCGCCGATACCAAAATCCGGCGAACAGGAGGACCACACCGCACCAAGGCTCGCCGCAGCCAGCATCGCCACGATCGCTTCCGGGATGTTCGGAAGGAACCCGGCCACGCGGTCGCCGCTCGTAATGCCCACTTGCCTCATTGCGGAAGCGCAACGAGCCACCAAAACGCGCAGCTCGGCGTAGGTAATCGTCCGCGTGTACCCACGTTCGTCCTCCGCTTCAATCGCTATACCGTCATCCGAATAGCATAGCAGGTGCTCGGCGAAGTTGAGCTGCATCCCCGGAAACCAAGTCGTGTCCAGCATGCCGGAACCCTCGCAGACTGCCTGAGCTGGTTGCGACGGGCTGATCTCAGCATACTCGCGCATCGTCTCCCAAAACTGATCGCGGTGCGTGACCGACCACGCATGCCACGCAGACCAGTCAGGCTCGAAGCCATGCGCCGAGGCAGCGGCCTGCATCAACTCGTACATGCGCGATCCACGCACACGATCTTCGGTAGGTGTCCACAATGGTTTGGCGTCTGTCATCACTTTATTCCAGCAGTTTGGCGAACGTCACCAGCAAGACGCACGATTGTTGTGGGGAATCGCGTCCGGGTCAATGCACGACGAGAACGAACCGGCGCGTCCCCATGCATCCGCGCTAACCCGTGCTGCGCAGCTCAAACTTGCCGCCCGGTTGACGGCGCAGGTGACCTTGAATCTGCAGCTTGGTCAGGGCGGCCACGACACTACCGGCGTCGAGATTCGCCTCTTGGCAGATGGATTCGATATCGTGGCAGCCCATACGGACGGCCTCCACGATGGTGCGTTCGTTACCGGCAAGCCCCGTTTGGAGTTCGGCCGTGTCCCCAGCCTCGCCCGCATCCTCGGCCAAGCCGCGCCGCATGATGTCGCCCACGGCAGACAGGTCATCGAGCACGTCTTCGAGACTCGTCACGAGTTTCGCGGAGCTATCCCGAATGAGACCGTTACTGCCGGCCGTCAGCTCCGGACGGTCGATCCTGCCCGGCACTGCAAACACCTCACGGTTGTATTCCGTCGCCAGTCGGGCCGTGATGAGCGCCCCGCTCCGCTTGCCAGCTTCGATCACCAGCACGCCAAGCGACAGACCGGCCACGATCCGATTGCGCGGTGGAAAGTTCTTCGCGTCAGGCGCTATATCAAGGGGAAGCTCGCTCAGCACGGCACCGGAGTGAGAGATTTCCTCCGCGAGCATCTCGTGTTCCTGCGGGCTGACCATAGCCAACCCGTTGCCGAGCACCGCGATCGTCCGACCGCCGCCCTTAATCGCGCCACGGTGCGCACAGGAATCCACACCGCGAGCCAACCCGGACACGACCGTAAACCCCGCCGCACCGAGCACCTCGCCAAATCGCTCGGCCTGCTCACGCCCATAGTGCGAACACCGCCGCGTCCCAACGATAGCCACCGATACCGCATCTGCGGGTTGGAGTGTGCCGCGAACGTACAGCACGAGCGGCGGATCAGGTGTGTTTATCAGCGGTTTCGGAAAACCGGCGTCTTCAATGCACAAAATGCGCACGCCGCACTCAGTCGCCCGCTCGATCTCACGCTCGATCTCGTCCGTGATTTGCTGCGACCGCGCGTTGAAGATGGCCTCGCCGGTCACCCCGCCGATGCCGCCCACCTTTCGCAAATCAGAGACAGACGCATCGAGCACACGTTGCAGCGAACCAAAGTGTTCCACGAGCTTACGCACGCGCACCGGTCCGGCACCGGGCGTCATGGACATACGCATGTACCGCCGTGCCGATTCCGACGGAACCGTACCGGCATCCGTAATCGTCATCAGAATGACCTCGTCTTGGACCGCAGGAGCAGTCTAAACGGAAGGCCGTGCCAGCACCAGCATGTGCGTCACCAGTGACATCTACCAGGCCGGCACCAAGGCCTAATCCTGAGACTCCGAGTCGCCTGCCGGTTCATTCGATCCTGACCGCAACGTCCCCCACAAGCCGCGCAGATTTTCCCGATCCACGCGGTCCGCACGATCCAGTAGGTACTTGCGAACATCTGGCACGGGATAAACCTTATCCGGGGCGACCAACACCGCGAAAGGCCGACCAAAAAGACGCACCGTCAGAATCGTGGCATTATCGAACCCGTGTGTGCCTTCTACCCGAAGACCATCCCGCGCGATCAGGATTCGAGCCCCGAGCCGCTCATACTCCACCGAGGAAGGCATCCAGGTGCTCATATCTACTCCGAGCCACGCCGCGGCCGCCCGAGCGAGCACGGCCCGGTCGATCGTGCCCGGTTCGTCGTCCGGCTTAACCGCATCCACCAGAAGATCGGCGGCGATGATTTCGTCATCGACGACCACAAGATTCGCAATGTCGATACGGACCGTACCCGTCACGCGGCCGGGACCGATCAGCCCGGTTAGCGTATCGAGCGAGAGTCCTTCGCACCGACCAGAGGCTTTCAGGTACTCAACCCGCCCGTCGCGGAATCGTACATCATCCACCGCGAGCGATAGCGTCGCCGACCCGGCATCGGCAGCCAACGAGGGAAAGAGGTCGGCCACGAAGAGGTTTTCGATGGAGCCGGCCGCACTGAACAACGCAAGTTTTTTGGCATGCACCCGAGCCTCGCGAAGGTCAAACGTAACCATCCCGCGATAGGGTCCGCCGGGAATCTTGGTAAGCACTTCGAGATTCGCGTTCGTGATCGCCCCCTTGATGCTGACGACGTCACCCTGATCATCACCGGTGTAGCGGATAGTCCCGGCGAAGGTACCGTGCGGTCGCTTCGCGGCAGAAGCACTAGCCAAGCCAATCGCAGCGATCGGCGCGGTTGGGATCGTGAGCCGAACTTCGGTAAACTTCAAAGCCGAGCCGGGTGTGAACCGTGCTGAGATATTAACGGGCGTCGCTACGACCACGCCGTTTAGCTCTGAACTGCTGAGCGACGCAACGGCCTCCCTGGACCCTCGAACATCCACGACACCGCGTGTCGCGCTGGCCGTCAACTCACCCAGGGGGCTGGCGAACCGCACGTCGATATCGCGCACGCGAACCTGTCCCACACGCAGCGCCGAGAAATCCTGTCCCAAGCTGCGATCAAGCAGCTCGCCGTATCGCGACTTGGACCAGTCCGCCCCGCCGACTTTCACCCAGCCGTCGATGAGATCGAGCACGAACCCGCTGGTCAAGCCGTCGTCGGCAAAACGCCACAAGGCACTTCGGCATTGAAACACCTGCGGACCGCCGCCGCCCAGTGACACCTGCGGATCGACCAACGCCACACCGCTCACCCCCAAGCGATGCACGTCTGCCATCTCCACCACAAGCCCGAGCCGATCACTGATACGCTGGGCCAACGCTTGACGGTAGTAATCGCTCCGAAGGTAGAGGGCATATCCGGCCGAGAGCCCGACGCTGCCACCTACGACCACAACCACCGCCAGCGCCGTAAGCCGACGACGACGAAGCAGCCGCGACCCAGGATGGACAAACTCCGGTCGCGTCTTCCTTCCTTCCAAGTCGCGCAAACGCAAGACGCCTGAGGTTTCCGATTCCGCCATGACCGGACCTTACCGCGCAACCGCCGTGCCCCCAACCACGTCCGACACGTTTCGACGATCAGGAAGCTGCCTTTATTCTTCCCAACAGGCGATAGTATAACACTTTCTACATCGACTGCTGTGGTTGACATACCGCACACACGAACGTGGAACGACCAGCCGCCACCAATCTAATGATCTCCGCACTGCACTCGACGCAAGCCGTGCCCTCACGACCGTAGACGCGATTACTGTGCTGGAACGACCCGGCGACGCCATCGACTTGGCGATAATCACTGATCGTAGAACCGCGATGCTTAATCGCCGCACGAAGTACGGTCTTGATGCTGTGCAGGAGCACACCTCTCTGACGCAGGCTCAAGTCGGCCGCTGAGGTGAGCGGGTGAACCCCCGCGCGAAACAACGCCTCATCACAATAGATATTGCCGATCCCGGCAATTGCACCTTGGTCAAGCAGCAGCGCCTTGACCTGCCTATTTCTATCGAGAATGTTGGCAAAATCTTTCGATGTGAGTTGTAACGGCTCTGGGCCGAGCGGACCAAGCTTTCGGCCGACTTGTCGCGTACCACCCGCCAGCACCCACACACCACCGAACCGGCGTGGGTCACAGAAACGAATCTCACGCACCTCATCATCATCCAGCGCTAAGCGAAGATGCGTATGCTTCGCAGCCAACACCCTCGACGGCTCGACTGAAAGTCGTCCGCTCATCCCCAGATGAAATACGATCTCAATCGGTGGGTCAAACGCCACGATCACGCGTTTCGCGCGACGATACACCCGTCGGATATGCCGTCCGGTTACTACGCGACCTATCGGCCGGGGGTCGCCATGAACCACATCACGCCTCAGAACACGTACGCTGCTGATGACGCAGCCCACCACCTGACGATCCAGCTCGCGCGCAATGGTCTCTGCTTCTGGCAACTCCGGCATGGCTTGAACCTCCCCTCGACAAAAAACTCCGCGATCCACACAGCCCCACCACGGCACCGGAGTTAAATCCGCCAAACTCACTCCGCAACCCCTTTGGGAGCGTACCACGAACTACCCATCTTCCTCCACTTTGCCGCGCCTCGATCTAGGAAATCACTGGTCAGCCGCGAAGTTTTACGTTACGGTTGCGTCGCGCGGCCAGAATGCCGGGCAGCGTACTGCAAACGCACAAAACCAAAAAGGGCTTCGCAGACCAAGACGCAGCCCGCTTGTTTTTTCTGGGAGATACCGCCCGTGGCGCACGCAAAAGAGCAAGGCACCTTCCTAGGCCACCCCAAGGGACTCTACGTTCTGTTCTTCACCGAGATGTGGGAACGGTTTAGCTATTACGGTATGCGGGCGCTGCTCGTGTTGTACATGGTCGATTTTTTCAAGATGACGCAGGAGGATGCGTCCGGCGTCTACAAGTGGTACACGAGCCTAGTGTATCTCACGCCGCTTCTCGGAGGGTTCTTGGCCGATAAGTATCTTGGAAACAAATGGGCAATCGTCATCGGCGCTATCATGATGTCTGCAGGGCACTTCCTGATGGTGTTCGAGGAGATGTGGATTTTCTACGCTGCCCTCGGTTTCTTAATCATGGGCAACGGCTTTTTCAAGCCAAACATGTCCGTCCAGGTCGGCCGGCTCTATCCTCAAAACGACCCCCGGCGAGACGGTGCCTACACGATTTTCTATATGGGTATCAACCTCGGGGCGTTTTTGTCACCGCTGGTTTGCGGCACGCTACGAGAAACGCCCGGACTCGGCTACCACTGGGGCTTCGGGGCGGCCGGCGTCGGCATGGTGCTCGGACTCTTGGTGTATCTCTTTGGCTTGCCGTGGGTGAAAGAGCTACCGGAAGGCGCGGAGTACCACGCGCCGGATGAAGACACGAGCGCCTCCGGCTCGCACGATGAAGATCATGCCATGACGGAGGAAGAAGCGACATCTGCGCCATCAGTATTCCCGAGCTTCTCCCGGCTTTCTCCGGGAATCTTCCTGATGTTCGGCGGTATGCTGTTCCTAGGTTCACCCGTGGCGTGGCAACTCAAGTTGGTCAGCTTCGACAACTTTATCGCCTTAGAGATCGCCGCCATCGCCGCCTTCTTTGCCGCGTGGATATTATCCAAGCTGGCCATGGCCACCCGGGACCGGGTGCTGGCCATTTACGCACTCTTCGTATTTGTCGTGTTTTTCTGGGGCGCTTTTGAGCAAGCCGGTAACGCCATGAACGTCTGGGCGGATCAAACCACCAACCGCTACGTCACCGAGACGCCACCCACACCGGATGTGTACCCCGAGGCTTACGTCGATGTGGCCGAGGAAGGATTCGGTACCGTCCTCAAAGGTGCGCTCGCCAAGCTCGTGGCGATCAACCCGGTCTTAACGACTTCGTTTCAGTCCATCAACGCGTTGGCGATTGTCTGCTTCGCGCCGCTCTTCGCATGGCTTTGGGTTTTCCTGGCTCGACGGAAGATCAACCTTTCGATCGCCGGGAAAATGTCGATCGGCGTGTTCATGCAAGGCATGGCCTTTGCGCTGATGATCTGGTCGGTGAAGTACGAAAATCAGCCAAGCCAAGCCACTCTGACACAACTCCCAACCCGTGTCGTATCGATCGAGGACGGAAAGCTCAACTTCTACGACACGCCGAGCCTCGACAAGAAAGAGGACTTTGAAAAGTATGTCGCCGACGAGCTTCCCGAGGAGGGCATGATCGCCCATGGAGGCCGTCTCAAGTTTGACGAAGGAACAGCGACGCTCCATATTTCCGGCGTTCTGAACAACAATCATCGCGATCGAATGCTGAGGGCGACGGCTCCTAAGACATTCGTCGAAGCGATCCATGCGCTAGCCCAGAAAACGAAAGACGCCGAGGCTAAGGCCAAGGAGTCCGGGGAGGAATCGTTCGAGGTGGTCGAGCGTATCGCCGATATGCCTCCGGGTTTTGATGCCGAATACCTCAAGGGGTACGACCCGGAAAAACTCCGGTATGACGCTGAAACACAGACGTTCTTCTCGAAGATGGCCCTGGCCGACAAAGACTACAAGCAGATTCTTGTCGCTGGTTCCGACCCGGAGTTTCGAACCGCACTCAATGAAATCTACGTCGCGAGTGCCAAGTTCCGCGTTAGTTCCTGGTGGCTCTTTTGGTTCTACATTCTTTGCACGCTCGGAGAACTCTGTCTCTCTCCGGTGGGTCTGTCGATGGTGAGCAAGCTCGCGCCCCGGCGATTCGCCACCATGCTCATGGGCATGTGGCTGCTTACTAGCTTCTTTGGCAACTTCACCGCCGGCCTGGCGGGTGAAAACTGGGAGAAACTAGATCCCAACACCTACTTCATGTACATCGCCGCGGCCATGTTCGGTGCGTCTTTTGTTTGTTTCTTGATTGTCAAGAAAGTCACCGCAATGATGCACGGTGTAAAGTAGTCGGTGGGTGTTATGGTTTGAATCTTACGTTGCGGCACGGTCACGACATCTGTGGCCGTGCCGTTTCTTTTTCTTGGAAACTGGCTGCGATAGTCAGGCGAACGAACCCCGTGATACCAGAACCACCCGAGCTCACACAGATTAACGGCGCGTGGCACTACCGCGGCTTGAAGTTGGAAACGCGCCGGGTCGAGATCGCGGGCTCTGTCTACAATATCGCCGCCCTAAAAGACGCGGCCGATCTGCTTGACGAACCGGACTTCGCCAAGGAGTTCATCGAACACGACCGCGCGCCGTACGGCATGGAGCTTTGGCCCGCGGCGATCATGCTGGCACAGTTTATTCTCACCCACGACCCGGGCGAAGGCCGCGAAGCCCTCGAACTCGGTGCTGGGCTCGGCTTAGTCGGGCTCGCCGCGACGCATGCGGGCTGGCACGTCCGCGTGAGCGATCACGAATCAACCTCGCTCCAGTTTGCGGCCTACAACGCCCGGCTCAACGACGTACCCATCAGCGATTACACCCTGCTCGACTGGCACACCCCGCCGCCGCAGCCACAATACCCCCGCATCTTCGCGGCCGACGTGCTCTACCAACTGGTCGATCATGCGCCGATCCTAAAATGCCTTCACGCCTTATTGGAAAACGGCGGCACCGCGATCATTTCAGACCCCTGCCGCGGCGTGGCCGATGGGTTCGAAATGTTAGCGCAGCAATCTGATTTTTCTATCAAAACCCAAAAGTCCCAAGCGCTAAACCAGCAAGGCGAAACAGTTTGCGGGCGAATTTTTATTTTGACGAAGTCATAGAAAAAGCGGCGTCGCGGCAGCGTTGACCGAGCCACCGAACGCCCTCTATAAACCTACATGGCATTGATAGGTGTTCTCATGTTGCTGGCCGCATCACCCGCGCCGGAATCGCCGGCACTATCCGCACCAACCACCACAGCGACACGCGACTACGCCGGGCTCTCCAACGTGCTACTCATCAGCAAAGGTCTGATTAACGGCTCCGCACCGCACGGCGATGCCGGTCTCGATACCATTCGCGACCTCGGCGTCAAAACGATCATCTGCGTAGACGCGTCTCCACCAAATGCGGCCGGTGCAACGGCACGCGGCATGCGGTATGTCCATCTTCCGATCGGCTACGACGGCATCACTCAAGATGAGTCCCTTCGGCTGATGCGGGCCGCAGCCGACCTGCCCAAGCCGATCTACATCCACTGTTTTCACGGTAGGCACCGCAGCCCGGCCGCAGCGTCTGTGATCGCCATCGGGCTCGGGTGGCTCACCGTCGATGAGGCGATGCGGCACCTAAGCACGGCCGGCACGTCTGCCAAGTATGCCGGGCTCTTCGCGACCATATCACGTACGCGCCGCGTCAGCCACTAAGCACTCGCCAAGGCCAACGCCACATTCCCACAACGCGCGATACTATCCACCTTCGTTGAGGGCATGGCGCGCATCGGGCAACAGTGGGATCACCTGGAAATCCTCAGCAAAGCTGGCTGGCGCACCCCCAAGGATCACCCGGATTTAGATTCCCAGAAAGAAACGCAACGGCTCCACCGCTACCTTTCGGAGATAGCGGGGACTGCGGAAGCGAAGGGCCAACCAAGGGCGTTTTCAGAAATGCTAACTGAGTAGAAAGCTGCGGCCTTGCGATTGGCCGAGATGGTTCGCGAACATCACGCAGCAAAGACGAAGTCCGCATTCCAAAAACTTCAACAATCCTGCAACGCCTGCCACAAACGGTTTCGTGACCAGAACCGTATCAAGTCACACAAACCGGACGTCGGCTCAACCCCAAAGCACCGCGCAGGCTGAAGCCCGCGGCCCGGGGTGTCCAATGAACCAGGACGAAAAGATTGAGGCCAACCTGCGCGAGACACCTGACCTCTCGCGTCCGCCTACTGTAGTTTCCCTACGAGATCACGGACGGAGCTCATACCGCGCTTCGACAAGTACTCTCGCAACCCTTCGCAGATGCGAATCGGCGTGGTTGGCTCTACAAAAAGCGCCGTCCCCACGGCCACCGCCGTCGCGCCAGCCAGGAAGAACTCCACGGCGTCGCGCCAGGAAGAGATTCCGCCCATGCCGATGATCGGCACGTTCGCGTCCTTGGCCACGTCTCGGTAGACCCGATGCACCATGTTGAGCGCAATCGGTTTGATGGCCGGCCCGGACAAGCCCCCCGTGCGATTCGCCAGCATCGGCTTCCACGTGTCCACGTTGATCGCCATCCCCACGACCGTGTTGATTGCCGAGAGCACATCCGCGCCGCCCTCGATCGCGGCTCGCGCGGTCGCCGTGACATCCGTCACGTTTGGCGAAAGTTTTACGATGAGCTTGGCCCGGGATACGCACCCACGAACCGCAGAGACCAACGCCCGAAGCCGCACCGGGTCCGTCCCGAACTCCAACCCATCGGCCACGTTCGGACACGACACGTTCAACTCCACACCAGCGATGCATTCGATACCATCAAGTCGGCGGCACACCGTCTGAAACTCCTCGACGCTGTGCCCGACCACGTTCACGATCACCGGCGTGCCCATCGACTCGATAAACGGCACCTTGTTCGCCGCGAAGCCATCGAGTCCATCGTTGGCCAGCCCGATCGCGTTGAGCATCCCCGCAGAAGTCTCGACGATCCGCTCCGGCGGGTTGCCCTTGCGCGGCTCCACCGAAACCGCCTTGGTCACGAACGCCCCGAGTTTGGTAAGATCCATCAGCTCCGCGTGCTCCGGTCCGTAGCCGGACGTACCGGATGCCGTCATCACAGGGTTACGCAACGCCAGCCCCGCAAGGTCCACGGTCAGATCAACTTCGGCCGCTGTGATCGCAGAATCATTCATGGCCGCAGGATCATCCGGCACGCACCATGTGTCAACATCGTTCGAGCAACGGGTGGCCCGTGGCTTTATCTGCGGGAAACGCAAATCGGCGGATGGGAGGCGTCCAACGCATGCCCTTGGACTCACAACGAGATCGGTTTAGAATCCCGGCTGGCGAAATACTCGGAGGTACCCCGTGTCCGAAACGCAGTCCAACCTAGCCGTCTTTCCCGGTGCGTTTGACCCAATGACGTACGGGCATATCGACATCATCAAGCGTGCGTCGCGGCTCTACGCAAAGCTCATCGTCGCGGTCGGGCACAACCCGATGAAGGCGCAGGTGTTCACGGCCAAGGAACGCGCGGAGATGTTGACCGCCCACACCGGAGACTTTCCGAGCGTCGAGGTCCAAACGTACACCGGCCTCACGGTCGAGTACGCGCGTCAGGTCGGTGCCCGCGTGATCCTTCGCGGCATCCGCGACTCGGTAGATCTTCACGCGGAGTTGGAAATCGCCACGACCAACCGCATCATCGGCGACATCGAAACGGTATTCCTCATGACAAGCGACCAACACGTCCTCACCTCCAGCACGCTCATCAAACAGATCGTAGAGATCGGCCAATACGACTCCGAACACCTGGCAAGACTCGTCCCGCTAGACGTCGCCCGACGGCTAAAGGAACGGCTGTCGAAACGCAAAGCGTAAGGGCAAGCGGCAACGCATTGGGGCTCAACCGACGCAGCGGTAATTGCGATAGTGAGAACGTTGAGCGAACCGAACGTCGCTTGCGAATCCGTGCGTCGAAACATGCGTGACCATCCTTGGCAAACCGAAGCGATCCATACCGGCAACATCAGACATCCGAGAAGGGGCATGGCCGGGTGCGACGACCGTCGGTATGGCGGTTCGCATGACAAAGAAGAGCGAAATGGTCGGATGGAACAACGAGTTCTTGATACAAGTCCTTGCGGCAAAAGGAACTTGGCAAAAGGAACTTAATGTGCGCCGGGCCTGCCCCTCACCAACGGCACCCCCTCACCAACGGCACCATAGGGCACCCTCAAGCTCAGGCCGACTCTGACCGAACCCAGTCGATTCTTGGCGCGTCGCCCCAGAGCAGCTCCAGGTCGAAATACTCACGGTGGGCTTTGCCGAAGACGTGGAACACGACGTCGATGAAATCGATCACGATCCAGGTGCCGCCGTCGTAACCGGCCAACCCAAACGGACGACGACCGACGTTCTTGCCATACGCCACAACGGCGTCGGCCAAGCCGCGCATCTGCCGATCCGACGTACCGGTGGAGATGACGGTCATGTCCGTCACGGGGCTGATGCCGCGCAGGTCCATCGCCAGCACATCGCTCGCGTTCATATCCGAAGCGATTCGGGCTAGCTCAATGGCAAATTGGGATGCATCTGTGCTCGGCACGGAATCAGTATACTCCAATGAGCGTCCCTGCAACACCCCGTTAGCGCTTGCGGTCCGATATTGCTTTGGCTTCCGGACGAACGTGGCCCCGTACGCCCAGCACCATAGAGAAAAGATGCCCGGCCCAGTAGGTCAGAAACGACAACGACAGCGCCACCCCCATCGAGATGATGCTCAGCACCGAGCCGATAGCGATCTTTCCGGGTGAATCCAAGCCGAGCTCGGCCGGCTTCGTAACGATGTCCGTAACCAGCTTGAACACGTCATCAGAACGGATGCCTGCATACGCTGCAGGATCGGCGAGGCTCCCTGTGGCCACGCGGGTCACCATGATCGAGCCCATTTCCAGGTAATCCCCCGTAAGGTTGTAAAATGGCGCAAGACCCAGGACGATGGCCGCCCCGAACAGCATGGGTCGGCGACGCCCCCGTAGGGCCTTCAGCAACGGCACACCAAAAACCACCGACATGACAAACGGCAGGAACACCGTCGCGAGGTAGACCCAATCAGAGCCGTGGGTATCAAAGCCGGAGAGCCGACCGGCATAGTCGGATTCTGTTACGATGAAGTCGAAATACTTCGCGTAGAACGCCCCACCGTATCTTGCCGAGATTTGCAGCTCAGTGACCTCGCCACCGGTCCAGAGGCATCCGTAGGCATGGGCCAGTTCGTGGATGGGCACGTAGAGGATCCAGGTAGCGATCATCGTCGCCAGCATGGGAATGAAGATCGGCAGCGGATTTCGCACGCGAAACAACGGCTCCATGCAGGCCAGCAGATCATCCATGGGTTGTCGTACGATTCGTCGGATCATGATTTCGGGCACCTCTTGCCTCAAACGGCTCAAGCATCATTTGGGCAACACGGTCGGCCCAGCCCCCCATCCTAGCCAATCGCACAACAATTTCACAGCGTCTCAAAAACAAACCGCACACCGTCGTTTGTTGTCAGAAAATCAGACTCTTTAGGCATTGGCGATTGACGGCACGCGCAACCGCCGGATACCATGCCCGCGTCAAGGGTCGGCGGCCTCCCCGGTCATTAACCGGTGCCCGAGACCTGTGTCGCGCTGACCACAATGACAGAGCCCACTGCGGAGCAAGTTTTCATGCGTCGAACAGACGACCCGACTTCGGCCTATCGAATCTTTCGATCATACTCACTGACGGCAATGGCGCTGCTACTCTCTCTGGGGGCGTCGAGCTTCGCACAAGGCGCGGAGCCTGCGGGCACGAACGCAAGGAAAGTCACCCCGGTCCTGTCTCAAGGTGATTCGCTTCCGATTGAACGGCTGCGCTGGCACACGCCGGACCCTTCCATCAACCGTGAGGCCGCTCTGAAACGCCTCGAAACGCTTCGCGAGCGCGGGGAAAAGAGCCGCGTGAAATTCATCGAGCGAACGCTGGAAATAGCCAGCCCGATTTGCCGCCAGGAGATCCTGGAACTCTCCCTGGAGGCGGCGCTTCGACGAGCGTTGGCCAACAACTACGCCATCGACGTGCAACGGTTCAACCCGGCCGTGGAAACCACGCGCGTCATTGAGGCGGAGGCGGCGTTTGACGCGACGTTCTTCGCCAACGCGATCAAGAACAACATTGACCGCCCCACGGCGTCCGCGCTTCAGGCGAACGATGTCGATCTCACGTCCCTCGCGGCCGGCATACGCAAGGCGCTCCCCACGGGTGCTACGATTTCAGCCAGTTGGGAACTCAACCGTACAAAAACTACGCTGAGCTTTCAAACCATCAACCCGGAATATGTGACGGGACTCGTGCTCGATATTCGGCAGCCGTTGCTCCGCAATTTCGGCGTTGACGTAACGCAATCCATCATTCGTCTTCGAAAGAACGATCGCCGGGTGAGCAAGTATGCGTTTCATCGCCAAGTTCGAGACGTGCTCCGGCAGACCGAGGAAGCGTACTGGCGTTTGGTGCAAGCCAGAGCCGACGTCGTGATTAGTGCCAGGCTCTTGGCACAGTTCGAGCAGATCCTGGTGTTTCTACAGGCCCGGCGCGACTTCGATGTGAACGCCGTGCAACTTTCCGCGACCCAAGCCAACCTGCAACAAGAGCGTACGGCGTTCGTTCGGCGGCTGGCCAACGTCTTTGACGCCGAAGATCAGTTAATCGCGCTGATGAACAGCGACGACATCGACCTGGCCGACACCATCGAGATCATCCCGACGGACCTTCCCAACCTCACGCGGCTCGTGGTGGACCCGCTGGCTGAAGTCCAGTCGGGGTTGGAACATCGTCCGGAAATTCACGAGCAAGAGCTCCGCGTGGCCAGCGCTCGCATCGCCGTTGGGCAAGCCAAGAGTGCCGAATTACCGCGATTTGATCTGACCTTCAGGACGGCATCGACCGGACTCGCCACGAACTCCGCAGAATCATTCGACAACGCCAGCACCTACAACTTCGTGGAATACCGGATCGGCGTTGAAATCGAAATGCCTATTGGCAACCGAGGTCCGCGTGCCGTGTACCGGCGATCCCAATTGCAACACGAACAACAAGTCGCCGCCTTAAAACAGACATTCGAGGAAGTCATCCTGGACATCAACCTCGCCGTCCGGCAGGTCGCGACCACGTTCGATCAGATCGCCCCGAGCTTTGAATCGGCCGAGGCACGCCACCGCGAGGTTGACTCAATCGTCGCGAGGCAGGAACGAAAAGACCTCAACACACTCAACAGTGAGTTGGCCGCGCGCCGCGCGCTGGCGGAATCGCGCCGGGCCATGCTGCGGGCGGTCGTGGACTATAACATTGCCGTGGTCAACCTCGAACGCGCCAAGGGCACGCTGCTACGATACAACAACGTCGTGCTCCCCTTCGACCATGACAGCTAGCGCGACGAAGGAATGCCCGATCGCACCCTCGAACAATAACCGAACCGCCCTGCCGCAATACCGAGATCATTCGCGCGGCTGGCGCGACAACCACTACGTTTACCCGGTGATCTCACGTCGCAGCCGTGGACTGAGCATCGGCGTGAACCTCAACCCGGACGCGGCCTGCAATTTCGATTGCGTCTATTGCCAGGTCGATCGCTCGAAAACGCCGAAGGTGCGTGATGTAGACCTCGGACGACTGCGCGATGAACTCGGAGCGATGATCGACTTTGCCGTCACGGGCCGGCTTTTCGAAGATGAAGCCTTTTCGACGGTGCCCAAGGATCTGCGCCGGGTGAACGACATCGCGTTCTCCGGCGACGGCGAACCGACCACCTGCAAGGTCTTCGCCGAGTCGATCGAACTCGCAGCCCGACTAAAAGGCGAGGCGAATCTCGCCGACGTGAAGCTCGTGCTCATTACCGACGCGTGCTACCTGACCAAACCAGCCGCGGAGCGTGGGCTTCGCATTATGGACGCCAACTCGGGTGAGATCTGGGCCAAGCTCGACGCCGGCACGCAAACGTATTACGAAGCGGTCAACCGCCCGAACTACCCGCTTCAACATGTGATCGACAACATCATCGCAGCGGCCAGTGTGCGACCCATCGTGATTCAATCCATGTTTCTTCGGTTAGACGGAACGGCACCGAGCGAACCCGAGCTTGACGCCTACGTCGGAAGACTCCACGAGATTCTACAAGCGGGCGGTAAGATCAGCGACGTACAAGTTTACACTGTCGCACGTGCACCGGCCGAGGCGTTCGTCACGCCGCTTGCCGCTGCCGAGGTGGACGCCATCGTTAGTCTAATCGAAGCGCGAACCGGTCTCAGCGCCAAGCCATTTTACGGCACGGCGTAGCGTGTCGAACGCTCACGGTTGCGAACCAAGACCGTTGACATTGCGCGGTACCACGCGCAGAGTATGGGCATGAAAGTCACCGTAGCACAAAACCACAGCACGCCGGACATCGAAGCCAACAAGGCTCGCGTTGCCAAGCTCGTCGAAGAAGCAGCCGGACAAAAATCGGACATCGTTCTCTTCCCCGAGATGTCGGTTCTTGAGTTCTTCCCACGCGTACCGCATAAGTATGAATACTTCGACCTCGCCGAGCCGATTCCCGGCGTCACGATGGCATGGTTTCAGGAGCTCGCCCGTCAGCACGACATCGCAATCGTATACAACCACTATGAGCTATCACGGGAACACCTCTGCTTCGATAGCAGCGTCGTGATTGATCGCAAAGGGGTGTACGTCGGTCGCCAGCGTATGATGCACCTCTCGGAGGAGCCGGGCTACAACGAAAAGTTTTACTACGCACCGGGACAAGACACCTACCACGTGTTCGAGCTAGAGGGCTGGCGTTTTGGCGTGGCCATCTGCTACGACCGGCACTTCCCTGAGGTGTTTCGCAGCTTCATCATGCAGGGTGCCGAGTATGTCCTCGTGCCGACGGCCGTCGCCGCCTCGGAACCCTTTGCCGATACTTATCAGTTTGAAATGCAGGCTGCCGCCGTCACGCACGGCGTTTACATCGCCATGGCCAACCGCTCGGGCAACGAAGACCCGCTCTCGTTTCTCGGGCAATCCATGGTGATCGACCCACTCGGGCAGGTGGTTAGCGCGCTCGATGACAAGCCAAACCAGACGCTCACGGTACAGCTAGAAAAATCAACCGTGACCAAAGCCCGCATGATGTTCCCGTTCCTGCGCGACCGCCGACCGGAGACGTATGGGGCAGTGGCCGCCCCGATGCTCTGGTCCGGCAATCATAGCTGATCGATCCCGGCCAGCCGTCGCTCGGTCCGCGTCCGAAAACATCAGCAAAATAATCTCGCGATCCGTTACCGCAGCGACAAGCACAACCCGCGTCCTATTCCTGTCGAAGAGACATGAGACGGCTCGCGCCCTCAGTGGCGGAGGCCGACATCGGAAACGGAATAGCGCAACGAACGATCCAGCAGAAGCGAGCACGACATGGAAATCCCATCCGCAGCAACCATCAGTAGCTTTCAGCAATCGGTCACACAGCAGAAAATCGGCACGGCTGTCGCCGTCAAGGTCAACGACGCGGCCAAAGCCCAAGGCGAGATGGTCCTGAATCTTCTCAACGGCGCATCCGATAACGACAGCCAATCAACCGGGACGGGCGGCAAGAACGGCAGCCTCGACGTCCTGGCGTAGAAGCTTTCCCGGCAACGGCTCCCCCCAAAAGAAAGAAACACACCCCACGCCTCTGACCGTTACCGGTCCGGCACCGCCTTGATTCGCTCGTAGACAAGTGTCCACGGAACGGTGACGGCGTTTCCGTCTACTTCAGCATACGGATAGATGAAGAAGTTAAGCGGCTCACCGGCTTGTGGCGGGTTGAGCACCAAGTCGCGACCCATCGTAAACTCGATCCGATCGCTTGGTACGACGCCGAAGTAGGCATCTGAACGGTCAGACTTCTTCGCCTCGCTCGCATCGACCGGAAACCACCCGCTCGTCGATTGCTGAAGCTCGGCCCAGCAGTGGTACCCCTTCGCCCTACCGCTGGCAGCCTCCGAACTCAGTGGGAAACCAATCACAAACCGCGCGGGGATTTTCTGGCTCCGGGCCATCCCGATGAGCAGTGAATGGAAATCAGTGCAATTTCCGTATTTCGAGCTACACGCCCAAACAGCATCACCCGCGCCCCAACCCGTGCCCGTTTTGTCGTACCGCATGGTCCCAACGACATAATCATAAATCGAACGAATCTTGTCACCGCGCCCGCTACGACTGCCCGCGACGCGCTTGGCCAACGTGGCAATCAGCCCGGTTACGGGAACTCGGGTCGAGCTGCGTAGGTAGCGCTTCGCATCAGCCGGCGTGCGACCGCCCCGGTCCCCGGCAGACGAGCTGCGCATCGGGCGGCGTTCGACCGTCGCGTGCAGCACGATCATCTTTCGATCATCCTCGTTCGGCTTGACTTCAACATAGACAAATCGATTACCAACCGCATCCCTCGTGAACCGATGAGCCCACGGCGCATCAACGCGAACACCGCTTACCGTCTGGTACTCACGATCTGCCGGTACCGGCATCCAAACCCGAACGCCAGAACTGCCCCTAACTCCAGAACCGTCCGCAACTCCAGCGCCACCCCCTATCAACCCGGACACATCAGCGGTATAGGTAATGGCATAGGTAGCCCGATCCCGCCAGGGATCAAACGTCGCGCCATCACCCGACAGGCATGCCACCTGCACCGCCACGAGTAGAATCGTCGTCGCCACGAAACCCATCCTATCGAATCATTTGTCTGTCTTCGCGTTCCAACGCACGGCCCGAGCCAGCCCCCGGCAGTCTACGTGGTAGACCCTGGCCCGCCAACAAGCGGCGGTCCGCGGCGCACTCAAAACCCGTACCCAAGATAACCCGAGAAAAACACATACCCGTTGTAGAAGGCGTGGAGCGAAACAGAAAGCAAGAGCCAAGGGAACCCGATCGAAACGCGCGGCGGACGCCCATCCCGCTGCGCCTCCCGCCGGATCGCCAGTAGCCCGGCCGTGCTCACGCCGACACACACCAGGTGCAACGCGATGCCAATGGTCCAACGAAAGGCCGACACCATGACCGGGGCCTGCGGCATGAACAACGAGAGGTAAATGATGTTTTGAGTCACCGCGAACAGTGCAGCCGTTGCGAGCGTCATGAGCCAGAGCACGCCGACCGATGCACCCACAAAACGACCCCGCTCAAGCAACATGGCCGGCACAAGCACCTTCGCCGCCTCGCTACCCAGCGGCCCCACAACCACAAACGCGATAACTCCGACCAGTTCAAACGAATACAAAGAACACAACACCGCAAGCGGCACACCCAGCAGCGATACCGCACATGCGATGACACGCGTCCTTCCCGGTGCGTTGTCGCGGCTCCGTTTCTGAAGCAACGCCCCGTACGTTTCTTCACCCTTTTGCGGCGGCTCGTAGATCTCGACCTTGCCGCACTCCGGACAGGCGTGCCCCGTCATCAGCCCGCGTAGGTTGTACCCACAGTTGCGACAATACCAGTCATCATCCACCAATCGCGGGGGTCTGTTCGGCAGGATGGCCGGCTCATCATAGACCGAATGCCGGGCACGCTCCCAAGTGGCGTCGGCACGCTGCTTGTCTTGATGCAAGGCCTGTGATGCTGGCGACTCCGCATCGTCTGCGGTGTGGGGTCGCTGCTGAAAGTGCGGTTCGCGTTCGATCGATGATTCGTCGTCGCTTGGCACGGGGCTCACTCGCTAGCGTCTTGTTCCGGAACATGAACGGCCGTGCCGTACGCGTAGAGCTCCACCATGGCAGACGGCTTGTTGCGGCGCATGGCACCAATGTTGCTCGACTCAAACCGCACATTGTACACACGATTCGCCCCCATAGCCTTGGCACGTTTCATCAGACGCACCAACGCCTCGCGCCGCGCCCGATCCATCAAGGTCTGAAACGTACTAAGCTCTCCGCCAAACATCCCCTTGAACTTCGCCGCAACCGTCTTGAAATAATCCGACGCAATCACGACCTCTCCCATGACAAGCCCGCAGTGCTGGGCCGAAACCTCAACGGGCAACTTTTTCAAATCCGTGACGAGGATGTCGGCAAGCTCCGCCTCCCACGCGGCCAATCGCTTGAGATGTCGGCGCTCCACAAACCCACCGACGGTGAACCCAAGGGTAATCAACACGACGAACGGAACTACCTGTAGCCAAAACTGAAGGGGCATGGGTTACGCCTCCGCCTTCCCAGCGATCTCATGCGCGACGACGGCCGTACCGTAGGCGTAAAGCTCAGCCGCACCTTGCGTCACGGCGCTGGTCGTAAACCGCACATTCACTACGGCGTTGGCCTCAAGCTGTTCGGCCTGTGCGAGCATCCGCTCCAGCGCCTGACGGCGGGCTTCAATGAGTAGCTCCGTGTAACCGCGCAGCTCACCGCCGAGCAGATTCTTTAATCCGGCGGCCATATCCCTGCCCAGGTGCTTCGCGCGGATGGTATTGCCCTGCACAAGACCCTTGAGCGCAACGATCTCATACCCTGGAATGGTTTCAGTGTTGACTACGATCATATTGGCGTTGCTCCCTGTACCGGAAAACGTAGGCCACACGCCAAGTGCGCGCAACACCCGGCCCGATGGTACACCGGTGACGGCAATGATGCGATAAGAACCAATAGATGATTACAAACGGAGTGCCTAAGCCAGGAGTGCCTAAGCCAGGAGTGCTAGCTGGTACCAGCCTCAGCGTCTTCAGGCTTCCAAGTGCGTTTGACCGGTTTCACGACCAAACCCATGCGGATGGCCTTGGCCGAAACCTTGATGCGGCAGATCTTACCGTCGATGACGGCGCGAACGCGCTGGATGTTGGGCTTGAACTTGCGCTTGGTGACGCCGGTGGTCTTGCGACCCACGCCGCCGAGGTACTTCGCCTTACCCTTGCGAGCGATCGAACGACCGGCACGGGTCTTTTTTCCGGTGAAATAGCATACGCGAGACATCAAGCACCTCATACAAACGTCAGCACACCCCACGACCCCAAACACTCGTTTGAACCGGGGAGCCCATACAGGCCAAGACCGGGGAGTATAGTTGATCGACTGCGATTGGCAACCGTCACGCCCACGGGTACCGCCGCGCCACCCCAAGGCAACAGGCTAGCCGGAAACAAACGAGTTTGAGATTGGAATGGCACGGTCCAACAGAGCAAGGAACAGTCCCGAGAACCAACCGTAACCCACTATGCTTCCAACACTTAGCGTGAACGACTAGCTGGAAAACCCGCTCGGATGCGACTGGTGCCACTGCCAGGCTGTCTCCAGCGTCTTCTTGATGTCGCTGAACTCCGGCTGCCAGCCCAACTCCGCCATGGCCTTCGTCGGATCGGCATACAGCTCTGGCGGGTCACCCGCGCGGCGTGGTGCCGGTGCTGCGGGGATATCCTTTCCCGTCACCGCTCTGGCTTTCTCGATCAGGTCCTTCACGCTGACGCCCACACCGCTCCCCACGTTGTAGAATCGAAACGCACCCTCGACCTGGGTCTCCAGCGCCTTGCGGTGAACGTTGGCCAGGTCGGCCACGTGAACGTAGTCACGAACGCAGGAGCCGTCCGGCGTGGGGTAATCCACACCAAAGATTTTGATTTCTTCCCGTTTGCCCGCGGCCACCTGCAACACGAGTGGAATCAGGTGCGTCTCGGGGTCATGATCCTCACCGATCGAACCATCCAAAGCAGCACCCGCCGCGTTGAAATATCGAAGGGAGGTGGCCGCCAACCCCCAAGCCTTGGCGCAATCCTCTAACGCCCATTCGATAGCCAGCTTCGAACGACCGTAGGGGCTGATCGGTTTTCGCGGCGTCCCCTCTGCAATCGGCACGCTGCTCGGTATACCATACACCGCGCAGGTGGAACTAAACACAAACGACTTCACACCGTGGTCACGCATCTGTCCGAGAAGCGTGAGCGTTGCGCCCACGTTATTTTTATAGTATTTCAGGGGTTCGCGAACGGATTCCCCCACGTCGGCTAGCGCAGCGAAATGCATGACGGCATCATAGCCGCCGCCAGCTAGCGTGCTATCGACCAACCCCGCATCGGCAAGATCACCCACGATCAACGTCGCCCGCGTATCCACGGCCTCACGATGACCGGCGGCCAAGGAGTCGAACACGACGACATCGACGCCATCATCACACAGCGCGCGGACGCAGTGACTACCAACGTAACCCGCACCACCTGTCACCAATACCCGCATATTCGCTCGCTATGCTTTTGTTTCGTCTGAGATCATCACCGTGATCGCTGCCGATCAACTCGCATCGACATCACTCAGCCGCGACACACTAATCACGGACGATCGCATCACCATCACGGTCGCCCGGTTCACCGACACACCACCTTCGTTCGTCTCGACGAGGTAGAGTTCCTTGTTGGCGTGACCGTCGCGGCAGTCGTGCATGTCCGTCTGCTCCAACACCAACGTCGTGTCGGTAACCTCCACAAGCCGACCGATGTAGACGATCGGCGTCATCGTGTCGAGCACGACAACTTCATTAATCCATCGACGTAGCGGTTCGTCACCCATCTGCCAAACGACTCCGTAAATCCCTCGCGTCATCCACATCACCGAACAAAGCGGGGCACTATAACCGGCCCGTGCGGCGCGGACCACTCCACACCCCAATACCCCCCTATCGACCGCGACGCCGACACGCTGTACGCCCCCCGGGCGCGGTTTCTGCCGCCGCTGGAAGAATGAACCGCAACGGCTACCATGGCAGGCGGCGTTAGACCGACCACGCCAAAAACGAACCGGTGATCCGCAGACTCGGGGCGCTTCTCAACCAGAAGGAACCACAACCGTGGACATTGACATCATGCCCGCGCTGAGCAGCCGCTGGGAACCCGACGCCAACGGCCGCTTCGGCATCACTGAGGACTCTGACGGCTTCGGCGGACGCTTCGTACCGGAAACACTGATGGCCGCCGTCACCCAGCTAGAAGCAGTGTACGCCACCGCCCGACAGGACCGCGCGTTTTGGACCGAGCTTCACGACCTGCTTAAGCACTACGTCGGACGCCCCAGCCCGCTCTACCATGCAAAACGCCTCAGCGAGCGTACCGGCGGCGCGCAGATCTATCTCAAACGTGAAGACCTCAACCACACCGGTGCCCATAAGATCAACAACACGATGGGGCAGATTCTGCTCACACGGCGGATGGGCAAACAGCGCATCATCGCTGAGACCGGCGCGGGACAGCACGGCGTGGCCACCGCGACGGCGGCGGCGGTCTGCGGCATGGCGTGCGTCGTCTACATGGGCGCGGAAGACATCCGCCGCCAGAAACTCAACGTCTTCCGCATGGAGCTACTCGGCACGCGTGTGGTTTCGGTCGAGTCGGGCCAAAAGACTTTGAAGGACGCCATCAACGAGGCGATGCGCGATTGGATGTCCACCAGCGAGCACACGCACTACGTCATCGGCAGCGTGATGGGTCCGCATCCGTTCCCGCAGATGGTTCGGGACTTTCAGTCGGTCGTCGGCAAGGAGGCGCGGGCTCAATCGTTGGCGATGGCGGGTAAGCTGCCCGATTGCGTGATCGCCTGCGTCGGTGGCGGCAGCAACGCGGCCGGCATCTTCGCGCCGTTTCTCGATGATGAAAGCGTGAAGCTCGTCGGCGTGGAGGCGGCCGGCGAGAAGCTAGTCGAGGGTAGGCATGCGGCCACCCTGAGCGCCGGCGCGCCGGGGATCATCCACGGGATGCGTACGTATGTCTTGCAGGATCACGACGGCCAGACCTTGCCGGTCCACTCGGTGTCGGCCGGTCTTGACTACCCCGGCGTCGGCCCGGAGCATGCGTATTGGAAAGAAGCCGGGCGGGTGGAATACGTCCACGCCGACGACGACGCGGCACTCGCGGCGTTCACCCTGCTCTGCGAAACCGAAGGCATCATCCCCGCGCTGGAATCAGCCCACGCCATAGCAAGCGCGGTAGAACGTGCCAAGACAATGGCACCGGAGCATATGGTCATCGTCAACCTCTCCGGACGCGGGGATAAGGACGTAGTGGAAGTCGGTCGGCTGCTGAAACGCTATGTCGGAGATAGCTAATGCTCCGATCACGACTCAACTGCGAAACCACCGAGAAGCCACGGCGTACAACAGCATGACCCTACGCGGCTCGAGCGGCAACCGCTATCACTAATCCAAAGACGGCTCGATCCGCCAGATGGCCCAGCGACCACCCCGGTTGGACATAAAGTAGATCCACTCATTGCCTGGCGACAAGAGAGGATACCGATCGGTGGAGCCGTTTGTGGTGAGCTGCCGCTTGCCGGAACCGTCTGAGCGCATCGCCCAAACATCCTCATTGGGCCGGCCAGTCGGATCGCTTCCCTCCATCGAAGAGAAAACAATCCATTCACCGTCCGAACTCCACGATGGATATGAATAGGGCATCCTCTCGAAGACACCCATATCCTCGACAAAACAGTCGTAGCGGCGGCGTTCTTCGACGTTGAGGCTGTCCTTGTAGCGTTGCACGATTTTACTACTGCCGGATGTGATCTGCGTGGCATTTGAGCCATCGACTTCGACTACCCACAGATTGCGATCACCACCGATGTATGCAATATGCTTCCCATCAGGTGATATCGCTGGCTGTGTTCCGCCCTGAATCTGATACGGGTACCCATTCTTGCCCTTGACGGTCCAAACCGTGTTACGATGTTGTTCGTCATTCCAATTTGCGTCCTCGAGGGCATAGGCAATTGTCCCGTCAGCAGCCTGTGTCGGTCGCAAGACGCGGCCATCACGCCGATCCAAGTAGACGTCCCTGATTCCCTCACGTCGGACTGCATGAATCTCGAGCAGATCCTCAGAGTCCGGACGGCGGCGATTGGATGTAAAGAGTATGTATTCACCATCGGTGGTAAAGCTCGGGAACATGTCACGAAAGTTGTCCGACGTAATATGCTGTATGCCGCCCCGGCGCGTATCCACGCCGTGCAAATTGGCCCCAATCACATTGAGTGGCGTCGGCGTTGCCGACTCAACAATCTTCGAAAGCTCTTGGGCTGTTCGGTCATATTTTGCCACAGAGTAAACAATGCGGTTGCCGTCAGGAGACAACGCCAACGATTGAATGCCAAGGTTTTCCCCAAACTCCACAATGAGGCCCGGTATGGCACCGCCCGCCTCCTTGATATCCTTGTACGCACGTGATTGCGTGACCACGCCGCGCCACCGACGACGCGCATCGAGAATCACTTCCACATGCTTTACTATCAAGTATTCTTTTTCGGCGAGATCGATTTCAAGTATACGCCGGTTCGCACCTTCATCTTTGGGTAGCGCGTCATATTCTTCCTGGGACAATGATTTCTTTCCAAAAACATACCGATCGTCCATCGCACTGGAGGGCTTGGCCTCCACCGCATACGGTTGCTTGCCCGAATCAAACGAGAGCCCCAAGTTGAACGGTGCGGTGCCAGTATGCGTAACTCGACCCTTCGCATCGCGAACAACAATGGAAGACCCCGTCGGCTTGGTAACGATCCGAAGTTGATTTTTTACGCATCCAGTCACCACAATACCAACGGCTGCAACAACCAACGCCACGCCCAACCGAACACCTTTGACTACCGACATGCTCATAGAATCGCTCCTACCAGTAAGGCCATAAATTGAAGCCAGAATTAGAGCGGCTAGGCCAGGGTAGGTCAAGGGGCACGGGGAGCCTCAAAAGGCTGCAAGACAGAATTGGCGGATGGGTGGCATGGACAAATGCCGCAGGATCGGGCTTGCGACTATCCGAAGGATACGGCTTGCGGCGTTTGCCCGTGATGACGCAGCAGGGGAAAGCACGGGCAAGCGTCGCCCCGGGAGCCTTTTCTGTATTCGCAATGCCATCGCCGCGACGCTTGTCCACCCCACGTGTAACCGCCTCATCAGTCTTGCACCCGTCTCAAAACAGCATCAAACTGGTTCTCATTCCGAAACGGTACGAAGCTGAGAGCGGCGATATCGCTTCCAAGCGTTTCTCACCCCCCTACCGAGACAGCACCATCAAAACGGAGGCACCCTGGCTGATGCCTTCGGCGCGTCAAAATCAGCGCGGTCGGTGGAACTGATCGATAAAACGGCACGCAACGATCGCGGTATGCAGCATCGCGCAGACCGCTAGCACCTCGCTCATCTCGCCGCCGCGTATGGTGCGCCAGTGCATACCGATGACCCTCGACCGCGATCCCGCACCCTGGCGTTACCCCAACATGCAGCAGCATGCCCCTGCTGCTTCTCGGCTACCTTTGGCACGCTGTCGCGCACTCGGCCGCCGTCGAGAAATTGTTGGCGTTGCCGCCGCAACCGCCCCACACGAAGGGTTCGCACGTCCCCGTTGTGGGATCGTAG
>JAJRSR010000210.1 GCA_024278695.1 Planctomycetota bacterium | reverse complement strand
TTGACGCGCACGCGCACCGTGGCCGATGAGTTGGCCGCTGCTGGTCTGACGCTGCTTCTGGAGACGGGGCGGGAGCCGGTGGCGGTGTTGCTTCGGTTCATCGACGCTGTCGCAAGGGACAACGTGAGTGTTAACTTTGATCCGGGCAACCTAATGGTGTATGGCGTGGATGATCCGGTGCGAGCCGGAGCCGCCCTGCGTGGACGTGTGAAGCTGGTCCACCTGAAAGATGCGTTCCATTCTGCGAGCCCGGGTGTCGAGTATGGCCGCCGCGCGGAACTCGGCATGGGTGATGTCCAGATTCCCCGTGTTCTTAGCAAGCTACGCGCGACCGGCTATGCCGGACCGGTCCTCGTAGAGGTGGCCGGGCAGGACGGAGACTTAGCGCCGACGATCGCCGCGGTGGATTTCGTACGCTCGATGTTGGAATAGTTTTGATCTCATGATTGTAAAGGTTTGCGGCATTACGACGGTCGCGGATGCGGCACTCGCGCGAGAGGCCGGCGCTGATATCATCGGGCTCAATCTGGTGGCCGGTCCGCGGCAGATTTCCTTGGAGGCTGCCAAGACCATCGCCGCTAGTCTTGATGATCCCGCGTGCGCCGTCGCGCTGCTCCGGGTCAATGATGACGCGGCGTGGGTTTCGGCCACCGAGGCCCTTGCGGGGGTCGGTGCCGGTTTGGTTCAACTCTACGGTGGTGTTGATGAGCTGGTCATGGAGAAAGTGCGGGGGCTTGGTCTCCGGTCGATATGGGTTTACCACGTTCCGGCTGACGGAGACCTGGATGAACTCCCTGCGAGCCTTGCGACGCTTGGCCCGGTGCCGCCGGATTTTCTTCTCCTCGACGTGAGCGACCCGGCGCGGTTGGGCGGTACGGGTAAGACGCTTGATTGGGCGGCGCTGGCGACCTCACTAGGCACATGCGGCGCGGTGCTCCCACCGATTTTGTTGGCCGGCGGTCTGACCCAAGCGAACGTCGCAACCGCAATCGCGCAGGTGTCACCCGTCGGCGTGGACGTGAGCTCTGGCGTGGAGGCATCCCCCGGGAAAAAATCCCCGAGCAAGATCCGCGCCTTCATCAAGGCGGCAAGATGACCCCGGCATGACTGAAACACCCCCGGCGATAGGCGAGAGAAACCGTAGACTGTCCCCGATAGTCCGATAGTCGGTCCCCGGTAGTCGCCTGATGCAAAGTTGGTATGGTGAATCGAGGCGGGGATGGCCGCGCGAGGTGAACCAAGCGGCTCGGAACCAAGTTTCACCCTGCGTCGTGTCGCCTATCGTGTGTTGCGAAACCAAACCAGGGCGTCGTTGCTGAGCCCGCTTAGTCCGCTGCGGTCGAGAGTGACGAGCATGTCGTTCTTTCCGTCGCCGTCGATGTCGGCCACATGGATGGTGTTGATAAACGTCGTGCCCGCGATTTGGGTTGGCGAGACGCTGGGGTCCGTGGTGGAGAGCCCGCTGGCATCGTCGTCAATGATAAGGTTGGCTTCCCATTGGTTAAACAGGCTTGAACCGGAGGTGCCGTCAAACCACGCGAGCGCGCCACCGGCCGCTACGACGACTTCGACCCGACCGTCGCCGGTAAGATCTGTCACGGCTACCGCCTGGGGTGCACGATCGACGAACTCCGCAAGCGTGAAGACCTGCCACTGGATGTTGGCCACCGGGAGGGTCGCCGACTCGTTACCCGTACCTTTGAACCACTGGATCACACGTCCCGCTGTGGATCTTGCGACGACATCGAGCAAGCCATCGCCATCGAGGTCTCCGGTTGCCACGGTGTCGGCTTGCGTCGCGACCTGGCCAATGGTGCCGGTTTGCCATAGTCCGTCCGAAACATGGAACAGGTCTTCCACGTCCAGCGCCGGGTTTCGGAACCAGCGTACGTTCATGCTGCCGGCCGTGGGGAACGTGGCGATGATGTCCAAGTCGCCGTCACCGTCAACATCGCCAAGCGTGACGTCTTTGATGGACTCACCGCGTGCCACGGCATTGGGAATACGCCCACCGGTCCACAGGCTGTCGCGCACATTCGCACCGCCCAGGTTCGTAAACAGAAGCGCGTCGGCCGTGCCGCCTTCGCCGCATGAGGAGTTCCAAGCTACAACCAAATCGGTATCGCCATCGAGGTCGATGTCGGCCATCTGCATGCTGGTGAAGCCGCCTTCTTCTGGAATCCCGTTGTCTTGTCCGTCTCCCGAAAGCCGTGACGCTTCGATCGGCGCTTCGGTCCACGCTAGCGCCTGATTGACTTGCGTCGCGTCGGCTGGTCCGAGGTAAATCATGATCAAACCGCTAAGTCCACCCGAAGCCGGGACTTCGCTATCCAGGCAACCGGCACCAACCTCAAGTGTTGACTTGAGCATCACCGCGATGTCGGGCCTGCCGTCCAGGTCAAAGTCGGCCACTGCAAGACCGGATACGCTGACGGCTGGTACGCTCGCGGCGAGGGTAACCGTCTCAAAAACGCGAGCGCCGGATGCGCTTCGGCGCTGCAAGTGAATCTGGACCGGTTGTGACTGGTTCCACGCGGACACAATATCCACGAGCCCGTCACCGTCGAGGTCATCAGCGACTGCGAACTGTGGACCGGCCGTGTCTTCAGCTTGCGGGTCTACCTGGGACGCGGTAAAGAAACTACTCGTGCGGCCTGTATCGAGGAAATCGCCATCGAAAGCCGCAAAGTTGCCGCGGCAGCCGGTAAAGGCCGCCGTGCCTACCGCGGAAATTCCCAAGAGCCAACATGCCGTCTTCTTAAGCGGTGCGTTCATGTACCCAAACCTCGGTTAGTAGTGATAATCCGTCGGCGCACCAAGACGCCGCCTTCGTTATCGGCTGGATATGGGGGAGGCTTTGGCTTTGGTGGCTACGAACCAGAAGTGTAAGATGTCCGATAATGACATTACTTGGTTGGCGGATTTCGGGGTTGAAGCGGGCATTCATCTCTTGCGGTGCGTGTAAGCGACGAAGTACAATCCAAGCACGGAAACGATCGCTTATCACAGTGGAGACCACGCGTGTATCCAAAAACGAATCCGACTTTCGTAGGTTTGGGTATTGGCCGTTGGTCCAGGTTGCGATGCGCCGTTGTGGTTCTAATGGCGGCAGCCCTGGGTCTGGAGGGCGACGTGTTGGCTGGCGTCACGATTACGTCCCCCGTTCCCGGTGATACATGGATCGCCGGGCAGGACGTCGAGATTACTTGGACGAAGACGGCCGACATCCCGGATGACCAAGCTATCGGCGTCACCATGCGACGCCCCAATGACGGACCTGGGTTTCGTGTGCTTCTTGCTACAAGTCTCAACCCACGCTTATTTGTGGCGGGTGATGGTGCAGCAAGCTTTCGCATTCCGGATTGGGTTGGTGATGAGTCCGACTATACGCTTACTCTGGGGAGCGGCGATGTGGTGTCTGGGGAACTCTTCACCGACAGCGTGCCACCGATCAGCATAGTCGGCTCGACGTGTGCTGCCTCGAATTGCTTCGACCGGTATCGACAAGACCGTGGCGCACGGGGCACCGTCAGCGTGTGGCGTTCACCGCAACCGGTTTTGAAAGTTTGGTCACAATTTCGCTGAGCAACGCGGATGCCGGCTGGTCGCAGACGGCAACTGCGCCATCTTCCGATGGGTTCGTGGTGTTTGATCTACCGGCCGACATGCCAGACGGGGCGTACGTTCTTTTTGCTTCGACAACGACGACGCTCGACCGTCGATTTCGCAAGATATCACCATACGATGAAGTGCCAGCGCCTGTGATCGAAGGGTTGAATACTGCCTTTCGGTTTGAGTTCATCGCGCCAGGCCCGGATCAGGTTTGGAACGCTGGAGACACGTGGGAAATCTGTTGGGACACCTCCCTGACTGAGGGGACGGTTAGCGTGAGCATCGGACGCTTGCAAAATTTCCTGGAAACGGCCACGAGCGCGTCTGCCGATGTGAGCGATGGCTGCCTCTCGTTGACCCCATGTTCCTTCGTGGGGGGGGATGGCTTCGCGCTTACCGTTTTCGTGCGTCTCGATGCCGATCTCGCGCCTTCAGGAGGAGGGAGTTCTATCCGGAAGTTCGCGCCCAGCTTCTATTCGCTTGTGCCCACGTCATCGGTTCCCGTGTTGACGTTGACTTCGCTCAATGGACCACAGACTTTTACGGTTGGCGACCCGGCACCGTACACTTGGAATAGTTCCGGCTTTGCCGCTGAGGATAGGGCGATTCCGTTCTTGTACGCGGATGATCCGGAACATATCTGGCTTACCAATCTTTCGGTTCTTGCGTTCATCGAAGATGGATCATTCGATTGGGGGGCTGAGGCACCTGTAACGGGTCAGACGGAATACGTCGTCAAAATATGTGGGACTCATGCTCGTTGTCCGTTCGTTTGCGACGTGGCCGATGCGCCGATTACGATACTCCCTCCGGCAGTCCTTCCGCCCTTTGAGGTCTCTTTTGATGGGCTAAGCGAGGTCATCTTTGCAGGCGATTATATCGAGGTGCCGTATACCGCATCCGGTATAGCGCTGGGTATAAAGATGATGGAA
>JAJRSR010000209.1 GCA_024278695.1 Planctomycetota bacterium | reverse complement strand
TTGAGAGAGCGGGGGTGCCCGGATTTGTAGGATTGATAAGGCTGTTTTTGCGGCCACACGTTCACCCTTTTGCATGGCGTTTGGTGTCCGTCAAAACGTAAAGCGATCCAAATCTCCGGTCCGATGATGACCCCACAGGTACGCGTGGAGGCGTGCCCGTAGGTAAACAGGATTCCCTGGCTCTATCAGACGGCGTAAAGATGAACACCATTCGATTGACTACTGGCTATCGCTACCGAGAACCGTGTGCGTTCTGTTTGGCCTCAATCATGGTGATGGGTTTTTCATCACACCAAGCGGTAGCTCAAGATGCCGTGACCGCTCAGACCAGGCACGTAGAGATCGACTACACGATCAACCGCGAGGCGCTACCCCTTCAGGATGTTGAGGTCTGGATGACGGCCGACCGGGGTTCGTCGTGGCAGTTGATCGGTCACGATCAGGACTTGGAAACGCCAGCGGTGTTCGAGGCACCATCGGAAGGGCTCTTCGGGTTGCTTTTGATTATCAAGAACGCGACCGGGCCGTCGAGCCTGCCGCCAACCACATCGACGCCGCCGCAGCGCTGGGTCTTCGTGGATGAAACGCCACCCGTCGTGCAGCTACACCCGCTGAAGCAGGCGGTGGCCTCTGGTGAGCGTATCGTGCAGATTCGGTGGACGGCGATTGATACGTTTCTTCCCGAGCGACCTATCGAGTTGCAATACCAAACCGCCGCCGGTGCCGACTGGTTCCCCGTGATGCCCGGTCCATTGGCCAATACCGGACAGTTTGACTGGCAGACGCCCCCGGGGCTTTCGTCGGTGGCGATTCGTGTGGTTGTGCAGGACCGTGGCGGGCATCGTGTCGCAAGTGAGCCGGGCTACGTTACGGTCACGCCGCCGACGTTTTCCGCTCCGGCGATTGCGGCTGGCTCACCCTCGACGACCTACATGGCTCCAACCGGAACCAATATGCACGGCTATGCCCAACCGAACGGGGGCGGTGGCTACCCAACGAGTACAATCGCGTTACCGGCGTCAGCACTAACGGGTTCGCCGCGTGCCAAGCAGTTGGCCGGTCGGTACATGTCTGAAGCGGCCGCCCTGCGCGACCAAGGTGATCTACAGCGAAGTGTTTCAAAACTCAGAGAGGCCATTCGTCTCGACCCGAACCGGACTGATGCGTTTGCCGAGATGGCCGGCATACTTTATCGTCTGGGTGATTTTGACCGTGCGATGATCGCGTACGATATCGTGCTTAGGCAGGAGCCGTCGTCACGGTCGGCGCTGCTGGGGTCTGCTGCAATCTTCAGCCGCCGGAAGGATTATACATCGGCCGAGCGGAGTCTGCGGACCGTCTTGCGTCACCGTCCCAATGACGCCGAGGTTTGGATGAACCTTGGTGATGTGGCCGTGTTCCAGGGCAACGAGGGGCTGGCGCGAGAGAGCTACAACCGCGCCGCGCAGATTGATCCCTCGGCCACTAAGATTATCGCCGATGCGCGGTCGCGGTTGCGCTTGATGGACGGTGTGTCGCGTACGTATGGAGCGGGACGCTAGAGGTCGGTGACGCCTCGACAAACAACAGGTATTTTCTTGACGAGCACTCAGCCAACTAAGTTTGTCTACGCCGTTGTCGGTAGCGATCGCTTCTTACGCACGTTGGCGTTGGAAGAGTTGCTTTCGAAACTGTCCGGTGATTCCGGTACGTTCGACCCGACACACGTGGACGGTGAATCGGCTGAGCTTGCCGATGTGCTCGACGAGGTTCGAACGGGGTCGTTGTTGGGTGATTTGCGTATGGTTGTCGTGGAAAACGCCGATGCGTTCTTCACGGCGCTGCGAGCGAAAACCCGTAGAAAGCAAAATGCGGCGCTAGAGCGGTATTGCACCGAACCATCTTCAACAGGCGTGTTGGTCTTTTCGTGCCAGTCGCTGGCAGCTACGATGCGCATTTACAAGATTATAAAAAAACAGGGTGTCGTGCTAAAGGTCGATGTGCCTTCGAAACAGGCGATGGGCGCTTGGGTTGTTCAACGATCGACGCAGGTCTATGACAAGCGGTTGTCGGGTGCAGCGGCTAGCGCGCTGCGCCAGCGCATCGGAGATGTGCCGGGCTTGCTTGACGCTGAGCTGGCGAAGTTGGCCACGTACGTCGGCAATCGCCCCGAGATCACTCCGAAGGATATTGGCGCACTGACCGGCAGCCACCGAGAAGAAATGGTATTCGGCGTTTTGGACGCCATACTCTCCGGCGAGACGGGCAAGGCGCTGTCGCTCTGGGAGCAGGTCTTGGCTACGGACCGTTCGGCCAACAGCCCGAAATCGGTGGGTGGGTTGGCGTTTGCGTTGCGCAAATGGTTGCAGGCGCGACGTCTTGTCGATGGTGGTCGCAGCGTGAGCGCTGCGTTGCAGGATGTATGGATTCCGGACGGTCATCGGCACCTATCGCGCATCTCCACCATATCGCTTGAGGTGATGCAACGTGATCTGTTGACCGCTGAATTGAGTACCAGGTCGGGCTTGTCGGATGTTCGTACGGCGATTGAAAAATGGATTGTGACGTGCGGCGCTACAAGGGCCGTTCGAGCGGCCGGCTAGCGCATGCCAAAGGATGGCACTCTCATGATGACTTCATATAACAAGGTGATTGCGATCGTTGTGGTGTTGGCGGCTTCCGGTGTTTCGGGCTGTTCCACGTTGCGATTGAATCCGAGCCAAGCGGAATCGCGTCAAGAGCCGTCCGTCTTGGTCGCTGATACATCGAGCCCGGTCTTGGTGGACCCCACGCAGGTTCCGACGGCCGCCCCCAACGCCGCCGCTGTGGCTGCCATTGAGGAGTTCCTGGAGCGCACCCGAGAATACGCCAAGCCGGGCGTTGGGAGTCCGGCACCCCGTCCGATGGATCGGACCATAGCAAATCGAACCATCGCGGAACAGCAAATGGTGCCTCTGGCTCAGCCGGTGGTGGAGCCACCGGCCCAGGCACTGCCGCGCTTCGATACGTCCATCATGGCTTCGACCCCGCGCCGACCGGCGGTTGCACCGACCCGGACACCCACTTATCCCAGCGCATC
>JAJRSR010000208.1 GCA_024278695.1 Planctomycetota bacterium | reverse complement strand
GGCAACCCGACTTGGTCGTTTTATTACCGCAACCTGGTGCTTGGGCTTCGAGATCGTTACCGCGTGATCGTGCCGGACCACATCGGGTGCGGGCTGTCCGACAAACCGCAGACCTACGACTACACACTCGCCACGCACATCACCAACGTCGAAAAACTTTTGGACCACCTAAGCCTGCGTGATGTCACACTCGTGGTTCACGATTGGGGCGGCGCGATCGGGTTTGGGTTGGCCACACGACACCCGGAGTGTTTTCGACGCTTCGTCCTGTTCAACACGGCCGCGTTTCTTGGGCACAGGACGCCGTGGCGCATTCGCGTGTGCCGGACTCCGTTGATTGGAGCGTGGGTTGTACGCGGGTTAAACGGTTTTGCGGGGAGTGCCACGATAATGGCATGCGCAAACCGATCACGCATGACGCCGGAGGTCAAACGCGGGTACCTGCTGCCCTACGACAGCTACGCGAACCGGATCGCCACACACCGCTTTGTCATGGACATCCCGATCGCGAAAAACGCCCCCAGCCGCGCGGTCATCCGCGAGATAGAATCGAAACTGAGCGGGCTGCGCGACAAACCGATGGTGATCTTCTGGGGCATGAAAGATTTCTGCTTCACCCCCGCGTTCTTGCAGAATTGGGAAAAGCGATTCCCCGATGCCAAAATCCATCGCTACGCTGACGCCGGACACTACGTCATCGAAGACGCCCACGAACGAGTCATGCCGACGCTCGCCGAGTTTCTTGAAAACACTTAGGGATACTTTTTTTAATAGGGGACAGTCGCCTATATATTGACTGTTTCTTGACTTTCTGGTCGGTGCGGGGTAGGTTTATGGGTAGCCTCGCGTAGCCAGACGGGATACTGTAACCAGTGGCAGTGCCCCCCCTCCGGCGTTCTCTGCCAAAGAGGGGCTCATCAAGCCGAACGACCTTATTGGGAACAACAACCCGAGTGGAGGCGGCACTGGGGTTGTCCATGCGTTTGCGGTACGATGCCCGGGCAGAAACGGCCAGGTGCGGATTTCCGTTGACGTTCGACGGGCGTATGATCGAGTTGGACAACGCGGTGGATTTGGCTACTGATGTGTCGCGGCCAGGCGAGACGAGGTCATGATGGATGCTATCGTAAACATTGCGGCGTATCAGTTTCTTCCATTGGACAACTTACCTGACCGGCGTGCCAAGCTGTATTCCTTGTGCCACCGGCTGGCCCTCAAGGGGACGATCCTGCTCACGCCGGAAGGGATCAATCTTTTCCTTGCCGGACGTCGTAATGCGATCGATGAATTTCTGGCGGCGCTTTGCAGCGAACCGGCCCTGACCAAATTGATCGTAAAAGAAAGCCTGAGTCAGGATCAGCCGTTCAACCGCATGCTGGTGAAAATCAAGAAGGAGGTCATCGCGTTCGGCGTTGAGGGCATTGACCCGATGAATAAAACCTCGCCGCGCGTGTCGCCGGCTGAGCTGAAGCAGTGGCTCGATGAGGGCAGACCGGTGACGATGCTCGATGTGCGTAACGATATGGAAGTGAAAGTCGGCACGTTCAAGAATGCGACCGCGATTGGCATCGACGATTTTAGAGACTTCCCCGCCGCCGTGAGCCAACTACCCGACCGAATGAAGGACGAGGTCATTGTGACGTTCTGCACCGGTGGCGTTCGCTGCGAAAAAGCCGGACCTCAGATGGAGAACCAGGGTTTCAACCATGTCTACCAACTGGATGGCGGGATTCTTCAGTATTTTGAGGATTGCGGCGGGGATCATTATGACGGAGCGTGCTTTGTTTTTGATAAGCGCGTGGCACTGGATAGCCATCTCTGCGAGACCGACGCGGTGCAATGCTATGTTTGCCAGGCCATACTCACGCCCGAAGCCTGTCGTTCGAGCGAATACGTCCACGGCGTGTCTTGTCCGGCGTGCTACAAGTCACCAGAGCAGCGTCAACGGGAAACACTATCGAAGCGACACGCAGCGATTCGTGACGTGACGACACCGCTCCCCGGTAGCACACCGTATGAAAATGTTCGACCGATCCATGTCACCGGCCGATTCGACGCACACACGGCCATCGAGTTCTTATGTGCGATTCACACGGGACTGTCTCGCGAGCAATGGCTGGCGGTTTTCGATTGTGGTCAACTGCGCTGCGATGGGCGTCGCGTCTCTCCGGACGACGTGGTGCGTGCGGGGCAACGGTTGGATCACATCATACCGGAAACCATTGAGCCGGCCGTGAGCCACGACATTCTGATTCTACATGAAGATCACGCGTTGGTGGTCGTACACAAGCCGGCACCGTTACCGGTACACCCATGTGGTCGATTCAATCGCAATACGCTGAGCTGGATTTTGGGCGAAGTTTATCAGCCCGCTACACTTCGTCTGGCTCACCGGCTCGATGCCAACACGTCCGGCGTTATCGTCTTCTGCAAAACGCGCAAACTCGCGGCCAACGTCCAGCGGTGTTTTGAACGAGGTGAAGTCACCAAAAACTATGTGGTTCGTATCTCCGGCCAGCCGGAGGTTGATGCGTTCAGATCGACGACACCAATCGGCAGCGATCCAGGCCATGCGGGGACGCGATTGCCTGATCCAGATGGTCTCCCAGCGCAAACAGATTTTCGAGTGCTCCGTCGAGACTCAGATGGCACATCGCTGATAGCGGCGCAAACGCTCACGGGACGCACCAATCAGATTCGTGTTCACCTGTGGGACCTTGGCCTACCGGTCGTTGGTGATCCGCTGTATCTAGCGGACCGCAAGATCGGCCGGACGCAAACGCTGCCAGTTGGTGCCGCGCCGATGTGCCTCCATGCGAAGTCCATAGCGTTTAGACACCCAGCGACTGGACTGCAAGTCGTGTTCGACGCAGGGGCACCGGATTGGGCGAAGTAGATGATGCCGGCTCACGGCAAGCGGCGGTAAGAAAAACGCGTAACCGACAAGGTTAGTTCTGACGCAGTGGCCGCTCATGTGCATCCGGAACACGCGTGAAAACGACAATACTACCGAAAGCGCCATAGAACGTGTATCGGGCATCGTTAAGAAATCGCGGGGCGCTTTGGGGTAGGCCGGTCTTGTCCCAGCGGTCGGACTCGTCGATTAGGATCAGGTCGGTTGGCTCTTGCCTGCTACCGGTGTAGAGGCGGCGGTAGTCCGTGAAGTGGGCGGCCAATCGCTCGGTGGCCAGCACCGTGTGCTGTTTCCCAAACCGCTCACGAAGCGTTTGCACGGTGGCCAATCTTGGGTCCGGGGTATGTAGCACTGCGGCACCGGCGTACATTTCATACGACTTCGCAATCGGTGAGAACCCAAAGAAATAATGCCCCCAAGCGGCGGCCATAAACACCGCGGCGGCAAGACCAAGATTCGAGGCACTCGGCTTCAGATCGCAGCCGACCACGAAACACAACAACCGCGACCGCACCGGCGCAGCACCCGACGTACGCTTGATCGCCGCGACCGCGCCCATGAACAGAAACGGCAGCACCGTCGCGTAGTGCCAAAACTTAAGGCTAAGATAGTCTGGATTTTGTAGTAGAAACACCAACCCAAGCGACGGCAGCGCGGCCACCAGTAGCCGCGCCTTAGCCAGCGGTGCCAGCGCCATTGGCACGAGCAACGTCAGCAGAAACCAGATACCTTGCGATCGAAACAACCGACCGAAGAACGCACCCGGTTGAGACAACGCCGATTGCGCCAACGCAGAGAAACTACCGCCCAACTCGCCGAAGAGCGTCAAACGCTCATACGCCCCGGACGCCGCAAAGTGCGGAATGATGACATGGATGCAGAGCATCGCATACGCCACGGAACAGGCCGCGAGCGCCGCGCCGGCTTTTCTGCGCGGGCTATAGAACACCATATACACGCCCCAGCCGAACGTGGCGGCGGCCGCGGTCTCTTTACACAGCAACACGACAACAGCGAGCGCGATCGACCAACGCCACCGACCCGATAGCCCGGTGCCGATCATGGCAACGAGGATGGGCAGGGTGATGTAGATCCACTGGAAGCCGTAGGTGTTGGAATACACAAGCCGACTCTGCGATGGCAGCAGCAACCACGCCGCACCAAAAAGCCATCCGACAAGCGTGGAACCGGAGAGGTGCCGCGCCGTGATGTAGACCGGCAGCGCCGCGAAATGCACGACGAACGCGCCGACGGCCATCAGATAGACCGGCGATGGCCACACCGCGTATCCGGGAACCAACGCATACAAAAACGGCACGAAATGCCAGCCAAGCCGCGTGTTGGTGAAGCTGTCCGAGCGGAGCCCGCGACCGAGCCAGGCGTTTTTTAACTCCTCCGTGAAATGACCGAAGTCCGCGTGCCCCAGCATGAAATGCTCGAAGAAATTAAGCTGTAGCAGCGTGTGAACTACGGTGGCCAGCGCGATGAACCCCGCGAGCAAGCCGATGGCCAACGCGTGCCCGCGCCGCGAAGCCTCACCGCAAGAGAGCCGCGCCGCCACACGGGCGGCCGTCACCGCACATGAAAAAATAGCCAACAGCGACACGGCGAACGGCACGGTATCCATGAACGTTGTCGTCACCGCAAGCGGCATGCACGCCACTAACGGCCAGAGCACACCAAGCGCCGCGCAGAGCTTGGAGAAAGACGCATCACGTCGAACGGCCAAACCCGCGCCCAACACCAGCAAGGCGAGCAGCGCCGACGCGAAAACCGTGGCCCCGGTGTACGCGGGCGTGGGTACGCGTTGCACGGCATAGGTGATGAGGTTCCACTGCCAGGCTCGCGCAGAATAGATGGCCGAAGCGCAACCAACCACGCCAAGCATACCGCGCAGCAGCACGACGTTCTTGGGTCGCTCGGGCGACGGCACCGTTGGCTGGATGACTTCGTCAGGCAAGAGAACGGCTCCATCGGCACCGGTTCATCCGCTGCAATCGCTTGGAAACACGGTACCGGGAAGGCACAGCGACTCCCAGGCCTCTTGCACACGGGCATGATCGCTCGCCCGGCAGATGTCGTTCCACATCAGAACCCGGCGCACCAGTGCCGCCACGAGACCGTCGTCCATCATCTTTGAGACCTGCGCCGCACCGACAAGTTCCTCAAGCGATATCGGGTCGGCACTTTCTCGATCCACCGCTCGCGGTGCTGACAGCGTGTTGATCCCCACGCCGGTGATGATGGTCCGCGCGACACCGCCTTCGATAAGTGATTCCGTCAAAATCCCACCGAGCTTTCGCTGCCCGACATACAAATCGTTGATCGGCTTGAGGCGTACGTCGATAGCACCATACTCTCGAAGTACCTCTGCACAGGCTACACCCGCAGCGAGGGTAAACAACGCACTCGGCGGCGCGGCGGCGTTCGGCGCGGCATCTACCACGCTCATATAAACGCCGGCACCCTCTGGCGAGAGCCACCGCCGACCGCGATTCCCCTTGCCCGCCGTTTGCTCGGCCGCGAGCACATACGCAGACGTCGTGATCGTTCCTTCGCGTATGTAACGCTTGGCAGCCTCATTCGTCGAGTCCACGCTATCCAGCAAGAACGCTTGCAACGGAACGCGAGATGGTGCCGGCGACACGGGGTGCGAACTCATACCGAGCCCGCCGCGTCACCACATGACCCGCGAAGGCGCTGCCAGTTGCGACTCGGCAGTGCGCGACCGAGCGCACCGGCGACAACATCGGCCGCGTTAACCAACTCGGCAACCTCAACACCCGTCTCGATACCCATTCGATCCAACATGTAAACAAGGTCTTCCGTGGCGAGGTTGCCCGAAGCGCCCGGCGCAAAGGGACAACCCCCGAGCCCACCGGCCGATGCGTCAAACGTGGAGATCCCCAGCTCCAAACCGACCAGCACATTGGCGAGCGCCGTGCCGTAGGTATCGTGCAGGTGCAGCGCGAGTTTTTCCGCCGGGGTACCGTCAAGAAGATGACCAACCGTCTCGAAAATATCCGTCGGAACGGCCGCCCCGGTGGTATCGCTGATCGCAACCTGATCGACACCCATGGCGAGCAGGCGCTTCGTCACCGTGCCGACGCGCGTCTTGTCCACATCCCCTTCGTACGGACACACGAAACAGGTGGACACATAGCCGCGCACGGTCAGGCCCGCGTCGATCGCACGAGAAACGACCGGCGCAAAAACATCGAGCGATTCATCCACCGTCATGCGAATGTTTTTCTGCGTGAACGTATCGGAAGCGGCGGTAAACACCGCGACGCGCTTCACACCAGATTCGATTGCGCGGTCGAGCCCCTTCTCATTGGGAACCAGCGATGAATAGCAAACCCCGTCACCCTCGGGTAGTGCCGCGATGACCTCGACGGCGTCCGCGAGTTGCGGCACGAACTTGGGGTGTACAAACGACGTCACCTCGATTTGTTTGAGCCCGGCACTAACCAACCGGCGAATGAACTCGATCTTCACCGGCGTGGGGACCGGCAATGTTTCATTTTGGAGCCCGTCACGCGGACCCACTTCGACAATCTGTACGCGGTCCGGGTAGCGCGGCATGCCCGTTACGCCTCCTCCAGCCGGACAAGCATCGCGCCGAGCTCGACAAGATCACCCGCGCGACACAACACCTCCGCCACGCGACCCGGCTGCGGAGACGACACCGACATCTCCATCTTCATCGACTCCATCACGATGAGCGGGTCGTGCGCGTCAAACGCCTCACCGACCGCGACGTTGACCTTGAGAATGGTGCCCGGCATCGGCGCAACGAGATCACCCGCAACGCCAGCCGCCGCCGCGGCACCCGCACGACGGGCCACCCGCTCAGCCGCATTCAGCGAGTAGACGCGGCCATCGATCCATACATCCACACCGTCATCGCGCCGGCAGGTGTAAAACGGCACAACCTTGCCACCCAAGCGAAGCTGCCCACCGTGATCGACAGTGGCGTCGATCTCCACACCGCACCGATGATCACGCACATGTACGACATAGGCGAACGCACCACCCGTCGGCGCGTGTTCG
>JAJRSR010000207.1 GCA_024278695.1 Planctomycetota bacterium | reverse complement strand
CAACAACACTTACGTGTCCCGTGAGACGGGTTCGGATACGGGTTACTTCCTGGATGTTGAGTCTGACGGGCTTAGCAACATCGACCTACGGAACAACATCTGGTACGCGCCGAACGCCGGTCCGTCCAACACGGCGTTTATTCGCTGGAACCAGCCGGATATCAGCGGCCTGGTGAGCGACAACAACATCTACCATTCGCCGAACGCGGATTACCTGGTTGAAGTTCAGGGGAATGAGCTCACGTTGGCGCAGTGGCGCAGCACCTACGGTCGCGGCGCGAACACGGTTCGGCAAGATCCGATGTTCCGTAGCTTTGCGGCGGAAGACTACTGTGTCCAGACGGAAGACGACGGTTACCCTGCGGATTCGCCGGCCGTGGATGCGGGAGCGACCCTGCCGTCGGTCCGGGTTGACCTTGCGGGCGTACCGCGTCCTTCGGGCAATGCTTGGGACATCGGGGCGTATGAGTGCGGCACGGCGGCCGTGGCATCGGTCTGCGGGGACGGCACGGTTGATGCCGGCGAACAATGCGATAACGGCGGTAGTAACTCCGACAGCACACCCAATGCTTGTCGAATGGACTGCACGTTGGCGCGATGCGGCGATGGTGTGGTCGATAGCGGTGAGGCGTGCGACGACGGCGGCACGGCCAATGGTGACGGTTGTTCGTCTTCGTGTTTGACCGAAGGCGGCGTGGCGGCGCGTTATTGGGTTGGCGGATCGGGTAGTTGGAGTCAGACGTCAAGCTGGTCGCTTAGCTCCGGCGGGCGGAACGGCGCGTCGGTGCCGAGCACGGCGGAAGATGCGATCTTCGATGCTGCCTCCGGCGCGGGTACGGTTACCGTAGACGGCACCGTTCGGGTGCGCGATCTCATCGTTCAGGCCAGTGCTGCTTCCGGGTTGACCATCAGCATGAACGGTCAGACGTTGGAGTGCGTTCGCGATTGCCTGTTCCTCAGCGGCGGTATCGATCAGGGCGCTGCCGGTACGAGTACGCTGATTGCCGGACGCAACCTCGACACGGCGAACTGTATCCTTGGTGTCAATGGTACCGACACCGGGATGAGCGTTCACTTGGTCGGTACGGGGTACTGGCGGTATACGTTGGGGCTCTCAGGTCAATCGCGTCCGTACCAGCCGAACATCTGGAATCTGCTCGCGGCACAGACTGGTCAGACGACGACGCTGCGACCTGTCGGTCCTGCGCCTTCGGGGATCGACATCAACGTTTGGAATCAGTTGTTGCTCGGCGGTTCCACGGGGTTGCTGGCGACCGATACGTCAGAGGCGACTGCTGGTGGTGTGGTGACGTTGGAGATTCACTCCAACGGTCTGGATATTGTGTCATCCGGGGCGTCGATCGACATCACGAACATCGAGCATGAGCTTTCCGGTGCAGGACCAGGCGTCTTGCAGGGCAACATTAACATCGTAAGTTTGAATACGTACGACCTCACTGGTCTGGGCAATCAGCCCGCCGGGAGCGGTAAGAGCTGGTTCCTCAATGGGCCGTTGGACCTTGGTCCGGCGTCGATCTCGATCGAGAAGACGGCCGTGATGGACACCGCCGGGTTCGATCTGCAAGCTGCGAACATTGCCATCGGTCGCGGCAATCCGGGTGTGGGGGAGTTGTATGTGCGGGGTGCACTCGTCACCGTTTCCAACACGCTGACCGTCGGTGCGAACAGCGGCAACTCCGGACGGCTTCACCTGGGCACCGGCGCGGTGGTTGCCGGCAGCCTCGCGTCTTTTGAGTCTGGCGGTTTCATCACGGGTGAGCAGGGCTCCTTCGTTGAGCTGACCGGTTCGGCATCGCCATCCGGTACGACGTACTATGTTTCGAGTTCGCATCCGTCGCGTAGTGATGCCGGTCCGGGTACGCAATCGCAGCCGTTTGCCAGCTTTGCGGCGGGTATTCAGCGGCTTGGTACTGGTGTGACAGTGCTGTTCCGGCGCGGGGATACGTGGGCCGTTGCGGACGGTGCGATGCTCGATATTGATGGGGGTACGGTCGGCGCGTATGACTCCGGTGCAAGACCGGTTGTGGTTCTGCCAGCGGGTGGCACGCTGAACGTGGACGACAACAACCCGAACGAAGGCGACGTCTACGACCTGCGCATTCAATTCGGAAACTAGTTCCCGCAAACAGGAATTGCTAGCTTGTCACTTGTGGGGTTGCTTGAAGACAGCACGCACACGCTGTCGTATTAGGGGATGAGTTGGGGTCGCCGGGGGTCGAATAGAAGATGAAGAAGATTCTCTATCAGGCGATCCGTGCCATGACGCGGCACTATCCTTTGGATACGCCGCGGGCGCGGCTGCTTCAGGTGCTTCCCGACGTCCCGGCGGAGTTTGGCCCCATTTCCGGTAAGCACGGCGTTACTTATGCGGAATACCCTTCCGGCGGCGATCATATTGCGAAGTGCCTGTTTTGGTTTGGAGATTTCGATCCGTGGGTCGTGCGGACAATGTGCCGGCTCACGCGAGCGGGGGAGGTCGTCTGCGATGTCGGCGCGAACCTTGGTGATACTGCGTTACCGCTTGCTCGGTGCGTGGGCTCTGCTGGGCGCGTGTTTTGTTTTGAGCCGGTGCCGATCAGCATCGGGCGTTTGCGTGAGAACATTCAGATCAACCGGCATGCGCAACTGACCGTGCTGCCGGTCGCACTGTCCGACACGACCGGTACGATCGAGATGGTCGTGCCCGACGGTCAGCCGGGGATGGCCAGCATGGGCCGTCGCGTTGCTTCTGCCGTGACGGTGGAGGTGGAGACGGTGCGTTTCGACGATTGGCTCGCTACGGAGTCCATCGATCAGATCAGCGTGTTTAAGTTAGATGTCGAGGGGCATGAGCTAAGTGTGCTGAAAGGGATGCCGAAGGCGCTCGCGGCTGGACGGGTCGGGGCGTTCGTGTTCGAGCACCATCAGAAGCTGGACGCGCACAATGAATTGGCGACGTTGTTTTCTGCGAACGATTATCGTGTGTATCGGATCCATAAAGGGCTTCGTGCTACGAGTTATGTCCCGGCATTCGAGGCGTCTGCGGGTCGCCCGACTTCCGACTACGTTGCGGTGAGGCCGGATGGCGAGTCGGAGCGCCGGTTGCTGAGCAGCGGCAGCAGGTCTTGAAGAATCAATAGGTCGCTGGATCAAGCGTGGCGTAGCAGGTGGTCGATACGATGGCGTAGCTGACGCTTTGGTTAGGGATCGGGTCGGTTGGCGTATCGTTTTCGTAGGAACTTTGTTATGCCCAGTATTCGGCAGCGCGTCGTCGCGACCGTCACGCGTCGGTATCCGTTTTATAGTGGTTGCGGTACGCTGGCGAACCACCCGTTCGTGCGGGCGCTGGCCGGTCGTCAATCGGGCTTGGCTTGGGCACGCATTTCCGGTGGCAACCTCGTGCCGGCACCGCTTGGCGACTACGTGGGACGGGCGATCTATTTTACCGGTGAGCTGGATCGAAAGATCACCTGGATTTGCTCCCGGATCATTCGCGCGGGCGACACAGTCTTGGACATCGGCGCGAACCTCGGCTCGGTGACATTCTTAATGTCGGCATTGGTTGGCCAGTCGGGTCGCGTTCATGCTTTTGAACCTAATCCGAGGCTACAAGAATTGATCGACCTCGGCGTCGAGAAGAATGGCACGTCAAACATCACGCTTCATCGAATCGCGCTTGGTGCGGCGGCGAGTGAGCTTGAGCTGACGATACCTGCGGATAACGCGGGGTGCGCGTCGTTGGTTCCTGCGCGGCACCGGGCCGGAGATACGACAGTGCGCGTGCCGGTTGTCCCGCTATCGGAAGCGTTGGCTGATGCGAAAATCGAGCGGCTGCGGCTGGTGAAGATCGATGTTGAGGGTTACGAGCCTCAGGTGTTGGAGGGGGCCGCTGATCTTTTTTCGAAATCTCCGCCCGACGCGATTCTCTTTGAGCTTAACGACAACGACGGTCCGCTTGTGGAACATCCGACCATGAAAAGGCTTAGTGGGTTGGGCTATGGGTTCTTTAGTATTCCGAGGTGTTTTGTTAGGATGCGCTTGGAGCTGTTTGATCCTGAAAACTACGATCAAGAGTCTATCGGGCATGATTTTCTTGGGGTTCGGCTTGGGGACACGTTCGACGAAATCGCGACGTTGGTCAACGCGTCGAGATAAGCCGGGTGGCTGTAAGCGGCGCGCATCGATCGGGTTTGTCATTGGCGGTAGCATCTGGTTTGAGGCTTCAGCGTGAAGATCGGCTATCTTGTTCCCGAGTTTCCCGGGCAGACCCACATCTTCTTCTGGCGTGAGATGCGCCAGCTTGAGTCGCTTGGCGTGGTGCCGTGTGTCGTGAGCACGCGGCGACCGGTTAGTGAAATCATGTCGCATGATTGGTCGGCGGGTGCTATGCGTTCCACGGTGTATCTGTGGCCGCCGTCGCTTGGGTTGCTTCTGCAAGGGTTTTGGCGCGTGGTAGTGGCTGGTCCACGGCGCTGGATGAGGTGCGTACGCGCTGCGTGGGCAAGCGAGCCTCGGAGTTTGCAGCGGCGTATGAAGCTGATGGCGTTGGTTGTCGTGGCCGGGCAGATGGTGGCCGTGGCGCGGCGGAACGGGTGGCGGCATATCCATGTGCAATCGTGTGCGGATTCGCTCTACATTGCGATGTTTGCGAAACTGCTGGATGACGTGAGCTACAGTCTCACCCTGCACGGACCGTTGAAGTATTTCGGCGGCGGGCAGGCGGAGAAGTGGCGTCACGCTTCTTTTGCGATTGCCGTGACCGAGAAGCTGCGACAAGAAATTGTTGAGCGGTTGCCGGCTTATCCGCAGGACAGCGTGTCCGTCGCGCCGATGGGGGCGGACTTGGCCGTGTTCTCGCGGGAGCGTTCCTACACTGCGGCCTCGCCCGCGGAGACCGCGCGGATCGTCACGTGTGGTCGGCTTGATTTTCGCAAGGGGCATCAAGATTTGATTCGGGCTGTGGTGTCGGCGCGCGATCTTGGTTTGCGCGTGAGCTTGACGATTCTTGGTGAGGGTCCGGCGCGATCGGATTTGGAGTCGTTAATCGAGACATTGGAGGCGGGAGACTCCGTTGAGTTGCGCGGGGCCGTGAGCGAGGGTGATGTCCGCGGCGCGCTGGAGGCCTCGCATATTTTTGCGCTGGCGAGCCACGAGGAGGCGATCGGCGTGGCGACGATGGAGGCGATGGCGATGGGGCTTCCTGTGGTGGTGACGGCCGTGGGTGGGGTGGCTGAGCTGGTGCGCGAGGGTGTGGATGGGTTTTTGGTTTCGCCTGAGAACCCGGCGGCGCTTTGCGAAGCGATTGTTCGGTTGATCCGAGACGCCGGGTTAAGCGAACGCATGGGCGCTGCCGGAGCCAAGCGCGTTCATGAATCGTTCGGAAGTGATCGGAGTGCGCGGATCATCGCGGAGCAACTCGGGGTGACTGAGTTGGGATCATCGTAGGCTCAAGTGTTTTCAAGCCCGTCCCCCACCCTTTGGGCGTACCCGAAGAATGGGGCACCCGCAAGTTGTCGCAATGTTTGTGCCACTCGTTGGTGTTGGCTTATCTCTTCTCACGCTTCTCAGCGAGTACTTTCCGGTACAACGCCACGACATGTTTGGCCTTGGCGTCCCAGGTGTATTCTCGCTCCGCGTGGCGTATGCTGGCTTCGGAAAGTTGATCCACGAGTTGGGGGTTGCCGTGTAGTTCTTCGAGGTGGGCGCGCATGGCGTTCACGCGCTGTTCGCGTGATCCCATCGGAATGGTGCGGCCGGTGTCTTTGGTCACCAGCTCTCCCGGGCCGCCGTAGTCTAAGACGATGCATGGCAACCCGCAGGCCATGGACTCCATGACCACGGCACCGCCGAACTCGCGAAGACTGGGGAACGCAAAGACCGACGCCTCACGAAGGTAGTCGGGGACTGTTTTTTGCGGGACGCGTCCCACGAATGTGACGCGGTCTTCCATGCCGAAGGACTTCGTCATGGCGACCAGCTTCTCGCGCTGCGGCCCGTCGCCGACGTAGACGACCTCGACCCTGCTTAGTTTGTCAGACCCGGCTACGGCCTCCAGTACGACATCCGCGCCCTTGTACGGAACCAAACGTCCCACAAAAAGCACCCGGAACGGTTTGATTTGTGAGGGTGGCGTTCTGCCGTTTGCGTGAAAGTGTTCCGGGTTGATGCCGTTTTCCGGGATGTAGACCGCGTGTTCCTTCGCGCGAGCCGGTAGCTCGGACAGCGTGTGGCGTGAGGCCGCGATCACGCAGGCGGTGTGGCGGTAGGTGCTGCGGTGGTAGGGCAGCCATTTGTAGACGCCTCGAAAATAGCTCAGCCATTCCATTTCAGCGAAGCGGGTGCGCGTTGTGTTCTTGGGCCAGGGCAGGCCGCCGTTGAGCGGACCGAGCATGAACGGCACCGGGCTTTTCGCGGCAATGGTGCTGGGGAATGTGGGTGTGAGTGGCGTGACCCGGTGGATCAGGTCGAACTCGCCTTGTTCTAGGGCGCTGCGAAACTGTTTGTAGACGAGCCGCTCGAAGTAGATGTAGGGCAACCACATGGAGGCCTGCTTGGTGGTCCAGCCGAGACCCTTGTGGATGCGCAGGATGTTACCAATGCTCCGGCAAGGTCTGGCCACGCGTTCCGAATCGATGAAGACGACTTTGTCATCCTCGCGTTTTTGATTGAGGATGGCGTCCTTGTTGCGGATTTGCGTGACGAGGGTGACGTCAGCTAGCGCCGTGATGGCCCGGTAGAGGTTGTAGCCGACGAGCGGCACGGACGTCCATTCCGGATTGCATGCTTCGGCAATCAGGAGTACTCGTGGGCGGTCGTGCATAAGCGTATTACTCCGGGCACCGCAGCGTGCGGCACTGTCGTCTGAATCGTCTACACGTCGAACGCGAGCTTGTGGCAAACGTGTTCGACCGACATTGTCTTGTTGATGCGCCCCAGCCACTGCATCCGCTGGCGCACCCAGAGGCGACTCCGCAATCGAATGCGCCAGTTGCCGCGCGTCGTGTCGCGGCTGAAACGGGCCGCCCAGGCCAAAAGCGCGAGCAACGTGTGCATATAACTCAGCAGAAAATACGGTTCCTCCGCTTGCTCAACGCATACCGTGCGATGAAACCGCTCCCAGCACCGTGACAGCCGGGCCGGCGAAAACGTCGGCAGCAGTTTTTGTTGCTCAAAGCGAAACCTGAACTTGGCATAGTCAATATCAACCGGGATCGTCTTGAACCCTTCCAGGTCTACCAGGCACATCGGCTGACCGGGGTCCACAAGGATATTTTGAAAACTGAAATCTCCGTGGCAAGGATACAGCTTGGAAAACAGGTGGCCCACCGCCGGCCAGGCGCTGGGCACGGCTCGATCGATCCATGCGCCGAGATTCGTACGCAGGCGTTTCGCGTCCTTGCCTATCCGGTGCTCGGCCACTTCATCCAGCCTGGCCTGGCAGAAGGTTATCATGGTGTTTTCGGTGAGGTGTTCGCCCGGCGGGGCGTCTTCGGCACCGGCCCGCATGTCCCGGCGGCAGCCTGCGAGCCGTTCACACCAAGCCACGCTCTGCGCCAGTGCCTTCCTGCTCGCCCAGCGGTGCATGCCGCGTTCGGCCTCCGTCCGCAGTGGGGTGCCGATGACTCTGCGTGTCACCATGAACGCGGGGTCTGTGCTTACCCCCACGGGCGGAATCACCATCCAGTTGGAACCGTTGGCGTATTCACGCAAGGTCACCAGGGCGTCGTACTCACGTTGGGCGTTCCAGCCGATGGCCTGTACGTTGGTCCGTGGCAGTTTGACGGCGTATTGCGCAGCTTGGCTCGTGGTGCCGGCTTCAAAAAACACGAGCCGCGAGGCACCCGTACGAAGGTCGGAGAGAACGCGCGGCTCGGCATCGGGGGCACCGCCCAGGTCATCCGCACAGCACGCGAGGATGGGCGGCCATGGTATCGCTTCTGCGTGACTCATATTGCTACAGCAGCCTGATTGGAGCTTCTGAAGTTACGCCCTTGCGCCGCGCCCGGATGCCTGGTCATGATCCGCTTCGAGCCATAACTACGGCGTGACGCGGAAGACGTTGTGACTATCCTGTCCGGCAATGTAGACCGTGCCGTCGTTGCCGACGGCCACGCCCGTTGGATCATCAAGCGCCTGCTCTGCTGAGCCGTCGGCGATGGTGTTGATGATCTCGGATATCTCACCGTCCGGTGTGATCTGGAACGCGTTGTCGCTCTGGAAGCCGGAGACATAGACATTGCCTTCTGCGCTAACAGCGACGCTGCATTCGAAAGGCAGCGCGAGACCGTTTCGTGCGGTTGAGGGTCCACCCGGTGGGGGGATGGTGCGTTCGGCGTTGATGATCTCGGTGATGTCGCCGTCGGGTGTGATCTTGAAGGCGTTGTTGCTTTCGTTGCCGCTGACGTAGACGTTGTTGTCGCTGTCCACGGCGATGCCGAACGGTCGGAGTAGTCCATCGGCGTCGCTGATGATTTCTGAGACGACGCCCTCGGCTGACACTTTCAAGACGTTGCTGCTTCGGAAACCAGCCACGACAATCGCACCGGTCGAGTCGACGGCGATGCCGCTCGGACCACTGATGCGTTCGCCGGTCTCGCCGCGTAGCGAGATGAGGGTGACCACGCCTTGGGGCGTGACCTGATACGCCTCGTTGGTGCCGAAGGATGACACGAAAACGTTGCCGGCAGCATCGACGGCGATGCCGCGTGGGTCGCTTAGTCCATCGGCTGCGGTAAGGATTTCGGTGATTGTGCCGTCCGGTGCGATCTTGACGACGTTGTTCGAGTCGCGCCCTGCGACGAAGGCGTTGCCGTCAGCATCCACCCCCACGGCGCGAACGTCGAGCAGGCCTTGGTCGGCGGTCATGATCTCCGTGACCGTGCCGTCGGGTGTGATCTTGAAGGCGTTGTTGGAATCGCTGCCGGTCGTGTAGACGTTGTTGTCGTTATCCACAGCCACGCAATAGGGGGCCGCAAGCCCGTCTGCCGTGGTGATGATGCGGGAGCAGCCGCAGTCCACGCTGCCACCGCCGCCCGACCCGCCACCACCCGTACCGCCGCCACCGATGATGACGCTTGTGATGAGGGCTGGGTCACAGGATGCGGCCAACGCCACAATCAAAACGCCTGCCGCGGCGCAAGAACAACGACGCCACATGCGGGCGAAAGACTTCGGGTTGCGGGAAAAACTCATCGGCGACTCCTTAGTGTCAAGATCGACATCAAACGCAGGTTTGTAAGCGGCCGCCACCAATGAGCGGGCTACTGCTGGTTTTCGACTGCGCCTAGGTCGTGGTTCCATTTTGACTCGAACGTTTGCTTCTTAATACCTGACGAAGGACCAAGCCGACGAAGGCTGAGTCCTCAACGATATATCGTTTCCACAGACGACCCGGCTCCTGCCAAAGTCGGTGGGCCCACTCCAACCCGACGCGCTGCATCCAGAGCGGGGCACGGGCCACATCGCCCGCGAGGAAACTAAAACTGATTCCCACGCCGATGCTAAGCTTGGCACCGCAGGCCGCCCGGTTCTCGGCGATCCATTTTTCCTGCTTCGGTGACCCGAGCCCTACGAACAGTATGTCAGGCCGCGTGCGGCCCACCTGATCCAACACGTCGGCCGACTGTGCCGGGTCGTGCTCAAAGCCGAAGTCGGGACAGCAGTAACCGGCCACGCGAAGTTTCGGGTGGCGACGCTGCAAAATCTCGCCGGCTTTTTCAGCGCTGCCAGGGGTTCCACCCAGCATGAACACCGACAAGCCTTCCTCCGCCGCCCGTTCGCAGAGCGCCGGGAACAGGTCCGACCCCGCGACCCGCTCCGGCAGCGGCGTTCTCAACAGACGCGACGCCCAAATCAAGGGCATGCCGTCCGCGACGGTGAGGTCGGCCTCAGTATACAAGTATTTTAGCTCAGGACACCGTGAGACGCGAACCACATGGTCCACGTTGGCCGTTACCGCGTAGGCGTTGTCCGTACCGCGTGCCAAGGCGATCAGGAGCGAGACGGCTTGCTGGAAGTCTACCGGATGGAGGGGCACGCCGGCTAGGTCGATCGGGTCCGGTAGCGTCGGCACCGGCGGCTTGGCGTCGGGCGTCGGCGGCTTTGGGGGGGAGGTGGGGGCGTTCATGAGACCAGCCTCAATCTGGCGAGTTGCCACCGGCGGAGGTAGCGCCTGAATTCGAGATCGTCGTACCTATCGTCGCGGCGAAACATGGCCGCGAAATAGCCGGCGAGGATGCACAGCCCACCGACCGCAAACGGGCGTTCAAACGTGCGGTAACCGGCGATGGCCAGCGCGTAGAGCCAGTGCGTGCCCATGAAGTACTGCCCGCGCCCCCAGCGAAAGCGCCCGTGGAACACGCTTCGGTCGGATGTGCCCATCGGGCGTAGCTCGTACAGCTTGAGCGCTTCATCGTGGAGGCTCATCGCCTTCCAGCCTTTCATGCGGCAGCGGTGGCAGTCGATCCCGTCCCACATGACCTGCCGCACGAAACCGCCGATCTCTTGGAAACAGGCCACCCGGTAGAACTTACACGCCCCGAGCGAGAAATCGTCATTCGTACGCAGCGCTTCCCAGCCGGTGGCGGTTTTGTCGAAGCATTTTCCGCTGGCCGTGCCGAGCTTGGGGTCCGCGTCGAACTTTTCGAGAAGCCGCTCGAAGTAGGTTGATCCGAATTGAAGATCACCGTCCAGCTTGCAGATGTAGTCGAACGCGTCCAAATCGTGCGGAGCCAAGCCGTCGTAAAACGCCTCGATCACGCCTGGTCCGACGGAGCGTTTACCGCGATCCTTACGCTGGACCAGCTTGATCCAATCGTGCTCGATCGCCGCGCGCTCGACGATGCCGGCGGTGTCATCTGTGGAGCCGTCATCGACGATCGTCCACGCGGTGGGTCGTACGGTTTGCGCGATCATGGATTCGATCGTGTGGGGGATCGTCTTGGCCTCGTTGCGCGCGGGTGTGACGATCAGGATTTTTGGCGTGGAGCCCTGGGCTAGCATGGCGACGCCTCCGTGTCATGGAGGGCATCGGCCGCTGGTTGGGGCGCTTGGGCCTGCTGAAAGAGTGTTCCCATGCGTTTTGCGGATTCTTCGACGTTGAAGGTTTCTGCCACATGGCGTTTCGCGGCGTCGGTTTTGGTTCGTGCTACGTCGGGATGGTCGAAGACGTTCTTGATGGCCTGCGCTAATGCGGCCGCGTTGCCGGGTGCGACGAGCGTTCCGGTTCGGCCGTGCTCTACCAACTCCGACACACCGCCCACGTTGGTTGCGACGACGGGGCGACCGTGGGCCATGGCCTCCATCAAGACGACGGGTGCGCCCTCGGAGAAGCTGGCCAACACGACGACGCTGGCGATGGCGTAGTGCTTCGCCACCTCGTCAGGTGCCAGCGCACCTGTCAGCGTGACTGAGTTCGTGAGCTTCAGCCGGTCAATGTGTTGTTCGACTTCGCTTCGCAGTGGTCCGTTGCCGACCAGCGTGCAAGTAAACGCAACGCCCCGGTCGTGCAGGCTCGCGAGCGCCTCGAGCAAGATGACGTGCCCCTTTTCTCGAGAGAGGCGACCGACGCACAGGATGTTCTGGGCTTTTGCGGTGTCATTGGCGCTGTCCTGTTGAGCAGCATCGCAAGGTGGTGCGCCGCACCGGATGATTTCCAGTTTGCGCCACTGCGTCGGCGGGCAGGCCATCATGAGCTGGACCTTGCCGAAGTGGGTGACGCAGGCCAGGAAGGCGGCGGCGTCTACTTTTTCAAGCAGCCGGTGCTTGTCGATATCTCGAAGCTCTGACCCGTGGCAGGTGATGCTGAACGGGATGCCGGCGATCGAAGCCGCGAGCATACCGGCGCTCGATCCAGCGTTACCGAAGTGGCAATGCAGATGATCGAACCCATCTCGCTCCAGCCACCGTGCGAGTTGTACGGCCTCTAAAAAATACGCGAGCCATTTCAGTCGGCCGCCGTGTTTGCTGCCGGGGGATAGCACCGCCCAGGCGAGCGTGCGCGCAGTGAGCCAGGGACGTGTCAGCGTGGCCCAGCCGCAAGCGCGAGCAAACGCTGCGATACGGATCGGGAGCAGCCACTTTGTCTTATCGAGTTCGTCTTGCGTAGCTTGATCGAGACAGTCTTGGGCGCTCGCCCGTCTGACGGAGAAGGTGCCGATGTTGAAACCGAGGTCGCGCAGGGCATGTACCTCTCTCATAATAAACGTGTGAGAGACGGCCGGGTATTGGCTTGTCAGATAGGCGATCTTCATGGTGTCCAGTGTTCGAGCGTCGCTGCCAAAGTCCAGTATTCAGTGCCCGGTAGCGATAGCCTCCATGCGTTCGATGACGGCCGCAGTCGGAAGTATAACCGTGCCCAATGTCCACGCCACGACACCGGCGGAGCACGGCCATGGCTAGATCACCGATCCACGCCAAAATGGGCCGTCATGGCGCGGATCACCCACGAGTTAGGGGCATCCTGAACATGTCGTCGGCGATCGTGGGCGGTGGGTCCAACGGAACGTGAGCCCAGGGGGGGCGGTGAGTATGGCTCAACGTTGTTCCGAGTGGGCGGCGCTGGCGCAAGCGATAGGGCGATTGATACCGGACCAAGAGGCGTCTTGGGCTTCGGTTGATTGACCGATTCTGAGTGTCTACCGCGAGGTGCGACCGATAAGGTCGTTCGTTCCATTGGGGCGTTGGTTTAGCGACGTCGGAACAGGGCGTCGGATAGGCCGCAGAGTTCTGACCGGAGCAGGGCTGCGGTGGTACTGCTTGGGGCTCCCGTGAGGCGTTCTTCGTGTATGAACCGCCGCTTCAGGGTGAATGGGGCGTTCGTGGCTTCGCATGCGCGGTTCGCTCCGGATGCTACGGTGACGGCGCAGGTATAGCCGGCCGACCGTACGGTATCGATAACGCGTTCATCGTGGTCGCCGTTGGGGTAGCAGAAGGAGGTGACCTCGGCGTTGATACCTGCCTCCAGCGTGCGTTTGGATTCGATGATCTCGGCGTTTTGCATTTCTTGGCCTAACTGGGGTAGGATTTCGTGCGACAGGCTGTGCGAGCCGATCTCGTGCCCCTGGTCGCGCAGCGTTGTTAACTGTGCCCATGTCATGATCCGGTCTTCCTGCGTTGCTTTCGTTTCGTTGTTCGTGGGACCACACACGGCTTGTACGAGCGCTTCACGGCGATCGGACGGTAGATGTTTGGCGCGTTCCACGATCTGTTTCGCATTGAGGGTGCCAGCTCGGGATGCGGATGTGCTTAGTACGCCAAAGTCTCGAAGTGCGGTGATCGCTTGTGCTTGGTGTTGGGTCTGATGGCATTGAGTGTGTGTCGAATGCTGAGTCGCCGCGCAGGCTGAAGCCTGCGGCTCGGGGGAGCGGGTTGGGGAGGATAATGGGGGTGGAAAATCCGCGTGTGCTATTGCTTGTCCCAGTCGGTCGTACCACGGCTGCGTTTCCGTCCCGGCTAGACCGGCGACGATGAAGAAGGTGGCCGGTAGGTCCAACGTGCGTAGGATTGGGGCGGCGAACTCGAAGTTGTCACGATAACCATCGTCAAATGTTATCGCGGCTAGCGGCTTCTTTGTCGCTTGACCCGTGCGCAACGTGTTACAGGCGTCGTGGAGCGTTTTGACGGTGTAATGTTTGCGAAGCGCTGCGCAGTGTTGCCGGAATGCCTCCGGTGTGACTACCAAATCCGGCAAGAAGTACGCGGCTTTGCGGTGGGAGGGCAACACCCGGTGGTAGCACAGCACCACCAGTTGGCCGTGCATCCTGGCTTCGGCCCGGGCGATTGTGCCGGTCGCGCGGCAGGTTGTGGTCAGGCAAGAGCGCAAGACGCGCTTCGCTACCAGCGCCGCGCCGGCCATTATGTTCGATACTCGATAAGGCGTTGCGGCTTGCGCCGGAACATCGACCGGAACCAGTAGACGCACTGCCCCAGTGCCGTAGGCGTTTTGGCGAGGTAATGGTGGGCGGAGTAGCAGAGTGCGTCGCCAAAGGAATCCTGGCGGGCGCGGAGCCGGCGCGCGTTACGCAGAATGGCCAGCATCACGAGGGCTACCCAGGCCAGCATCGGCCAAACGCTCCATAGGGCGATCGAGCACGCGGCTGCGACGGGTGTGCCTGCGCCGTAAAACAGGTTGCGCCATCGGTTTATGCGCCAACGTGTCATACCCCGGTGACGTCCGCCGACCTCGGCGAAGGCGTGCCCGGTGCGCATGCACCGTCGCCAATATTGAGAGAACCGTGTCATGCCCATGTCGTGCTGCGTCATGGGTAGGTCCACCGACATGATGATTTTTTTCTGCAAGCTGCGGATGCGGAAGCACATGTCGGGCTCTTCGCCGGCGATGAGTTTTTCGTCATACCCGTCTGCGATTTCTAACGCATCGCGCCGAAACAACGCATCACCTGCGCAACTGTCTGCTGGTCCCGGCGGCACGTACCAATCGTGGTGCGCCCAGAAGTTGTAGATCGTATCCGAGGCGGCTAGCTCGTCCCGGTGCCCGAACACGCACGCGATTTCCGGGTCGGCTAACGCGGCCACGCCGGCGCGCAACCATGACGGGTTGAGAATCGTATCGCCATCGAGAAACTGAATCAGGTTGTGAGTCGCGGCGCGCCAACCTGGATTGCGCGCGGTGGCTGCGGTGGGGCGGGGCGGGTCCACCTTGATGACCTTTGCGCCGAGCTTTGCGGCTTCTTCACAGCTATCGTCGGTGGAGTTGGTATCCACATAGATGAGTTCGATTTTGTCTTTCGGGTAGTCGGCGTCGAGCACGGACTGAAGGCACCGGACGAGCCGCTGCCCCTCATTGCGCCCGATCGCGACGACGCTGATCGCAGGCAGATCATGGTCTTTTGCTGCCGGGTTGTCGTTGGTGGGTGCCATGTCGGTCGTTGTTACGGGTTCCATCAGTACCACGAGAGTCCACAAAGACCCAGCGTCGCGCCATAGGCTCGTCGGAGCCCTCTTGATCTTCGAGACGCTGTACAGGCCCAAGCCGAACGCCTGACCGCTACGCTCACTACTGTTGTCGGCAAATGGTCTTGCGTGTCCGACATGGTTATCGTACCCCGGCTCGATAGCGAATGAGTTGTGCGGACGCGGCACCGCACATCATGGTTAATAGCGGGCTTAATATACCATTGAATACCGAGTTGACACACTGAAGTCCGATAGCCACGACGATCGCCATCACCACCGGGTTACGTTCCAATCCTTGGCTGGCTCGCTTGCAGGCGAAGATCGGCCAGCACCACCAGAAGTAGTAGGCGCAGAGGCCGATGAGCCCGTACTTGCCGGTCCAGATGACCCAGAGCGCGTCGCTGGCGAAGGCGCTTTTGCCGGAGTCTTTCACGAGCTGATTACGCCCGGCACCGCCCCAGCCCAGGAGCGGTCGTGATGCGGCGTGGTCCAAGAGTGCGGTTTCCGCTTCGAGCCTGGCGTAGAGTGATCCCTCCCGGTCTTCCGAGAGCGAGCCGACGATGGGTAAGGTCCACGCGCCATTGACGAGGTTCGTATAGCGCCCTCCCATCCAGTACAACGCCAAAAGCATAGGCACCATGATGACCCAGCGACGTGATCTGGATTTCAAGTACACCAGCATGGCCGCACCGGCAAGAAACAAACCCCACGGACCGAACGACATGGAAAACAGCACGCCGGCTGTCGGCATGGCCACGAGTACGTACGGCGGCAGACCGAGCCAGGTACGAAGTACGCGCGCCCGGTACATCGCCAGGGCAATCAGCGAGGTCCACACCATGAACACGCCCAAGCTCAAGGCATGCGGAAAGCAGAGCACGGGTCGAAAGAAACCCCACCGCCGGTGTTGGCTGAAGCTGTGTTGAAAGTTCCCGTATAGTATGGAGTGAACCTGCGGGCTCATGCGCCACTCCCACACGGCGAACACCGCGGCGATCGAAGCGCCGATCACGATGATCTGGCCCGCTTGGATCAGATCGTTTTCTTTTCGGAACATCGCGCGGCCAAACCAATAGGGGATCGCCCAGCGGATGAGCGAATGGGTTGCGGCTGAGATGCCGTTATAGATGCCCAGTCCGTTGGACACGGAACTTAGTAGCGCGGTCAATGCGAAAAGTAAGATCGCGGCGTCGGCGATATTCCAACGGAAGCCGCGTATCCGATCCGGGCAGAATAAGACGGTGCCCACCACGACGCCGATGTTGGTGGCTAAGACCTTGTCGATATCCCAAAAGCCCTGAACCTCAACCGACCCCATCGGTAAGATGAGCCACCCGCACATATAGGCGAGAACGACCGCGCGAACCGGTGTGGTGAACCCGAACAGGCAAGTGCAGATCGGGATCCAGGCTAGCAGTGCCATCGTTTCTGCGTTCATCCTGGTTCCCACATACGTTTCGAGGCTCGCCGGGTGTTCCTACGGGGTGCCGGCGCGAAGGCACTACGCCGGACGCGGCTTGGCCTGCTTGGGTAATATTCGGCACATCAGGTACTGTCGCTCCGGGCTCGAAAAATTGCCGAACCAGATTAACGCAACGGTGACGCCGGCGTACAACCCGCCCGCCAGCGCTACGACAAAACCGGCGCGCCACCGTTCGGACCAGATGGGGATCCACTGATAGACCGCCGGGAGCAATGCCGTGGTTGTGTAGGTGGCCGCGACGCCGATCAGGACCGTCCGGAACATGATGCTGCGGCAGTAATCCAAGAACCCCGCGCCCTCCTGCCGGGAGTAGGTCATCAAGAACCACAGCGAGCCAGCCAACCGGCTCACGAAAACGGCCAACACGATGCCCGCATACTGGGCATAGAGGTAGGCCGGGTAGATCGCCACCGCGAGGATCGTGGCGCGAATGATGGAATAAGTCATTTCCATGCGGAGCGTGCCCTTGCCACGCAGGCTGGAGGTTCCCAGGGCCGTTAGAATCCAAACGAACTGTCCGCCCGCGAGCATGCGTATGGTCCAGGCAGCCAACGGATACTCCTTGCCCGTCCACATGACGATCAGTTGATCGGCCAGCGCCGCCAACCCGCCGAGTGATACGGCCGCCGTTAGGGCAACCAGCTTTGATCCGTACAGGTAGAGCTCACGTTTTTTCTTTTCGTCGTTTCCGGCGTGCAGTCGCGCGAAGGCCGGCATAAGCGGGGTGATGAGTGCGCCGCTTGAGAGTTTGCCAAGCCTGAGCAGTTTTTCCGCGAGGTCGAACATAGCCAGCGAGGAAATCCCGCAGAAGAACGTGATCAGCAGCTTGATGCCGCGAGCGATGCCCGTACTCAGGAACGACAAGAGCTGAAACCGTCCGCCAAGTGACATGATCTTTTTCACACCTGCGATTGAAACATCAAACGGTGAAAGCCGCAGCTCCGGGCAGATTCTTCGGCACAACCACCAGGCGGTGACGGTGGAGCAGAACTCGCCGATCAGGTGGGCGCTTGCCAGCGCCAGCAAGCCCCAGCCCTTACTGAGCAGGGCAAGGCCAATGACGAACTCGATCGTGGACGCGCCGATGACCAGCTTGTAGAGCAGGTCCGTCCGCTGAAGCCCGGTTAGAATCTGAAAGACGCTGCCCGCGCTCATACGCATGACCAACGCACACGAGATGATGGCCAGCGATGGATACGCAGATGGTATGAGCGCGGCGGGCACGTCGAAAATCCGTAGCAGCGGCTCTCGCGCGAGCCATACGATAGACACGCCGAGCGCGCCAAGCCCGCCGATCACGACCATGCCGGAGGTGATGATCTCTGCGAGGCCTTTGTAGTCGTTCTTGCCGTCGTACTCGGCCGTGAACTTGCCGTAGGCGGCGCTCACGCTCGTGTTGAACATGCCGACGTAGCTGCAAACGCTGAACAGCAGCACCCAGGTGCCGTAGCCCTCGATGCCGATCTTGCCGATGATCAACGGTGTCAGTAGAAACCTGGACCCCATGCGCCACATCTGTGCGATGGCGACGAAGAGCGAGTTTCGCTTGAGGGATTTGGCGCTTACCTGAGCCAAGCCGTTTGCCTCCGTGGGGCGTGCGCTACTGCGGTGTGTGTTGGTTGTGTGTTGGTCATGGCGCGTTCCCTAACCGTCTCATCGTCTCGGCTTGGCTTTTTCCTTGCGGGATGTCGGTGTGTGTGCCACCGCGCCGATGTCCCAGGTATTGCCGTGTGGTCGGGGCGCGCCGGTGAAGTCGGTGTGGACGGTCGGCAGGGGCGTTCCTGCACCGATGGCCGGGGAATCCTTCTTGTGGCCGCTGAGCTTAGATCGCAGGCGGACGTCGAGCTTCTTCGGGTTCAACAGCAGTGGGTCTTGCACAAGGCTGTGCTTGTCGTTGCCGGTGTTCGTTTGCCATGCGGATAGGTTCAAACCCTTTTTCCCGTGCCGCACGAAGGCACCGCCGGGTCCAAAGTATAAGTTGTGGTCTGAGGTGACGCGTTGTAGGTCTCTCGCGGTCTTGCCGCCGATCATCGCGCCGTATTTCCCGACCGACGGGGCGTACATCAGGTTGTTCATCACAGTCAACATGCCGGAAGTCTCGGGCTCCACCTGGACAAACGTAGAGCGGTCGCGGCCGCTGGCTTCCAAGGATATGTAGGTATTGTTGAGGACCAAGTTCGTCAGCTTGCGTTCCGAGTCGGACGGTGTCCTTGGTTTAACGAATCGAATCACGGACATCATGGTGCCGCCGGTATCGGGTCTGAGGAACACGTTGTTTCTGATCACCGCGCCGGCGAACTCCGTCTCCAGGATTCTTGTCGTCGCTGCGGGGGCGGTGAACCTGTTTCTTTCCCAGGTGTTTCCCGTTCTTGCCGGTTCGGTGCCCTTGGAGGGGCCGGCACCGGCCATCGTCAGCCCGCCCGCCATCAGATTATCGGAAACGATCGTGAGGTCGGCTCGTCCGCCGGACCCCAGCCGCAGGCACGGCTGGTGTGCCCGTCCACCGCCGCGACCGGAAGACCAGCCGGTATTGCTAAACAGATCGTTCGAGGCGATCAGCACGCGGTCGGTGGTGCGCAGGCGGATGGGTCCGTGGTTGGGAAGGTCCGGCTCGGGTGGGTCGGGACGCTTGCCGTCGCCGGTGCGCGCGTCGGGGTGTTGGCGGATGGCATTACCGATCAGTGCGACGCGTTCCCAATGCCCGCTGAGGATGCCGTAGTTTTGCCAAGCTGTGATGGTGTTTCCCGCAATGACGGTTTCCACAAGTTCACCCATCTGGCCGAGATGAAGGTTGAGGCCGGCGTTTGAGAAGGTGTTGTCGTAGATTGTGATGTGCCGGTTCGTGTTGAGCATCTGAATGACGTCGGGGTGGCTCCCGCGCCCGGTGACCGGATCGTATGTGGAGCGAAACGCGAGTCCGAACACCGTCAGGTCGTCACCAGGCCCAAGCATCAGCATGGTCTCTGGACCTTCAGCGAAGATCACGGGGCGTTCGCCGGTGCCATACGCGCCGATGATGATCGGTCCGGTGAAAGCCTTCGCGCGAAAGCCGGACGCTTTGAAGGTGTGGCCGCGCCGAAGCAGCAGGCGTTTCTTGCCGCCCGCAGCGAACAGCCGATCAAGCCCATGATTCCACGTCTGGAACGGACGGCTCAACGATCCGTCGTTGGTGTCCGAACCGTCGGCCGATACGTAGAACGTGTTTTCCGTGGTGCCGGTGGAGCTGTTGGCGTAGGTCACGTCGGCGTCATGCACGGTGATTGTTTGCGCGTAGTCGTGGCGTTTGTTGGTTTCGGTCGTCACGCGGAGCGTCACCACGTAGGTGCCGGGCTTGTCAAACACATGGGCGGTCAAGAATCCGGTTGCTTTGTTCTTGTGTTTGCCGGTTGTTTTCCATGTCGCCGTGTCGTCGTCGCCGAATTGCCATTCGTAATGAAACGCTGCGAAGCTGCGCGGTCCTTTGTCGTTCGGCGGTTGAACCACGCCCGAATCCGCTTGGGTGGCGTCGAAAAAGACGCCAAACGGGTTGGTGCCTTCGACGAGGCTTGCGGTGGTCATAGGCTTGGCCGGTGGTGCGGCACTAATGAGGATGATGGCGGCGATGGTCAGGAGCATAGTGAGGTCTCCTCGCATGAGCAGGTGAGGTGTGCAGTGTCGCAGCCATCATTCACCAGATAGGTGCCCCCCGTTTCTCGGGTACACCATTCTTCGCCGTAGGCGAAGGGTGGGGGATGGACCGAGGGCTCTACCCCGATTCGCCCATCGCAAGAGCAGTATCGAACCACTCGCGGCTCAGTATGACGGTGTGTGCGTATCATCATGTCGTCCAGTCCGGCAGGTCTCGATCTAGAAACTCAGCCAGCTCGGCGTTGGGTTGCGCGAGTTCGGCGAGCAGTTTGGTTCGGGTTTCGGGTCTCATGGGTTGGGGTGTATGACGTCGTGTCATCCAGCGTCCATAGGGCGACCATTTCAGAAGCCGATAGACCTGGTCTCGCCAGCTTTTCGGCATGGCCGAGACGATCCTGTTGAGCCCGGGCACGTCGCGCCACCGACCGGTAACGTGAGCCCGTATCCGGTTGCGCCGCTGCCGTGCCGTTTCGTTTCGTTGGAGCGACGCGTCTTGCAGCTCAACAGCTTTCAAACCCAGGAACTCTAGCGCAAGACGCACGGTCGTCTGCGGATCGGTACGCAGCTCCTCCGTAAACAAACACAGCAGTGATTCTTTTGGAAAGTACTCCAGGTACTTTCGAATTTGATCCATGTACCGACTTCCGTCGAGGCACATCGGGTCGTGAACGATGTGTTCCTCAAAAGTCCTGCGGATCGGCTGGTGCGGGAACAGTTCTTTGGTGATTCGGTGAACGTAGTGCGAGTAGGCCCGGTCCACCGGGTGCCGTAATAGGTAGATTAGTTTGGCGTTGGGCGTCGCGTCGAAGATGCGTTTCGCGGCGTCGGGGAACTGCGGTGATCGCGTGTAAGCCGTCGAGGCCTCACCGCAAAGCTGGTCCGCCGTTGCGCCGTTGAATAGCCTGCCGTACCAATCGAAGCCTTTTGAGAAAACCTCATCGACCGCGAAAAACTCCGGCTCCTTGATCGGGCTCATGAAGACGCCCGGATGGTTGGTGAGGTGGGTCGCGAGCGTGGACGTGCCGGACTTGGCCGCCCCGATGACGTAGAAATCCGGCAGGCGGACGGCGTCGCGCGGTCCGGGTTTGGATGCCTCAATCTGCAACACGCGTTCCCTCTGCATAGCTCTTATGAAATCGACATCCAGCGTTTTCGCGCCACCGGGCGATCGGAATCCGAACGATCGACATTCTATCCCGCTATCGGCGCGCCGGAAATGTGTCCAAGTTACAAACGTTTCACGTTAGTCACTCGTTTTGCCTATCCTGCCCAGAGGCTCGTGGATCATTCGACTTATGGCACTTTCTGTGTTTATCGGCCCCGATTCCAATGCTTCGGCAAGCACTCCGTTGTTCGGCAATCTTGATTCTTCGACGCAATCGCCCTATACCTTGGGCCGGTGGGACGGCTCTCGCGCGAGTCCCACAAGCGTTCCATTGGGATAGGAGCATCGTGATCACAGAGCACCCAGTCGCGGACCGTGCTCTTTCGCGAAGGTGTTTGGGTGGCGGTGTGGCGTGACGCTGTTTATCGGTCGATGGTTGGTGCCGTAGCCGGTGGCGGAAGCATTCCTACGAACGTGTCCCCCCTGGGGTCACGTTTGACTGGCGGTAGCCGATACATATTTTATGGATCAGAGCACGATTATCGTGGATGCTATGTCTACAGGTCACGCCGACAACCCTACGCCTGCGCGCCATCGGGGCCTCGCTTCGGTGCTATTGCGACGTTGGAAGACGGTGGTCTTCGTGACCTTTGTCTCTGCGGCCGTGGCGTGCCCGGCGGCATGGTTTGGGACCGAGCCGAAGTATGAAGTCAGCGTGAGCGTCCACGTTGCGCCTGTGGTCAGGCCCATTCTCAAGAGCGATATGGATACGGACATCTCCCGGCAATACCGGGAGTTTATGGCCACGCAGTGCGGGCTCATCGGGAGTCCGGGTGTTGTGGCTCTGGCGTTGGAGGATCCTGAGATCGCTTCGCTTGAGTTGGTGCGGAGTCTTACGGATCCGGTCCCGGAGTTGGCGGCACGAATTACGGCCGAACAGGTTCGCGCTACACAGCTCATCCAGGTCAAGCTCACGGGCCGCAATGGCTCTGATTGTGAAAAGGTTTTGAACAAGGTCGTCGAGTCGTATCTCGCCCGTCACGAGCGGGAGAACGAGAAGTGGGCCAAGAACGTACTGAGCTCCCTTCGCGACGAGGAGGTTGAACTCGGTAAACGTATCAGCGAGGGCTCCGAAGAGTTGCGCGAACTGAGTACCAGCAATGCCACCGAGGTTTCAGAAGTGTCGATCGATACCCGAGTGGCAGAGCTGGGTAGCCAGCGGACTTTGGCGCGGCAGCAGATCGCGCTGATCGACGCCAAGCTCATGACGCTCAATGTCCAAGGTGCAAGTAAACAGCCGAATTTCTCAGACCTCGCCAAGTTTCAAGAGTTTCTGCAGCTTGACTCCGAGTGGAGCCAGTTGGAGGAGGATCTTCGGGCGTCTTTGACAGCGTTGTCAGCACTTTCGGCTCAGGGGAAGGGGGCGGCGCATCCTGCCGTAGTCGTTGCGAATGATCGCCTTGCCGAGTCGAGGAAAGCGCGGGACGAGCGGGCGGCGTTGCTTCTGCCGGAGTTCCACAACGTACAGCGCAACCTTCTGGAAGAGCAGCGACTCGATGCCGTGACGATGGAAAAAGTTGTCGCGAACGAGTTGGCCGAATTGCTTCCGAGCCGTGGTGAGCTCATGCGGCAGACGTTGGCCGTTCAGGACGTTCGGTTTGAGCAAGACCGGCTGGACAAGGCTCGCGTGCAGATTCGTCAGAAGATTTGGAACGTGGAACTGGAACAGCACCGAGCGGCGCGCATCACGATCAAGTCGGCGGCGATTGCACCGTTGCTGCCCAATATCGACAAGCGTCCGAAGTATGTGGCCGCGGCGCTGCTGCTTAGCTTGATGCTTGGCGCTGCCGCTGGCCTGGTTCGGGAGCAGTTTGACACCAAGATTCGGGATCCGGAGGAGATGTCGCGCCAGTTGAGCTTCCCGATACTCGGCAGCGTGGGCGAACTGACCAACGGTCGCGGTGTGCCGGTGTTACCATCAGCCTCTACTCCGTATTCTTCGCGACCGATCTATCGCATCGCGACGACCCTGTTGGCCGTGTCGCCGAAATCCCGTTGTCGAAGCCAACTCATCACCAGTCCCTCATCCGGTGACGGGAAATCGAACCTCGCGCGTGATCTTGCACGTACGCTTGCCGCGACGAACCGTCGCGTGTTGCTTGTGGATTGTGATAATGCGGTGCAGGGATTGACCGAGGCGTTGGACATGGTCGGGCGCGTTGGGCTTAGGGAGTTGCTGGCCGGCACAGCGACGGAAGAACAGGTCAGGCATGATGGAGAAGTCGAAGGCCTTTCTGTCGTTCCTGCTGGTGCCGTGGATGCGGAGTTTGGCACGTTCTTGATTAGCCGACGCGGCCAGGCGACGCTGAAGGCGCTTTTTAGAGATTATGATCAGGTCGTGATCGACGGTCCGCCGGTGCTGGGGAGTGCCGACGCGCTGACGATGGCGGCCGTGGTGGATGAAATCATCCTCGTGCTGCGCGTCAGCAAATCAACACGCGCGGAAATCAGCGCGACGCGTCGCCACCTGGAAACTGCCGGTGGCAATATTGTCGGCGTGGTGTTGACCGGCGTTCGCGAGAAGGACATGACTCACTACTACGGTGCTGCCACAACGGCGTAGTGGGTTGTGGGTATTCCTGGCACGCTGCTCCTTGGTTGTCGCGTTTTCTCTTATTAGTAACGGTCGATGCTCCGGCAGAGGGGGCTCTGCATCAACGGATTCTGCATGGACACATGCGGGCGGTGCAGCCCGTAGGCGAAACGCAAGCGTGAGCCGCTTGGCTGGTAAGAGTGAAGGATTCGGCGCGTTGGCGGGCATCGGCCGTTCAGAGTTACGCCGCTGTTTGGTTTGGTGCTAGCTGGTGGCTTCTGGGTAGTTGTTGCGAACTTCATCGACGAGGGATTGGATGCGGGCTTTCAGTTCCTGCATGATACGCTCGTTTTCTTGTTTCTCGTCGATGTCGTCTCGCACCTCAGGTGTGAAGGGTTCCCCCGTGTTGACGAAGAATGGCCCGCGTAGCACGAAGATTCCTTTGTAAAGCCGTTCACCCACGGTCATATCAAACATGCGGATCCGACGCATGGCTTTCTTTGGCGCTACCAGCGCCATGGGGATGATGGGCGCACGCTCTTTCCGATAGATCTTCGCTACGCCGGGATAGAACCGCCCGAGTTTTCCATCTTCTTGCAGATCGCCCTCGGGGGCCGTGTGTACGGGTTCGCCCATACGCAGGTAGTGGACGGCTCGATCTACGACGGCCGCACGGTGTTCGGGCATCGCGTTGATCTGCTCCAGGTAGTCCAGGGCTCGCGAGCCGATCTTGGATGCGTAGGCCGGTCCGATGATGGTATGCACGGGCTCCGGGAAGACCGGGAGCACCCAGACGGTATCCAATGAGCTGATGTGGTTGTGGGCGTAGATTTTTGGACCGGTCGGAATGTGATGAGCCCCGAGGATGCGGAGGTCCAACATTGTCCGGGCGTAAAGCCTCACCGGTGCGACGAGCGATCGAAAGATGAATCTCTTGAGTCCGGTCATGGCACGTTCGCACTGTCAGGATGGTTGTATCCAGCGCCGCTCGATAGATCAACCCTTCTGCCCCTGCGAAGCCGCGTCGCACGCTTTCCGCGAGTGCCACGGGCTGTCGGTAGCCAGCGGGCAGGCGGCTGGTTCGATACGCTACTTTAAGTCATGCTGGTTCGGTAGGTTAGGGTCT
>JAJRSR010000206.1 GCA_024278695.1 Planctomycetota bacterium | reverse complement strand
TTTGGTGCGCTTTGTTTTCGGGTCTCATCGGCCCGTGCGTGGTCCGTTCCCGTCGCTCGGGCGGCTTTATCCGGCGAGTAGTTCAAGTCCGGCAGATGGAGCGGCATCGAAAAAAGGCGACCGAACCACCTGGCTTGCGGTGTCTCGGTCGCCCAAGAGGTTTCAGTCATGTAAGGTCTGTCGTCTAGTCCTGGTTGTCCAGAGCGGCGTTTCGTCGCTTGGAGCCTCAGCGTTACGGCGTCGGTGTGACGAACGCGATGACGAAAGCACCGGTCGTGCCATCGTATTGCATGATCTCGTTCGTGCCGGAGCTTGTCACATAGAGGTCGCCGTTAGCACCAAAGGTGAGGCCACTCGGAGCTACCAGTCCGCCGCTGCCAGCCGAGACAAACGCGGAGACGAAGGCTCCCGTTGTGCCGTCGTAGCGAATGACTTCATCCGTGCCGGTGCTGGACACATACAGATCACCGCCGGCACCAAAGACCAGACCGCCGGGCGTGACCAAGCCACCGCCGCCGGAAGGCACAAACGCCGTCACGAAGAGCCCCGTGAGCCCGTCGTACTGGAGAACCTCATGCGTGCCCACGCTGGCGACGTACAGGTCGCCGTTCGGGCCAAACGCCAGGGCATCCGGCGCGGTCATATCGCCGTTCGGATTGCACGGGATCACGGCCGTATTCACACAACCGATGAGCGCGTCGCAGGTGTCCGCCGTGCAGGCGTTGGCGTCGTCGCACGTTACGGCGGCGTCGAACGCGGTGTTCGTACACCCATTGACCGGATCACACGTGTCGTCGGTGCAGAGGTCCGCGTCATCGCAGGCGACGGCCGGATCGACCGCAACATTGAGGCATCCGGTGACCGGATCACAACTATCGGTGGTGCAGGCGTTGGCGTCATCGCAACTGATCGCAGTCTGGAAACAGCCGGTTAATGTGTCACAGGCACCGACGGTGCACGCATCACCATTGTCACAATCGACGGCCGGATCGATGGTCGTGTTGGTGCAACCGAGGATGGCGTCGCAGGCGTCGGTCGTGCAGGCATTCGCGTCATCACAATCGACCGCAGGATCAATTGCGATGTTGGTGCAGCCAAGGGCGGCGTCGCAAGCGTCGGTGGTGCAGGCGTTGGCGTCGTCACAAGTGACGGCCGGGTCGATGGCGGTGTTGGTGCAGCCCAAGATGGCATCGCAGGTATCCACGGTGCAGGCGTTGGCGTCGTCACAATCGACGGCCGGATCAAGGGGGGCGTTGACACAGCCGGTAAGCGAGTCGCAGCTATCGGCCGTGCAGGCGTTGTTGTCATTGCAATTGACTGGTGTGTTGGAGCAACCCAAGATCGGATCACACGCATCCACGGTGCAGGCGTCGCCATCGTCACAACTGATTGGCGTATTGGAGCAACCCAGCCCGCCGTTGCAGACGTCCGTGGTACACACGTTCATGTCATCGCAAGCCAACGGATCAGCCAGATCGCAGCCGACTTCTAGCACGATATTGTCCCAGAGCATGCGGTCCTGTATCGGACCGAGAACCGAACTGATGTAGACGCGGGTGACATTGTCGAACCCTGTGATGTTCAAGGTCTGGAACGCCGGGTCGGATACGACCGGGAACGGTGTGGATTGGTCTTCGTACGGAAGCAGTGGGTCGACGAACGTGGAAAGTCGAATGTCGCTGGTTAGCGCGAGGCCGCCGGTGTTCAACAACCGGTAGTCGAGGCTGCGCAAGGAGAACGGACTGCCATCTTCCATTTCGACAAAAAAACCCTGGAAATCACCGACGAAATTCACACCGTGACCGTGTTGGATGGTGTGCCAGTCAGGCGAACTCGCGTTATGGAAGTGGGCTGTTCTGAACTCGGCGTCCTGCGAAGTTTCGGGGACATCGAGCTGTAGCCCCCACGCCTCAACCCAGATCGTGTCTTCGACGAAGTTTTCATTCGTTTCCAGAAGACGACCGCCGACGCCGACCTTCCGCGACACGTTGACGATCTGAGGATCCGTCATCGTGACGATGCGAATTTCGGCCTTTGCGACCAACGGTGTCAAAGTCACCAGCAATCCGGCGATCATCAAGTGATGCAGCGTTCGATGAATCATTCGTTCGTTCCCCATGTGATGCTCCACGATTCCCCCAAATCTGTAATAACGTCGGCGTTCAAAATTACGTATGCTTTCGTACCCGAACGAGCCAACAACGCTCCGCCCGGAGCCCTCAATAAATGAGCCGGGCTCGAAAGAAGAACCATGATTCGAGAAGAATCAAAGAGTCAGCAAGGCATTGGTACGCAGCAACTACGATCGGGCCGCACCAAGGGTGACTCAGTCATCCCGGGTGAACCCTACTGTGACGCCGCCGATTGTAGCACGCCGGTCATGGATTTGCAAGCGATGCAGGCCGATAATCGCCCGTTTCTGGCTGTTATTGGCTGATCGACGCCGCCAAACCAGTTTCCGGTCTGTCCGCTCCCCAAATCGTGCTTACGATCCGCGGCCAAACTTTCGATACACCGGTGCGGTTTGTCTGTCTGGTGTCAACCCCATGTCAGGCCGTAGGGATCGTGAATGGCGGATCGGCCGAAGGTGTGCGTGGCGGAAAAAGCGCCGGACGGATTGGATTATCGGCGTGGGTTTCGATACAATGAGGGCGTCGGCCATTCGGTTCGGATCAGGGGTTTGGACGAACGATAATCTCCGACACCATTGAGGAGTGAACTATGAAGAGTCTTGTTGCCGCAGTCGCAGGTATGGCTATCGTGTGGGGCGTGCATCCGGAAGGGGCACAACACGTCGATATCGGCGTGACGCCCGTTCCTGCTGAGCTGCAGGTCGTGCAGCGATTGACGGATGCGTTTAACGCCCACGACGTCAACGGGATCGTCGCACTGTCGGGAGAGAACGTGGAGTGGTTGGACGTCCGTGGTCGTAAGCTCTCGGTGAATGCCTCCGGGCGCGGTGCTGTAACGCGACAGATGACGCGTTTCTTCGCAGCTCATACGTCTGCCCGCTGTGTCATTGAGGATTCCGTGGTGGCAGGTTCGTCCGTGGCTGTCCGTCGGCATATCTTCTGGCAGGAAGGCTCGAACATGATGTCGGAGTCTTCGCTCGTGGTCTATCAGATCAAGAACGGACTTGTTCGACGAGCTTGGTTCCACCCGGCCGAGTAGTCGCTGAATAGTCACAGTGTCGGCCAGCGCTGCGGGAGCTTTTCTTCGATGAGGTGGCAGCTTGGCTGGGGCTTGGTCCTTCGTTTAGGCGGGCGGGTGCGGTTCGATCGGTTTCAACCGACCCTGTTTCGGGTTTTCGATAGTTACCGTCGAAATGGTTGCACTTCGTGCGATGTGGCCATAATCGGACGTGGGGTGCTGCCGAATCTCGGCTATCGCGGGTTTCGCGAACGGCTTGCACGGGGGCTCATCCCCTCTGGTGTCTCACCAGCGGCGAGGTTCTCGGCCATTCCGATCTTTTCCGGACGAAACCAAAAAAACAGTGGTTTTCGTTTAGTTTTTCGCCAAAATCTGTTACAATCGCGGGCGGCTGGGGCACTTCCGGTTGTGGGCTGTTTGTAGGCGGATGAGGCTCGGTGTTCATGCGCGCAGGGTACAAGCTGAATAGGCAAGAAAGAGGGTAGGAACTATGTTACGCAGCGTCACACGTATTGTTATCATTGCGGGCTACGCGGTTTGGCTTGGCTTGGCTTCTTCATCCGCGCTCGCCCAGAGTCAGATCAGAATTCAGGGTCTGACTGCGGGCGACAACGGCGACAACACGGCCCAAGCCATCGAAGTTCGGATTGCTCCGGGCGAAACGCTTTGGGGCGAACAGACTCCCGGCTCCGGTGCACGGGCAGAGCTGGCGTTCTACGACGCGGCTGGCACGGAGTACTTCACCTTTCCGTTCCCGAGTGATGTGCCTCAAGACCTGGCGACAGCCGATGCATGCGGGCTTACGTCCGTGTTGATTGCGTCGCCTTCGTTTGTGAGCAGTCATGGCATCGCGGCGGATGTTCTGCTTCCTGTTGCGGTGGCCGATACGCTCTCGTTGATCCATACCCAGGCCGGTGCGGTTTGTTTTCGCGGGACCGGGAACCCGGGCGCGTTGGACATCAACGTGTGCGTTGCCTACGGCGCACCTCAGGTCTGTGCGATTTCGGGAGATTGCTGTGTGAACAGTATCGACTGTCCGGGTGTTGGTGACAGTTGCCTGATGGCACCGGACATCCTCAATGGCATCATTCCGTTTACGGCCGCCGTTTCTGGTACGCAGGCTAACTTCAATGGTACACTTACTGGTGGTGCCTCCGGGTGCCCGACGGTTGCGCTCCCAATGACGGGCGTCAGGGCCTTACGGCAGGCCGAGCCCGCCGGTGCCGGTTGTTGCGTCGGCGACGCCTGCCATCGAAATTCAGATTTCTCTCTGGTGACCAACCCTGTCTGGAAAAACTCGGCTGGCGCTACGGCGTCTATTGTCGCGGCATCGACGCTCGACCAGGGCGAATTGCTGTTTAACACGGGTACCTTCAACGGGAACCTGCGCACGTGCCAGCGGTGCCACTTCGCAGAAGAGGGCTTTGGACTGCTTCCTGAGTCGATTACGGCGGTGTTTAACGATGATCCGCTCAACGCACTTTTCGCTGCGGAGAACAACCCGGCCATTCCCGACCTCGAGAGTCCGTGCATGATGCGTATGGGGGACCAGCGCGGGCTCATCCTGGAGAACGTCCTGGGTGATCCGCCGGTGTTTCGAGTGTCGATGCACCTGATGAACATCGAGGATACCGCTCCGTATGGCTGGAGCCCGTGTTTCGGCGGCGGCGATGACCTCATTGCATTCTGCCAGACTGCCGTCACCCAGCACACGCCGCGCGTGCTGCCGCGTAACAATGACCCGACAAACGGTTTGCTTCTCAGCAACCGTGCGGCCACCATCGAAGAGTTGACGTTCATGGAAGAGTTTCAGTTTACCCTCAAGACGCAAGTCAATGACGGGCAGGGTGATCTCAAGGGGCGTTTGGACGGCGAGTGCGTCGGCGGTGATGACGACGGCGTGACGTGTGGACCGTGTCCGGGTGTGCCGCCGGTTTGCCCGCCGGACCAATGCACGGGTGGTACCTGTGTTCCCGGCACGTCCGACAGCAACCGTGAAGACAACTTGGACCGGCTCATTGCTCAGTTCCTCGGCTTTTGTTCATCGGCCAACGCCAATCAGATCGCCGATGGTCGCCAGCGGTTTATTGACGCCGACTGCGCGGTTTGCCACCAAGGCCCGATGCTCGATGATATCGACGTGCGTGCGACCGGTATTGTCGATCACCCGAGCAATCTGGACGTCGGCTGCCCGACGGATTGCGTGGGTGCCGAGTGTGCGCTCCCCGATGAAAACCAACTGTGCGTTGATTGTGGCGACCAGTGCCCGGGTTGCGACGGGCTTGGGTGCCCCTCAATCGGGATCATGCAGTTTGATGTCCGTCCGCTGATCGACGTCGCTCGGATCAGAAAGGGCGTGTCCGACCCAAACCTTGGCTCGTTCTTTCATGACTCGTCGGTTCGCACGTTGCGTGAGGCTGTTGAGTTCTATCAGTCTCCCGCATCTCGCGTACCGATCGTTCCGTCCACTCCCGAGCAGATTAACGACATTGTGGCGTTTCTTTCGGCCTTGGTTGAGGTGGGTGATCCATCGGTCTGTCCGCCGCCGCTTCCCACTTGCAGTAGCGTTCGACGGTTGCGAGCTAGGTGCACGCCCGATGGCGGCGTGTCGGCGCTTGTCGTGCTCCGCGACGAAAGCCACGATGGTCAACGCGTGACGGTTGGCATCAATGGCGTACCGATGGAGGCCGGCATTGTCGGGCGGCTCGCCTCGCTCGAGAATTGCTGTAACCCCGGCATCATTGAGGTGTCCGTGATGGAGCCAGCCGGCTGCGTTGCGCCCGTGTTGATTGAATGTCTCGCAGAGGTTACGGGGACGTGCTGCTCGTCGGAAGGAACCTGCGGGTTCAACACCAACACCCAATCCCAGTGCGAAAACGCCGGTGGCACCTTCCTGGGTGAAGGCGTGGTGTGTGATCCGAACCCCTGTCCGCAACCGGCCACCGGTGCTTGCTGCATCTCGGACGGCACTTGCGCGATCACCTCTGTAGCGGCCTGCACCGGGCTCTATTCGGGTGATGACACGGTTTGTGATCCAGACCCCTGCCCGGAGCCGACGGGTGCCTGCTGCTTTATCGAGGGAAGCTGTAGTGAGCTGACCGAGCCGCTTTGTCTGAGTGCTGGCGGGCTTTACTCCGGTCACGGTACCGGTTGCGTGCCGAACCTTTGTCCGCAGCCGCTTGGTGCCTGCTGTGCGCAGAGTGGGGCTTGTTCTGAAATCACCGAGGGAGACTGCACGGCCGCAGGCTCGATCTACCAGGGCAACTTCACGGTGTGCGTGCCGGACCTGTGCCCCTTGCCGACGGGAGCTTGCTGCTTCTCTGACGAGTCATGCCTTGTCGATACGGAGCCCGCATGCGTGGCGTTGCTGGGCACCTATCGTGGCGATGACGTGAGTTGTAATCCGAACCCCTGTCCGACGGTTCCGCCGGTGGCTTGTGCTGATGTTCGTCGGATGCGTGCGCGTTGCAACAGCGATGGCTACACGTCGGCGTTGATTGTCTTGAATAATTTTCTGCACGACGGGCACACGGTGACCTTCTCCATCGCGGGTGAATTGTTTGATGTGGTGGTTGCGGGGCGGCTGGCCTCGATCACCTCGTGCTGCCCCACGGGGACGTTTGATGTCGAGCTGGTAACCCCAGGAGGTTGCGTGGCCCCGATTTCAGTCACGTGCCCGTAGGCTGTAGTACGTTCATCATGCATTCGTGAAGACGTTGAATCTCGCATCGGCGGTGGGGCGGTTGCTCCATCGCCGATGTTTTTTGAACCGTAGGGTTCGAGAGGGATTCGTTAAGCGGGCGAAGCGTGTCGAACGATCAGGAGTGGTTTGCGCTCGGAGCGGTGGTGTTGCAAGGTCGTGCTATAACTCGCGCAGCCCCCAGCCGCCGTCCACGTGGAAGACTTCGCCGGTGCTAAACGGGAAGTCGCCGCGTGCGATAGCGGCGATGGCTCGGCCGACTTCCTCCGGCTTGCCCCAGCGGTTGATCGGGGCCATGCCTTGTGCGATTTTTTTGTTGTAAAACTCCTGCACCGAGTCGGCCGACGTCATGTCGGTTTTGATGATGCCGGGGCTGATCTCGTAGACGTTGATCCCGAACTCCGCCAGCCGCACCGCGAAGAGCTTTGTGATCATGCTCACGCCGGCCTTGCTGATGCAATACTCACCGTAGTTCTTCGCGACGGTGTAGGAGCGTAGTGAGGAGATGTTGACGATCGCGCCGCCTTCGATCACGCCGGATTCGGTGAGCCCCACCATCGCGTTGGCCACGCGCTGCGTCATGAAATACACGGCCCGGAGGTTCACGCTGAGAATATGATCGAAGCTTTCTTCGGGCGTTTCCAGGATGTCGTGACGCACGGCCGGTGCTACCCCGGCGCAGTTGACCAGCAGATCAACCCGACCAAACCGCTCCAACATGAACGCGACGAGCAGGTCGCGGTGTGACTTGGCCGAGACATCAGCCTGGCAGATTTCCGCTTCTGCGCCGCATGTTTCCACGGCCTTGCGCGTCTCCTCGGCCGCCTCCAGGTTTTCGTGATAGTTGATAAGAACGGTATACCCGACCTTGGCCAGCTCGATGCACGTTGCCCGCCCGATGCCGCGCGAACCACCTGTGACCAACGCTACTTTCTTGTCCGTCATCGTTCGTAATCGCCTCTGGTGACTCAGTTCGGCTCAGTGGTTTCACAAAACGCACTACGTCTTGCGGCGGTCCGCGAGAGCCCACCGCACAGACCTATATCGGCTTGGTCGGCGTTTCGGCGCACGAAAAACCGGCTCGCGCGATGGTAGGCACGAGCCGGCTCGTCATTATTCACTGCAATATGTTATCGGTGAAAGCGCCGTTAGGACGGCATCGCATCTTTTTCAATGCGGCGGATGGCCTTGCGCGTTTGACGGCGCTTGCGCTCCGAGGGCTTTTCATAGTAGCTGTGACGCTTCATGTCACGCGTCAAACCTTCACGCTGACAGAGACGCTTAAAACGCTTCAACATCTGCTGGATCGACTCGTTACCTCGCGGCCTGACCTTGATCAAGACTAACTCCTCTGCGCCCATCTGGCTTCCAATACCGACCCCATCAGCCCCTGTGCCTCGCGGTCGAGCCCGGCGCGGCAAGCCTAGCCGCCAACCCGGAACCAAGCATTCTAGACCATTCTGTCGGACTCCGCTAGGGCTGTGCTTTGGTTTGTTTGCGGCGACAATCGCGGTGGTGCGGCATGGACGTCCGATAACTGTTTATCGTCAGGTTTCCAAGCCGCAAGAAAACGCTCGAAGGCCAAGAGTGCGACTGCCGGCCCAGGCTGCAGCATGACAGGCTACAGAATGAACCGTGAGAGGTCGCTGTCTTCGCAGATTGCGGATAGCTGCTCGGTGACGTAGCCCGCATCGATTTTGATCGTATCACCGCTTCGGTCGGTTGCGGTAAAGCTGATCTCCTCCATGAGCCGCTCCATGACGGTCACCAGGCGGCGGGCTCCGATGTTCTCGGTGGTCTGGTTGAGTTTGGCGGCCATGTCCGCGACGGCGACGATCGCGTCCTTGGAAAACTCGATCTTGACGCCCTCCGTGCCGAGCAGTGCGACGTGCTGTTTGGTCAGCGCGTTTTCCGGATCGGTGAGGATGCGGATGAAATCATCCCGCGTGAGGTCTTCTAGCTCGACGCGGACCGGGAGGCGGCCTTGCAACTCCGGCATGAGATCGCTCGGCTTGCAATCATGAAACGCACCGGCCGCGATGAAAAGCAAAAAATCAGTGCGGATGGTGCCGTACCGCGTGCTCACCGTGCAGCCTTCGATGATCGGTAGTAGATCGCGCTGCACGCCCTGACGTGAGATGTCTGGTCCGTGGGCCCGCTCAGGGGCGGCCAACTTGTCGAGCTCATCGAGGAAGATGATGCCGCTGTTCTCGCAGCGACGTAGTGCCATTTCCGTGACCTTTTCCTTGTCGATTAGTTCGTCGCACTGCTGTTCGAAGATGATCTTTCGGGCTTCGCGAATCGGCACGGATCGCGTCTTGGTCTGCGCCGGGATAATGCTTTCGAGCATGCTCTGCACGCCCGCGTCCATCTGGTCCACGCCGAGTGTGGCCATCATGCCGACGGGTGCGGCCTTGGTCGTGACGGATACCTCGACCATGCGATCGTCCAGTTCTCCCGCTTGCAGTTGCGTGCGGAATTTTTCGCGGTTGCGGTGCCGTCGAGCGGCCGCATCGCTGTCGGCGTCTTGCACGCTGCGGTCGTATTCGGAAACCGGTAGCAGGGCGTCAAGCAATTGCTCCTCGCTTCGACGTTCGGCCTCAATCTTGAGAACCAGCGTTTGCTCCTTGCGAACCATATGGAACGCCAGTTCGACGAGGTCGCGAACCATGCTCTCCACATCGCGCCCGTGATACCCGACTTCGGTGTATTTTGTGGCTTCGACCTTGATGAACGGTGCGTTCACCAACGAGGCGAGCCGCCGTGCGATCTCCGTTTTTCCGACGCCGGTCGGACCGATGAGGATCATGTTGGCCGGTGAGACTTCGTCGCGCATGGCATCGGGGAGCTGCCGGCGACGCCAGCGATTGCGGATGGCCACGGCGGCCGCACGCTTGGCGGCATGTTGACCGACGATGTAGCGGTCGAGCGCTTCGACGATTTCTTTTGGTGTTTTTTCTTCCATGGGGTTCGTCAATCGGGGTCGTAGCATGAGCACACACGGCGGACCTATCCGCCGAGCGATTCCACTGCGATGTTGTTGTTCGTGTAGATGCAGATGTCAGCCGTGATGTTCAGGGCGCTGGTCACAATGGCGTCGGGTGCCATCTCCGTGTGCTCCAGCAGCCCGCGGGCGGCGGCCGTGGCGTATTGACCGCCGGAGCCGATGCCGATCACGCCGTCCGACGGCTCGATCACATCACCGGAGCCGCCGATCATTAGCGTCGCGTCGGCGGAAACCGCGAGCAACAGTGATTCCAGCCGGCGCAGTGCCCGGTCCGTGCGCCACGCCTTGGCCAGTTCGATCGCCGCCCGGCGCAGGTTGCCTTTGTAGGTTTCCAGCTTTGCCTCGAACCGTTCGAGCAGGGCGAAGGCGTCAGCCGCGGAGCCGGCAAAGCCGCATAGCACCGTGCCGCCCGCGAGCGAGCGGATTTTTCGGGCGTCGTGTTTGATGGCCGTATCGCCGAGCGACACCTGCCCGTCGCCGCCGATAGCCACCCGGCTGCCGCGTCGAACCGTTAAGATTGTGGTAGATCGTATGTCGTGTGTACGCTTCATTTTTGTGCATCCTGCAAGAGCGCAGACCGTACAACAACGTGGGCTTATTGGCAACATTCTCGGCCGGCGGTACGCTTGGCAGCTTGGTCCGCCGTGGCGGTTATGGCCCAGGGAGTGGAACATGATGAAGGCACACCGTTGTGGTTATTTTTCGTTGATCGGTTTCGTTGCGTTGATGGTTTCACTGCCGTCCTGCCGTAAGCCATCATCGAGAGTGGAGATGCCGCCGCAAAGATCGTCGGCTGTTGTGCCTGTCGAGCCGGTCGAACGCCAGCCTGAAACGCCTTCTCCTGTTCCGGATGATGACGCCGCCGGAGAAGGCACCGTCTATGTTGAGCCGGGATGGGTTCAGGTCGAGGTGCTCCGCGCTAAGGCCGAAGGCGGCTGGGCGACGGGTGATTTCCACGAAGCGCGCAACAAGATTCAGATCCAAACACGCGGCGTCAAGCAGTTCTCCCTCGACCTCAGCAAGCTGGAAATCAACTGGGACCGGCTGGTGGTCATCAGCATCGACGGCCGCAACGCCGAGCTGCGCAAAAGAGACTTTGACCTCCTACACATCGCCCGCAACGATCACGGCAAGTGGGTCGTACAAGAGCCGTAGCGCAGGTTCCTATCGCAACAGGTGAACGCTGCCGGGTGCGAGCGCCGGAATATCTTTGATTTTGTTGGCCACGTCCTCCGCGTCGAGTGCGAAACTTGGTGTGATGCAGACGTTTACGTCTGGCGTGCCGTCGTTGTTACGCGGCACATCCACACCGGCCGTTTCCAGCCAACGGCAGGCTCGCGCGGTTTGATCGCGATGTGAGGTCTCAAGCGAGTCGGCCCCGGAGGCGTTCTTCACGGGTGAAAACTCCTCGCGGCGGTCCACTTCCAGGAGCATCGCGTGTTGGGCGAGCGGCAGGGCGTCGAAGACAAACGCCTCTAGTTTGACGGCGTTGGGTGCGTCCGGCGTCACCGTTTCGCCTCGCTCATCAACGAAGGCGACTGCTTTTTCAGCCCGGCGAAACGGTAGCTCGAAAGATGTCCCGACGATTCTCTCCACCATCGCTACGTCCATCAAGTGAACCGCGAGGTTGGCCGCGTCGAACCGGCGCGTGCCGTCGTCGTTTTTCGCGTGGGCCAGCGCCTCCGGTAGCTCCAAATACTCGATCATGGACACCTTGCCATCCGCGAGACAAAGATTCCCCACCCGTTCCAAGTCGGATGCTTTGGGTGTGATCTTGGTCGACATCTCCGATTTTGCCACGGCGTGCAAACCCAAAAACAGCGCGTCGAAAGGCCGCACCAGCGGATTGTCTACCTGAAAATAGGAGATCACCTCAACACCGCGCCGTTGCATGTCGGCCAATGCGCCGCTGTTCACCAGCGCCTTAAGCGACCCGCCGTGACCGTCCGGGGCGAGTGCCAGTCGGTGCTTCTCTGAGAGCAGCAGCTTCCCGGTTCTATCAAAGGCCGGCAGCGTCCCCTGCGAGAAGAACATGACGTCACCCCGGGCAAGCCCGAAAAAGTCGTGCGTTTCAAAGAACGCCACCGTCTCCGCGTGGTTGTCCGGGCTTGTCATGATGTACCACGCGATGTCGGATGCATATTTCTTTCGCGCGGCGAGTACCATCTGCGCAAAAAGCTCGAACAGCGTGATCCCGCCGACCGGCGTCACGGGTACGCAGCCCTTTGGTCCATCAACACCCAGCCGTGTGCCCTGCCCCCCGGCCACCGTGAACGCGGCCACCTTGCCGTCGCTAAGCAACGCACGGCCGACGCCACGCGCGCGGTCGTACTCCGGCCCGCGTTCCTTCGAGGGGATCGCCGGAAAAAGCGGGGCCGGTTCAATGCGCTCCGGCATGGTACGCTCCGGCGCGCGAAGCACATGCGAAGCGATCAGCGGATCGACGATCTCCCACGGGATGGATTCAATATCGCTCAGCAACGCGGCCTGCTGCGGCTCATCCAGCCCCTCCCAGAATCGCAGGACATGGCGTTGGTCTCGGGCAGTCAGGGCGGCGGCGTATCGCTCAAGGCGTGTCGTTAGTTTCTCGGTATCAGACATAGTCGAAACACCGTACCAGCGGGTTGCCACACGTTCAATCCAAGCAAAAACGCATCGCAAGCCGTCGAGTTGTGGCGATTGGAGGGGGCTTTACGGGGGAGAATATCAGACCAGGGTTGTCCCGTGTCGGTGGTGTTCGGCTCGAACCTTATTTGTAGGCTGTACTTACGAGAAATCGACGAAGCTTGAATCCCAAGGCGGGCGTGCCGGTATAACTTAGCACGTCGGTGTCTGTGTAGCCGATGTTTTGTTTGTGGACGCTCCGATCGGATCGCTATGGCGATCCCGACGCCCGACCAGGATATACCCGTGACAGTCAGCGACGCACTCGTCAAGCAGAAGAAAGTCAACGACAAACAGCTCAAAGAGGCTCAGGCCGCGCGTAAGCCGTCCGAGCGTATCGAGCAATGTCTGGTAAGGCTCGGGCACATCACGGAACGCGACTACCTCTCCATCTATAGCGATCAGCTTTCCATTCCGCTGATTGATCTGTCGGAAGTCGAGATCGACGAGGAACTGCTCCAGCAGACGCCCTCGAAAGTGGTCCACCGAGACCGCGTCGTGCCGATTGACCGGCACAACGGTACGATTCGCGTGGCCACCAACAACCCGTTCAACCTCTACGCGTTCGATGAGCTGCGGATGCTCATGGGTGCCAAGATCGAGACCGTGCTTGCGACCGGCGAGGAAATCTCGCGGATCATCAAGCGGCACTACGGCGTCGGCGGCGACACCATCGAACGCATGATGGGCGACAAGGCCGACACGATCGAGGTCGTGAGCGATGTCGATCAGGACGACGCCGACCTGATCGAACAGGCTCAGGAAGCGACGGTCGTCAAACTCGTCAATGAGATTTTACTCGAGGCGATCCGCGATCGTGCCAGTGACGTTCACATCGAGCCGTACGAAGATGATCTGAAGATTCGGTACCGCATCGACGGCGTGCTCCACACGACGAACGTGCCGCCGGAGATTCGCCGGTTCCACGCTGCGATCGTGAGCCGTATCAAGATTCTATCGAATCTGAACATCGCCGAGAAACGCCTGCCGCAAGACGGTGGTTTCAAGATCAAGGCGCAGAACCGTGACATTGATTTGCGTGTGAGTATTATCCCCACAGCCTTTGGCGGTGCGGTGGTCATGCGTATTCTTGATAAGCAATCAGCACTGACTTCGCTCGATCAACTTGGTATGCAGGGGCAGGCGCACGGTGCGATGGAAGAGCTGATTCATCAGCCGTTCGGTATTATTCTCGTTACCGGGCCGACCGGTTCAGGGAAAACGACGACGCTCTATAGTGCGCTCAACTCCATTCGCAGCGACACGATCAAGATTCTAACCATCGAGGATCCGATCGAGTATTACCTCGACGGTATCCAGCAGGTGCAGGTCAAGCCGCACATTGGGCTGTCCTTTGCGGCGGGGTTGCGGTCGTTCTTGCGGCATGACCCGGACGTAATCCTCGTCGGTGAGATTCGTGACTTGGAGACGGCCGAGGTGGCCATCAACGCATCGCTCACCGGTCACCTTGTGTTCAGCACGCTTCACACGAACGATGCCGCAACCGCTTCGACGCGTCTGCTTGATATGGGCGTGGAGCCGTTCCTCGTGTCCAGTGCCATCAGTGGCGTGCTGGCTCAGCGGCTCGTGAGAAAAATCTGTCCGGCCTGTCGAGAGCCCTATGTTCCAGACGCCGCAGAGCTTCCGGCTGATTTCCCGCTGGAGAAGGGGGTCGAGGTCTTTCGCGGCGCGGGGTGTCGTGATTGCCGCGGCAGCGGCTATCGCGGGCGGATGGGCATCTATGAAATCCTGCGTGTGGATGAGGAGATGCGCGAGATGATCGTTGATCGCAAGAGCGCCGGTGAGATGCAGATCGTCGCCCGCAACAAGGGCATGGGGCTCATGCGTGAAGACGGCTGGGCCAAAGTCCGCGACGGCATCACCACGATAGAAGAAGTCAACCGCGTTACTAAAGTCAACGTCGACGCGCTGGCCGATTAGAACACGCCGGCACGAGCACGACCAACCGTTTCGTGACGGATCCGACCCACAAATCGAAAAGCGGTTGCCCGATTGCGCGGTGTTTCGTGTGACGTTCGATGCCTGGGACACCGCGCAGGTTGAAACCTACGGCTCAGGGCGGTTCACGGATCGCTCGGTTCATCCAAGCCGTTGTGCGGAAATTGAGAAGTCCTCAACCTGCGTAGTTGCCCTTCCAAATGACTCTGCTACGATCCGACTGCGGATACGCTTATGGACCGCCAGGGCAGCGGGCTCCACTGATTTCTACTCCAGAGTTAGTCAGAGTTACAGATGGACAACATACAAACGATCGCGGTGGTGGGCGGCGGAACGATGGGCGCGGGCATCGCTCAGCTTGCGGCAAAGCACGGCTGCACGGTCCACCTGATCGACATTGACCAGGGCATGCTCGACCGCGCAGTCGACGGCATCACCAAACGGCTCGACCGATCCGTCGAGAAAGGGAAGACATCGCAAGCCGATCGAGACGTGCAACTGGCGCGCATCGTCACGAGCACCGAGATCACCGGTCTCGATAACGTGCAGCTTGCGATCGAGGCCGTCGTCGAAAATATCGACATCAAGCATAAAGTGTTTCAATCGCTCCAAGATGCTACGCCCGATAGCGCCGTGCTGGCCACCAACACGTCATCGCTATCGGTGTCGAGCATCGCGGAGGCCGTCTCCGATCCGTCGCGTGTCATCGGGATGCACTTTTTCAACCCGGCCCCGGTCATGCCGCTCGTGGAAGTGATCGCCGGACAGCAGAGCGCCGAAGCCAGCGTGGACCTAGCGTTCCAAGCCGCAACTGCGTGGGGCAAGGTTCCGGTTCGCGCGAAGGACACACCCGGTTTCATCGTCAACCGTGTCGCTCGCGGGTATTACCTCGAAGCGCTACGTCTACTCGGTGAGGGCGTCGCCGGCGTGGACGAGATCGACCTTGTGATGCGGACCCACGGCGCGTTTCGCATGGGGCCGTTCGAGTTGATGGACCTCGTCGGGCTCGACGTGAACTTCGCCGTCAGCACCTCCGTCTGGGAGCAGATGGACCGGCACGCTCGCTTCACACCGCACGACATCCAAAAGAGCCTCGTAGAACAAAACCATCTCGGCCGAAAGACGGGCCGCGGGTTTTATCTGTACGACGGCGACACCCCCATCCCGGCCTACCCGGTGGAGCGAAAGAGTTTTCAACTCTCGCCGTTGTTTAGCGACGCCATGCTCGCGTTCTGCGTCAAGGCCGGTGCCACTGAAGCCACCAGCACCGAGCAGTACGTGTTTAGCCGAATCCTTGCGGCCATCCTCAACGAAGCCGGCTCGGCCTACTCCGCCAGCGTTGCCAGCAGCGACGACATCGACACCGCCATGACCAAAGGCACAAACTACCCACGCGGACCGCTCGCCTGGGCAGATGATATCGGCCACCGCACCGTTCGCGGCGTGTTAAACGGGTTGAACGCAAGCGTCGAGGATGAGCGCTATGAACCGGCAGCACTTTTCGCAAACGCGCAATAAACCCAAAGCCATAACAAGAGCCAAAGGAAAACCCTATGATAATGCTTCGAAACAACACCGTGGCCATGCGGGTGTGTGTGCTCGTAGTGTGCTGCGCGGGGGCTACATCATTCGCGGATGACCACCCGAGCGTTGCAGTCACGAACGCGGGTCATTGGCCCCAGTTTCGCGGTGCGTTTGCCTCGGGTGTGGCCGACGGTCAAAACCTGCCGGAACAATGGGACGCCAAAACCGCGAAGAACATCCGCTGGCGTGCCGAGATTCCCGGGCTCGCCCATGCGTGCCCGATCGTCTGGGGCGACAAGCTCTTCGTCACCTCGGCCATCAGCTCACGTGCCGACGCCACAATCAAACCGGGGCTCTACGGCGATGGCGACGCCTCAAAGGATATGACGGTCCATAAGTTTGTCGTCTACTGCCTTGATAAACACACGGGGAAAATCTTGTGGGAGCGCATCGCCCACGAGGGCGTCCCCCGATCCAAGCGTCACATCAAGGCGACCTACAACAACTGCACGCCGGCCACGGACGGCCAGCGTGTTATCGCTCATTTCGGGGCGGAGGGGCTGTTCGCGTTTAACCTCGACGGCAAGCCGCTGTGGAAGAAAACGCTCGGCGATCTGAACGTTGGGGCGTACGACGATCCCGAATACGAATGGGGACCGGCCAGCTCCCCGATCATCTGGGACGGCAAGGTGATCCTGCAATGCGACACGTCGGAACTGGATTACCTTCTCGCCGTCGATGCCGAAACCGGCGAGACGGTCTGGACCACTCAGCGGGATGAATTGCCGGGCTGGGGCACGCCCACGGTGTTTCCGCATACCCGCCGCCCGGAGCTCATCACCAACGGATCAAACTTCATCATGGGGTATGATCCGAAAACGGGAAAAGAGTTGTGGCGGCTCGGCGGCAGCTCGCAGATCACCGCACCCACGCCGATCTTCGCGGATGATCTCCTCGTCGTCTGTAGCGGCCGTCGTCCGCAGGCTCCAATCTTCACGATTCGCGCCGGGGCTACCGGCGACATCACGCTACCCACCGGCGAGACCGCCAACCGCTTCGTCGCCTGGAGCAAAACCAAACGTGGCCCTTATATGCCTACGCCGATCATCTACCGAGGGCTGCTGTATACCCTTCAAAATCAAGGATTCCTGACGTGCTACGACCTCCGATCGGGTGAGCAACACTACCGCAAGCGTCTACCGCATGGCGGCGCGGGCTTTTCCGCGTCTCCGGTCGCAGCCGACGGAAAACTCTACCTGCCCAGTGAGGACGGCGACGTTTTCATCATCAAAGCCGGAAGAACCTACGAGGTGCTCGCCACGCCATCGATGGGTGAAGTGCTAATGGCCAGCCCCGCGATTTCCGACGGCACGATTTTTCTTCGCGGGCAACGCCACCTGTTCGCCGTGGGTCGTTGAACCCGGTTCTCTGATCCGCCTTGCCAATCCCGGTGATCCCGCGAGAATCCGCGTGATGAGCACACTAGACGACAAGACGGTGGGCGAGGTGATCGCGATTGCCAAACGCGAGGATCTCGGTGACGGCGACATCACAACCGACCTGATGCCATCACCCGATGAACCGGCCACGTTTCAACTGATCGCAAAACAAGCCGGCGTGTTTTGTGGCTGCGAGTTGGGACCGCGCGTGCTACAGGCGTACGACGCTGCGATCAGACTTTGCTGGTTCGACGGCGTGGAAGACGGCATGCGTATGGGCGACGATCCCACGACGTTGGCGACCCTGTCCGGTCCGCTTGGATCGATCCTGTCGGCCGAGCGTGTGCTACTCAATTTTCTTCAACGGCTGTGCGGGGTGGCCACGCTGACGCGGGCGTTCGTGGATGCTGTGTCGGGGACCAAAGCTCAGGTATTGGACACGCGTAAGACGACGCCGGCTTGGCGCACGCTGGACAAATACGCGGTGCGTAGCGGCGGCGGCGTGAACCACCGCCAGGGCTTGTATGACGCCGTACTCATCAAGGATAACCACATCGCGGGCGTGGGTCCGGAGCGTCTCTCTTCTACCATTTTCGAGATGCTCAACCGAATGCATGCGGAGGGTATCGTACCCACTTTTGTGGAGGTGGAGGCCGACACGTTGGCTCAGGCGGAGGCGTTGTTCTCCGTCACCGGAATCGACGTCGTACTGCTCGACAATTTCTCTCCCGATGAGTTGCGTCGCGCCGTGGCACTTCGCGACGGGTTGGGGCTGCGCGGCAAGGTGGAACTGGAGGCCTCGGGCGGCATCACGCTGGAGACCATCGCGGCCGTCGCTCAGACCGGGGTGGAACGGATTTCCGTGGGCGCCATCACGCACGGCGCGCCGGCGATCGATCTCTCGCTGGAGCGCGTCTGATGTGGGCCAGCGGCGCGTACGGCTACCTGCTCGACTATCTGCTGTTTTGGGGCGTAGTGGTTTCGCTGTTTGTTCACACCTGGTGCTTCTTCAAGCTGTTCCCGCGCAAAAAATACAAGAAAACCG
>JAJRSR010000205.1 GCA_024278695.1 Planctomycetota bacterium | reverse complement strand
TTCAAGGCGATGGAGGGTTTCGAGTACGACGCTCGGAAGGGGCGGTTTCGTGGCTACCTGCGGACGGCCGTCGTACATGCAATGGGGCGGCGGGCCAAGAAAGACGAAAAGCAGGGCAAACCCTTAGATCCGCAGGCCTTGGATTATATTCAGGCCGAGCGAGAGAGCAGTGCCGATCTTCGCTGGGAGCAGGAGTGGCGGCTGCACCGGCTCCGGTGGGCACTTCGTTCCATTGCGTCTGAGTTTGAGGCCTCCACGCTCAAGGCGTTTGAATTGCACGCGTTACGCGGCGTAGCCGTCGAGGAGGCGGCCGAGCAACTGGAAATGAGCAAAGCGAGCGTCTATCAGGCCAAATCCCGCGTGCTTCGACGCGTGAAGGAGCAACTCAGCTCGCTCGACCCGGAAGACGACGTCTAACCGTCTAGTTATTTGGTCGTTTGGCGTGTAAAGCCCAGGGATCCGTGTCAAACTCGGCAGCTTGGGTGTCTATAGGAGGTTGAGCGCGGCTGCGCTCATCGAGGATTTGTTCATGACGCATGGCACCTGTTCATCATGTGGGTCGAGCGACGGTAACCGGGCCATCGGTGGTGCCGACTCATGCGTTCAGTGTGGTGCGATCGCGGAACCGGAGGCGAGCCCGGCGATAACGGACGTCGCGGATCCGCTTGAGGCAGATTTGCGGCTGGCGTTTGGGTTTGACGGGCCGGGTTCTGCACATTCGTCCGAGCCGTGGAAGGCGCGACGCGGCGGTTCCCATCTTCCGTGGGAAGAGCAAACGCTCGCGGTCGGTAGTCAGTTGGCCGACTTCCAGGTGGTTTCCGAACTTGGCCGTGGTGGCATGGGTATCGTCTACCGGGCGCAGCAGGTCTCGCTAGGTCGGCAGGTTGCGCTGAAGGTGCTTCCGCATTTGGCGCGGCATGGGCGTGCGGCGATCGAGCGGTTTCGCCAGGAGGCGCAGGCCGCCGCCCGGATCAACCACGCCAATGTGGTGCCTGTGTATGCCCAGGGTGAACACGAAGGCCATTACTATTATGCGATGAAGCTTGTGCGCGGCGAGGATGTGGCCGCCGTGATTCGTTCCAACCCGCAGCTTCTCAGTTCGGCACACGCTTCGATATCATCGAAAACGTCCGGCGGATTCAGTTGGCATCAAGGTGATAGCTCGTCTGTGGCAGGTTCCAGCGTAGGAAAGCCAGCGTATGGTTCAACAGGGGCTACAGAAACTTCGGAGTCGCACGGCGATACAGCTTCGGTTGATAACGCCGGTCGCACGGAATCGTTTCGCAGCCTGGCCGACTACCGGCACATCGCGGGGTTATTGGCTGGCGTGGCCGAAGGGCTTGCCCACGCCCACGCCGAGGGTGTGGTTCATCGTGACATCAAACCGCACAACCTGATTCTTTCTGAAGACAACCGAATCTACATTACCGACTTCGGTTTGGCGCGCTTGGCCGACCAACCGCACTTGACCATATCCGGTGAGGTGATGGGGACGCCGTCGTACCTTTCGCCGGAGCAGGCGCGCGGTGAGACCTCGGCCGTGGACCATCGGTCGGATATCTACTCGCTGGGCGTGACGCTTTATGAAATCATCACCGGGCGGCGACCGTTCGAGGGTGAATCTCGCGAGCAGATCATTCGCGCCGTGTGCGATGTGGAGCCGAAGCGTCCGCGACAGATTGTTCCCGGTTTGCCCCGTGATTTGGAGACTATATGTCTAAGGTCCATCCGCAAAGACGCCCGAGAGCGCTACGCCTCCGCTGAGGCGCAGGCCGAAGACTTGCGCCGGTTTGCAGGCGGTCGGCCGATCCTGTCGCGGCGTGTTGGTGTAATCGAGCGAGCCGGGAAATGGGTTCGGCGTCACAAGGCTATGGCCAGCGCCTTTGCGCTAACCATGGGGCTCGTCGTAGTCTCGACGGGTTGGGCGTTGAGCGCTGCGTCGGCACGCCACCAGGAAGCCCTGGATCTCATTCAGGGTGCCTACCAACAGCTTGCCCAGGTGAACTATCGTGATGTCGCCGCTGTAGCAGATGATGTTGCGGCTGCCGTTGAGCTGGGTGCGGCAGAGGAAGACCTGCGGCTCGTTCGTGCGCTCATGGCGATTGGAACGGGTGATGCGGGTGCCGCAGTGGCATCGCTGGATCAGCGTTTGGTTGAGGTTCCGACGGATGCAGAAGCGGCGTACCTGCGCAGTTGGGCGCTGTGGCGCAACCGTTCGTTCGAGGCCTCTCGTGCGGCTATCGCGGAGGCAGATGCCGCTGGCGGTCCGCCTTCTGCTGAGGCGTGGTTGTTTCGCGGGCTGGCCATGCATCGGGACAATGCGCCGGAGGCGATTGTTTCGTATCAAAACAGCGTGAGCCTAGCGGGTGATCGCGGGGCGTTCTTCCCACAGTCAGAGATTAACCTGGCGCGAGCGCGCAACCAGCGTATGGCTCGCACGCACACGCTTGAAGGTTTTGACGAGAGTGAAGCCAAGCTGCGGTCACTGATCGACAGCGGGCACTTTGAGGACTTGCCTTACTATTTGCTTTCGATTGCCTACCGGTTGGCTGGTGAGGTCTACGATAGCGATAGCAGCATCCGTGATGCGGCGACGGCCAATGACTACTTCGAGAAGTCGCTGACCGTCGCCCGCGAGGCTCAAGAAATCTGGCCTACGCGGGTTCGCTGTTTCAACGCGGAGGGTCAGTGCCTCGAAAGCCTGAGGCGGTATGCCGAGGCTGCGGACGCAAGAACATCGGCCATCGTCAACGGCGGCGGTGGGGCGGCGGCCGAAGAGGGCTATTATTTTCGCTGGCGGCTGAGGTATTGGCTCAACGAGTTTGACACGGCGATGGCTGACCTGCAAAAGCTTCAGTCGTTCCGAGAGAAGCAGGATTATTACCACTTTGTTTACCCGGCGCTTGTGATGGTGGAGACGGGTGATCTTGACGGTGCGCTCACGAACGTCCGCACGATTTCAGAACGGTTTCCCGAGCAGACACAACCGACATTGCTGATGGCGTCCCTGCTGCGCATATTTGGGCAGGGCGAGGAGGCTGCCGCGTTGCTCGCAACACTACGCTCGGGGATCGACTTCACGAAGGGCGTGGAGTCGCCTCAAACGCCGGAGTGGTTTGAAGCAATGTACGACTACGTTTCCGGTGACGTTACGCTGGAATCCCTGGAAACGCTGGCCGCCACGACGGATGAACCGTGGGAACTGCTGGCCGATGTTTATTTCCATGCGGGCGCGATGGCGCTACTTGAGCGAGACGCGGAGACGGCCAAGGCCCGTTTTTGGCAGTCCTATCGGACCTACCGGGGTGATTGGGGAACGGCGAGCGTCGCTCGTGCGATTGTGGAGCGTTTGGAGCAAAATCCCGGGTGGGGGGGCTAGGAATGTCGATGGAGAATCTGTTACAATACCGCCTTGCCTGGGCACGCCTGCGGGCTTTCCCGCGGCGTTGTGGGACTATTGGGGAGAGCGTCATGCAAACGAATTCAGAGGTACGCGGGTGCCGCGCGATGGCACTACGTGTTGGTCCGGCGAAGCGTTTTGGGCTATTGTGGTTGCGGGTGGGTTGTGTCCTGGCTTGCGCGACATCGGTATGGGGGTTGCCGCCGCTCGATCCGTTGCTACCACCGTTCTATTCATTCGATTGTCAATCTCCGCAGGTGTTGGATGGTACGCTTTCTTGCGATTCGGTGTTACAGTTTGCTGACCCTACGCCGTTGGAGATTGTTCCCGGCGCGGCCCTTGGTTTGGGGCAACCGGGAGATCAGATTGATGCGTTATCGTCGAACAGCGCAAGCATCATCGCTACGGTGCCGTTTTCTGTGTTGTTTTCCGTCGATCGTGATACCGTTGGAGCGGTAGCGCCTGACCCACTCCTTGTGGCGCAAGGCGTGCCTTTCAGTGTTCGAGACCAAGCCGCCAAAGGGCATGCGGCCGGTGATCAGTTCATCAGCTTGGATACGTTCCAGCTCGGTGCTGCGGTGGCGGGGGTTCCCGTGTTGGGTTCTGGCAGTAACAACTCTCAGGTGCGTAACAACTTTGATGAGGGCGGTGTGGACTTTGTTGCGCTTCCACCAACCAGCTCAACGACGTCGAGCACCGATTCGGAGGACAATGTCAACTCGACTTCGGGGACGGCCGCCGCTGCGTTGTCCGTCGCAGGGATTAGTCCCAGTGTGTACTTCTCTCTATGTCGAGATACGCGCGGTTTGTGTGATTCGCCGTCTCTCGCAACGTTGTCCCCGGGTACGCCAAGTGGGGCCAGTCTTTATTTTCACCCGAATCCGGGGCAGCCGGGAATCGCTCCTACCCTCTTTGCGAGTTTTGGTAGCTTGGGACTGCAACAGGATGATGACATCAGCGCCGTTGTGGTACTGGATTTCGACGCCAATGGCGTCTTCGATGGCGTGGATCGCGTGATCTATTCACTAGATCCTGGATCGCCGTCTCTGGCGTTATTTGCGGATGCTAGCCCCGTTGGGGCTGCGGCAGATGTGTTTGTGGCATCGCCGGATGGTACGCGTTCGCTTCTCGCCTCAGCCGCTATCCTCGGTCTCGGTGCCCCCACGGATAACATCGATGCGCTGGATGTGCTCCCGTGTGCTGATGGTTTGGGTTGTGTGCTTGCCCACGGTATGCGTGTGGGTGATGTTCCGACGGTTTCGGAGTGGGGACTGGTGATTTTAGCCCTTTCCGTGCTGTCGGCCGGGGTTGTGGTCATGCGCCATTCACGGCGGATTATGCCCGTCCGATAATTTTGCTCGTGCCCGTGATGACGCAGCAGGGGAAAGCACGGGCAAGCGTCGCCCCGGGAGCTTTTTCTGTATTCGCAATACCATGGCCGCGGTGCTTGTCCATGCCACCCCACGTACAACCGCCTCATCTGTCTTGCGCCCGTCCGCCTCAGAGCGGACTGAGGCAGCGTAAGAATCGTCTTATAGAGTTTTACGCGACCCTCCGCGCGGCCTAGGATGCTAGCAGTGGCAGATAAGAGTCGTTCGCCCGGGCGGACGACCTGCCGAGACACGGAGTGGTCCGGCGGAGCGTGCTCATGATGTGGGGTGGGCGCTCCGGCGGCTTTGTTGCGTTGAAGCGTACTGTTGAGAGTCACAACAATGAGGAGTAGGTGATGAAGGCTTTTCGATTTGGGTTGGCCGTGATGGCGTTGGCGCTGGTGACGAGTTCTCCAGCGATAGCGGGGAAAACGCGTGCGGTCGAGCGGGGGGCACGAGGAGAAGAGACTCGGAACACCGGTCCGGTTATCTCTGAGTCTGCGCCAGTGAGCCGTGTTGCGGACGGATGTTTGGAAAATTGCCAAGCACGTGCCCAGGATGTGTTGTTTGCCTGTTTGGCGAATGGTGGAGCACCCGAGGCGTGTGGTCTCGCTGCGATCGCAGCGTTTGAGGCGTGCGCCTCAGAAAACTGTGGCGGCGGCTCAGATGTTTGCGAGTTCCGTTGTGCGGCTTTGGCTCAGGCGGCGTGGGAAGAATGCCTCGCCAATGGCGGTGGTGAAGATGAGTGCGAAGATGTTGCCCGGTCTGCGCTGTGGGCGTGTCTACAGACGGAATGTGGGCTTGAGCCGCCGGAGCCTCCGTGCGAGGTGCGCTGTCACCACGCGGCTGAGATGGCCTATGAAGAGTGTCTCGGTGCGGGCGGTTCGATGAGCGATTGTGCTGAGCGTTCTAGGGCTTTCCTTAAGGTTTGCCTCGAGGAGGAGTGCGGGATTGTGCTTCCGCCGCCGCCGTGTGAGCTTCGTTGTCTTGAACTCGGCGAAGAGGCGTTTGAACGCTGTCGCGACGCCGGTGGTACCGAAGCCGAGTGTGCGGACCTAGCTCGTGACGTTGTTCATATTTGCCTACGTGAAGAATGTCAGATCGAGCCGCCGGAGCCACCGTGTGAGCATCAATGTGAGGTGATGGCCGAGCGCCTGTTCCGCGAGTGCGTGGAGAGCGGTGGCGATCCGGATGTTTGTGCGGAAGAAGCTCGCACTGCGCTGCGTCGTTGTCTCGTCGATGTATGCGGTGTTGAGCCACCGGACGACCACTGTGAAGATCGTTGCAAGGATGTGGCCGAGGTCGCTTACCGTGTTTGTCGTGAAGCTGGCGGCACGGAAGATGAGTGTTCGGAAGTGGCCCGCGGCGTCTTTGGCGAGTGTCTCGCGACGCAGTGTGGTATCGAGCCGCCGTTGCCGGATTGCGTGGAAGAATGCCTTAAGGCTTCGCACCGGTTGTTTGAGGCGTGCGTCGAGGCCGGTGGTGCTCGCGATGCGTGTGCAGAGGAGGCTCGGGCCGCAGGCGAAGCTTGTGTTGCAGGCTGCCCGTAGCAGGTTCTGAGGTCGCTCGAACCGTGTTGGGGCTGTTTCCGGAACCTTTTCGGGGCTTTCCGGGGATACGAGACGGTTGACCGTAGACGACACCGACGGGAGATGGGGCCGGCAATGGTCCCGTCTCCCTTTTGTCGTCCTTGTGGTTGTTTGGGGAAGGATAGCGTTGGGGTGGATGGGGACGCTGCTTTGTAGCGCTAAGCCCTTTCTTTCAGTGGGGATTGGTATGTCGACAATGCGTGCTTGGCACACGATTGTAACGGTGTTGGCGGTGAGTGCGATGCCGGGCGGGGTGACGGTGATTCGGGCCGAGGTCGGGGAAGTGCTTTGGGTTCAGGGCGATGATACAATAAAACGCGTTGATCCGGCGTCGCAGTTTCGGGATACTGTATTGCAATGGCCTGACGTCAACGATCCTCTGGCGGTAGCCGTGGACAGCCTTACTGGCCGGGTGTACTGGGCGCAAGCCTTCAGCAACCGGATCATCAGCGCTGACCCTACCGGCGCGGACACGCAGATGTTGGCGGAGTGGCCCACAGTGGATAATGCCGTGGCGATCGCCGTTGATTCCGTGGGCGGAAAGATCTACTGGGCTCAGTCGGTCTTTTTTGATGATCAAATCCTTCGTGCCGATTTGGATGGTCAGAATGTGGAGTCGTTGGTAGGTTGGCCTGACGTGGATGGACCTATTGCGATCGCGCTCGACGTTGCGGGTGGCAAAATCTATTGGGCGCAGTCGTTGGATGACAAGATCAAGCAGGCCAATCTGGATGGCACGTTCGTGAGTGTGGTTGCCCAGTGGCCTGAGGTGGATGCGGCCGTGGCGCTGGCATTCGATTCGACAACACAGCGCGTGTTTTGGGCGCAGCAATCTTTACAGAATGACGAAATCCGCGCCGTTGATCTATTGGGTAGCCCGCCGCAGATCGTCGTTGGTTGGCCTAACGTAGACGTGCCGGTTGCGTTGGCGGTCTCGACAGACGGGGCCGATTTGTATTGGGCGCAGGCGTCGTTCAACGCGGATCAAATCCGTCGATCGGACGCGTCCGGCCTGAATGTGACGACCGTCATGGCCTGGCCTGAGGTTGCGTCGCCGCGTGCGTTGGCGTTGACCGAGCCGTCCGGCTGTTCCGCACCGGCTCTGGCTTCGCTTGGTCCGCGGTATTTCTCCACAGAGGTTGCGGCTGGCGCGGAACCGGTGGCGTTACGGGTCGAGGGTGATCCAAACTCTTCGAATGCTTATTGTGTGGCTGGCTATGTCCAAGCGGATGGGTCGCTCGGCGTGAGTCCTGTGTTCGCACCGGCCGCGTCGTGGGGGACGGTGTCCGTTTTCGGCGATAACGTCATTCCGGAGGCACGCTATGTCGTTCGTGCGGAATGCGGGTCGGAGGTGGCCAGTGTGTTCTCTAGCCCGCGTGCCACAACGACTTGGCGGCGCAGCGATACGGACAACAACTTGGCTATAGACTTCGTTGATATTTCGCGGGCGGTTAGCGGTTTCCTTGGGGAATACGGTACGGGGGATCCACCGCTTACTGTAGAGATGGTTGATCTGGCACCGACGGACACTGCTTCGTGTTCTGTCGATGCGATCGTCAATTTCCGGGATATTTCGTTAGTTGTACGGGCTTTTCTTCTGGACCCAAATCCGTGTCTCTCTATTTGCCCATGAGTCACGGAACGGCTTAATAGCGTACACTAGAATAGGCGGACCAATATATGATGCCCAAGAGTGACACCAAAGAGCCTTGCACCCAGGGAGCGGCTTCGCACGTCATCGTGATTGAGGATGATGCGGAGGTTGCGCTGGTGATCAAAGAGGGGCTTGTTGCGAACGGTTTTTCCGTGACGCACGCACCAACTATTGGCACTGGTCGTACGATGCTTGCGGAGCGTGAGTGGGATGTGATCGTGCTGGATCTGATGCTTCCCGATGGTAGCGGTCTAGATTTGGCCAAGAGCCTCCGTGCCGCTGGCAATGAAACGCCCATTCTCATGCTTACGGCACGCGATACGGTCCAGCAGCGCGTGGAGGGCTTTCGCCAAGGTGCCGACGATTACCTCTGCAAGCCTTTTGACGTGGACGAGCTCGCCGCTCGGCTGGAGGCCATCGTTCGTCGCGTCAGAACATCTGATCGGCAGAAATTGCACTACGCGGATATCGAACTGGATTTGCTTACCCGTAAGGCGACACGGGCCGGTTCCGAACTGACGCTTTCAGCACGCGAAACGGAATTGCTGGCTTTCATGATGCGTCATCCAGAAGAGATACTCCCCCGTGAACGCATCCTGCGGCAGGTTTGGGGTGATGAGGCCGAGGACGATAGCAACGTGCTCAATGTCTATGTGAACTACCTACGCAACAAGGTCGAGGGTTGCCTGCACCCACGAATTATTCATACCGTGCGTGGTACCGGTTATATGCTCTCTGAGCTGGAGCCGGATGCCCTGCATTGATGGGGGGCGGTTGTAGGCTGTTGCACCGGGCGCGGCGCTACGTGGTTTCTGGTGATGCTGCGTTTTCTCTTTCTGTCTCGCCGCGTTCGAGTGTCGATCGTAGTGTGTCCAGCGTGAAGGGCTTGACCAACTGGTCGATGATCCGCGGTTGTAGATCGTTCGGTACTTCTTGCTTGACGGAACCCGCCGTCAGAATGATGCGCAGTCCCGGGTGCGCTGCGACGAGTGCGCTGGCCAGCGTTAGCCCCTGATTCTCTTCGAGCTGCCCATCAATCACGGCCAGCCGAACGGGCCATTCCGCATCTGCTGGCGCGGCTAAAGCGTCTTCTGCCGACGTGGCCGTCATGACGTCATAGTTCCACTGCCCGATTGCGTCGCTCCAGGTTTGGAGTACGAGCGGGTCATGATCCACCAGCAGCACGGTCGAACGTTTCGGGGTGTCGGTCTCGGTTTCGACGCCGGTGGAGACGGCATGGAGCGGGGCGTCTCCCGAGGGAATATAGACGTGGAATGTCGTGCCACGGTTGGGTTCGCTTTCAATGCGGATGAAGCCGCCGGCGTTTTTCACGGCTGAGTAAGCTACGGACAAGCCGAGACCGCGCCCACGCCGTGCGGCTCGTGACTTGGTCGTGAATAGCGGCTCGAAGATGCGCCGCTGGACGTCGGGCGTCATGCCAATGCCGGTATCCTGCACACTGACGAGTCCAAACGTATTTTCTTGGGAAGGTTCATCCGGGTGGGCTTCGGTGACCTGGGCGATGTTGATTCGAAGCGTGCCGCCGTGTGGCATGGCGTCGCGGGCGTTGCGCAGCAGGTTGAGAATGATCTGTGTAAACTGGTCGGGGTCCATCCGGACGGTGATCTCAGTCGATAGGTCCTTTTCGATGGTCACGCCCTCGAAGAATGAAGGGTCGAAGGAGTCAATCATCGTCGTGATGGTGCTGCCCATCGAGAAGGCTTGGGGGGAGCCGTGGGCGCTGGTGGCAAAGTTGAGCAGTTTTCGTGAGAGTGCAGAGGCCTGCCAGCAGGTCTTGAGCACCGTGCGGATGCGCTCGGCGTGCGCTGCGTTGGCGATATCCGGCACCAGTAGTGATAGTGATCCGGTCACGCTGGCCAAGAGGTTGTTGAAATCGTGAGCGAGCCCACCCGCCAGCGTTCCGACGGCTTCCATCGTTTCTGCCTGACGCAGCTTACGCTGTAAGCGGTGACGATCGGAAACATCGCGGATGACGATGGCCGCGAGCCGTTGGTCACCGACTTCGACGCGATAGACAAGGAAGTCGAGAATGGCCGCACTGTCTGGCAGGTTTGGCTGGGGTGTCGTGACGTCGGTCGCGCGAAATCTCTTTCCGTGAACCACGGCGAACGTGATGACCCCCGGCCAATCGGGTGTAGCCGCTGCCCACTCCGGCCAAACGTCCAACAGCCGTCGTCCAATGTGCTCAGAACCTTCGATGCCGAGGGACCGTCCGTCGCCCTCGTGAAACTCGACGATGTGCGTATCGATGTCCACGATCACCACGGCGTCGCGCAGGTTACGAAACAAGGATCGATATTTGGCTTCAGAGGATCGTAGGTCCGACTGCGCCTCAGCCACCGAGCGAGCCATGTCATTCAGGGCGAACCCGAGCTGCCCGAGCTCGTCATCCGATCCTGCGCGAACGCGGAATTCAAAGTCGCCGTCGCGGTAGTGGTCTGCGGCAATGGCCAACGACGTGATCGGCGTCATCAGCCACCGCCGAATCAGCATCGCGCCGATGAGGACGAGCAGCACACCGAACGCGCCAACCGTCAGCGTGAGCCCTGAGATCTGCTGCGATGTGGTGCCCAAGCCTCGAGCGGCCGAACTTCTGGCAGCTTCGAGGGTTCGCACGGTGCTACGCAGGTGCAACGCCAACGCCGGTGCGATCTTGGCTTCAATGCGATTGGTGATGATGGATCGAGCTGCTGCGGTGTCCCCGTTGTTGACCGCCGTGAGGCAATCGTCGGTCGCCGTTTCGAAGGCGTTGGTGAGTTGGAGTAGCTCTGAGGAGCGATTGGGGGCACCGGTGTCCTCGGCGAACCGGGCCGTCTGCCGCAGGCGTGTGAGGCATTCGTCCCGGCCGGAGAAGAAGCGCTCCGTGGCGTCGGCGTTGCCGTCAACAAGCCCACGGAGATGGAACACCTGCGCGGTGATGGCAAGCTGTAGCCGTTCGACGCGGACGGTCTCGCCGATGGTTCGCTCAAAGTTTTCTACGGCTGTCTCGATGCGCCAGTGGACAGCGTAGATCGTCGCGGATGCCGTCAGCACAGCAAACACGGCAAAGCCGCACAGCAATACAATAAGTTTGGATCGGATGCGCATGAGCGTCTGCGCCGTCGGTTATCGTCCGGCTTCGGCCTGGTACGACCAGTCCCAGTGTTCATCGGCTGGGTTAGCGCTTCGCAATACATGCCCGCCCATAAAGGCGACGTTGGTTTGATTCCCATGGCGTGAGGCGGGCATCCAGTGCCGACCATCGGCGTAGGCGTCATCCTGTTCGACCGGGGGAGCCGTATAGAACGGGTCGAGAGAACGGCGGACGGCTTCCTCGCCATCCACGTCCATCAGCACAGGCACGTAGGGGCGATTGACGATCCCGCGGTGAACGGACGTGGTCGCAGCGGGAGCGAGTACGTTCCGACCGCGAAACGAAACCGGTGCGCGATAGAGCCGCATGTTAAAAGCAATCGTGACGTTTTCCGAGGGTGAGAGTGCCTCGCTGCCGCAGGGAAGCCCGCGTTGTTTCGTGAGGTTTCCCTTGCCGGCCGGGCAGAGCATGAGCTCTTCGCCACTTTTGATCTCGGCGGTTGCGCCCGGCAGATTCCAGAACTCGTCGAGTCCGTACAACTGATCTTGCGCGTCGTTAATGAAGAAACGGTATTTGCCGAGCCGTTCAGAATCACCGCGGCCATCTCGAGATTCGCCCGAAGCAAACTCAGCAAATTGAATGGCCGCCGAGCGCATGTTGGATGAACAAACGAGCGACTTGGCACTAGATCGTGCCGAACCCAACACGGGAAGTAGGATAGCCATGAGGATGCTGGCGATGCCGGCCACGACGATGGTTTCAATCAGTGTGAAACCAGACCGTGCGGTCGGCGCGTACCCACGGCGTCCAAACGGGGGCTGCGTATTTGCAATGTCCCGGACCGTAGGCACGCTGCGTCCTTCCTGAACCTCCAAGAAACAGGCCCCAGGATAACAGATTGACCTCAGTTTTACCAGTATCGTCCGAGAATTAGGTGGAACTATTGTGAATCGGGACCGCCCATAGACCAGCGAAAACGGGCCATATCGTCATTATTGATGCTTAAATTGCGATCGAAGTCCTGGCCAAGGCAGGGTGGTCCAGCGGATTCTTGCCCGAAACAGAGCTGTAGGCGGGCAAAATCCCGTAAATCGGCATCGCCATCGCGGTCCGTATCGCCGGTTGAAAGGACGACATCTTGCCGATCAACAACGCCATCGTAGTTGACATCGAAGACCGAAAAATGCTGAGCGAAGAGGGGGACGGGTGCGGATTCATCGTCAACGCCGTCCTGGAAATCGTTGGCGTTGATCCCATCCGCCATGAGAAGGGCGTCGTGCAACCCACGGTAGCCGCTGCTATCGACATCGCCGAGCTCCGGGTTGGGGAACACGTCTGTCCATACGAAAAACGTGTTGGGTGGACCCGGGGGGGCATACGCTGTGCCCAGGATCGCGGTGGGTGACCACGTTCGCGGATCGAGATAATCAGAAGGGTTTTTGCCAGACCAGCCGACGATGAGTTGCTCCTCGGGGAGGCCGGTCGGGGCCACTTTGACGATGAAATCTGCGCTGTCGCGCAGGTCAACCAGGGCTTCGAACACTGATGTTTGATCGGTCGGATCGCTATTGACAGGGGCTTCCGGCTCACCGTGCAAGATCGCCGCGCCGAATTGTGTGATCGGAAAAACGATCGTGACGCGCGTCACGTCTTGTGCCGGATCATGGGCAAAGACCATTGGGTGAATGGGTGCGTATTCTCCGGCGATGTCACCGCCTGCGATGAAGCTGAACGGCTCAAAACCATGGGCGCGGTGAAAGTGTCTACCCAGAATCAGCCACGATTCGCCCGGCTCGAATTGTCGGTCGGTATCGCCATCGATGACGGTGATTTGTGAGGTGTCGTTTCCGAGCAGTGCGATGTGAAACTCCTCACCGCTTCGCTCTACGAACGGTGCCGTCTCAAAGTTACCATCGAGGTCGCTGCCCTGGCTCAACTCACGGTAGAAGAGCTCGGGCATGCCGGTTCGCCCCCCGAAACGTGCGACATTACTAAGGTAGCGGAACTCGGGCGTGTTGAGCTCGCCGCCTGTGTCAAGATCACCGTCCATGTCGATTTCAACAAACCCGTACACCGGGTTGGTACCGTATCGATAGGGGTTATTCAGGCTTGGTCCGATCGGTCCGGGTGGGTTGACCAACCCGCGAAGCACGAGATCAATGCGAACCAAGTCCGCATTCAAGGCGAACTCTCCGGCGAAGGCGTTTGCCAGGCCACCAAGCGGCCTGGCGAAGGGAACCCAGCCGCCGATGTTGATCGACAAGAGATCGATTGGACCTCGGCTTTCCGGGTCGAAGGGTGCCGTTCGTCCTGCGTCGGTCGGCCTGAACATGGCATCACCGTGGCGATCCGTGTAGACGGCCAGAACGCAATCACCATCGTCGCACGTTGGGGATTGCGAGCAATCTTGGGTCCTGCACAGCAGCGTTGTTTCGGCAGCGGCGATCGCGCAGTCCTCCCACAGCCCCCCGTTCCTCAAGCAATTATTCAGTTCCTTGTCGGCGTTAATACCGCAGCCAACCTTGCAGGGAAAACCGGGAATATCAATCTGGCAGAGGTTGTCGAGGCATTCCAAGACTTCGATCCGTGTGATCTCGGCGCAGATCTCCAAGAATCCGCCGTACCCCAGACAGTTCTCCATTGTTGGGCGTCGTGTTCCGTTGCAAACAGTTTGGCAAGTGGGTTCTGGATTCGGTACTACGCAAACATCTCGAGCGCAACCCTCAAGGAAAAGAACCGCCTGAAAAACGCATTGGGCCGGAGGAAAGGCATTGGAGAGGCAATCGTCGGCCACCTGGTAGCTGAGCTCTGCACAAAGATCTTCGCAGGGGACGATCTCACCAGCCCATGTCGGCGCGCACACGACGGCTGCCGCCAATGCCCATGGATAGGGTATGAGACGAACACGCTTTCGTAGTTTGTTGCCGATACTGTTCAACTCGTGTAGTCGCTCCAAACAGGTTGTGCGCGCGGCTCGTCTCTTGCCTCTGATCGCACCACACAGTCGTTGGCCAGCGCGCGTTTGCCGGGCGGACGCGACTTGCCGGCGTCGCAGCACCGGCAGCCTCAATAGTCAGCGGCGATAGCCCGATCAATCATAGCCTCAAATGCGTCAGATTTGTGAATAAAGATGCTCGATTCGGTCCGATCATGGGACGTATTAGAGCCCTCTAACCCTGTTTGCTGCCTGTCGGTGGGCGAAACAGGGCGCACGGCGATTCGGGGAGCCCCGGCCAAACGACACCGGGATGTCGCGCCCCGGAGCCGCGAGCTCGGCTTCGACCGTTGGGACGCCAGAAGCGTGAACAAAGAGGCAGCGATAGGCGAAATCGCTTCCTTCGCTGTTGCTTATTCAGTAGGTGGTCGAGTTCCCTCCCCCTTGCGATCTACGGCGCTTGGCCTGGTTCGTAGGCGTTGCTTTTCCAGTTGCGGTCCCAGTAGGCTCTACGTTCTACTTTTTGGAGCGTGCCGCGTAGGTTGCCGTGTTGGAAGCGGATGATTCGGTTGGGTGATTCTGATTCCACGACGAAGAAAGTCTTGGGGCCGTCCCAGTCCACCTCGACGCGGCGGACGGCATGCGTACCCACGCCGCTGCGCTTTTTCGTAATCCTTCCGGGTACGAGCCTCGCGCTGAGCACTTTCGGTTTTACCTCGTGGTTGGAGCGGACGGACGCAAGCACCTGTAGTTCCTTTGCGGCGTTACGCGACGCGACGTCCCGCGCGATCACGAAGAGCGCCTCGAACGGCACCACGTCTTTCGCAAGCGGCCATTCGTGGTCGGCCTCATCGGGGAAGTAGGAAAAACTCTTGTAGGTGCCGCCGGTTTCATTAAACCGCAGGTGCTTGAACGTGGTGCCGCACCATTCCTGTGATGAGCTCACCATTTTCAACGGAGAGAGGTCCGGACGGCGCAGGAACACCGTCGTGAGGTAGCGGTAGTTGTAGTTCTCCGTCGGCACTTCCTCGGAGATGTTGAGTTTGAACACGGGCACTGCGCCGGGGTCGTTGGCGTCGGCTTTCACGCCGGTCGCGCTGCTTAGCCACTGCCGGTTGAACATGTGGACGCGCGTGAAGTGGCGGTCCTTGTCGTAGATTCGATCGACGGCGTCGTAGTAGCACATCTCCGACAGGCCGTCTTCCCATACCGTCGCGGCAGAGAGCGGCTGCGGATCGTGGTCGTCGTGCGCGGTGGGGAAGAGCGACGCGATGAAAAACAAAGCAAGTGCTGGCATGGTTACAACTCCGATTCAGGGCGACCGTCACGCTGCGCGGGGCCGATGAGTTCGGTCTCGCGCGGGCGTTCGAGTAGGAAGTTGGCGTCGATAGCGCCGTCTTTGCACAGATGGTAGAGCAGCCGTGTGATCGCACCGTACCCTACGCTCATGCCGGTCACGACGTTGGTGTGATCGATGTCGGCGTCCTTGCCGAGTAAGGTTACAAGCGACACAACGTCCGGCGCGACCTTGATCGGCGGCGAGCTTGATCCGGTGGCGACCACCGTGCGGATGACGGTGAGTCGCTTGGCGTCGGGTGTGGCCGACACGGTGAGCCCGCCGTCTGGTGACCGGTACAGCACGGGCGGGTTGATGGTCAGGTCGTTTCCGAAAACGGCGAGCCGGCGCTCGCTCCGACGCTTGGCGTATACGAACGCGGGGCGATCGGACGGGATGACGTCGAGGCGGAAATTGTCCCCACCGATGACCTTACTCTCGATGGATGGATCGCCCCGTTGGATGAGTGCTTCGTACGCGGCCGTCTGGATGCGCGGGTCGGTGTCGTCGAGGAGGCGGCGCAGCGCGATCGTGGCCTGCCCCATGCCGCGCGTCTCTCCGAGTGCGCGGACCGCGCGCATGCGGTAGCTTCCGTCAGTGTCATCGGCTAGTCGGATCATCGCATCACCGGCCACGTGATCCTCAAGTCGGAGCCCGGCGACGGCCGCATAAAAGCTAACGTAGTCCTTGGGGTGGCTGTAGAGCTCGTCCAACTCCGGTAGTGCATAACGACCCAACCCCTCCAGCGCTAGCGCGATTTTGGCGTGGGGGCTCTTGGGGTCGAGCAGTTCAGCGGTCAGGGCGTTGGCTCGGGCAGCGCCGTAACGCGGATCTCTAAATAAATAGAGCGACTGCACGAGCGACAGAAAATGCCCGGCATCACCTTGAAACTCAGACGGGATTCTAAGGCTGACATAGGACGGCGAATCTGCGCGGGCGATTTTTTGGGCGTTGGGTGAGAAGTTGTTAATGCGATCTTGGATGCGTGTAGCCCATTGGTAGGACGGTTTCAGAAGCACGAGACGCACGCGGCGATCCTTCGTCACGAGTCCGCCGCCGAGAACGACGCCTTGGAGTTCGTTGCTTTTGGTGGCCGAGTCATCATCCACAAAGGGGTTGATGAAGAGCGGGCCGGCCGCCGTGGCGACGTGCTGCCCGGAGATTGATTGTCCCTGGTTCACTTGGCGAAAGATTTCGAGATCAACCGTGAACAACCGGCCGCCGCGAAGTGATTTCGTTTGTGTGCCCGGCCAGGCGCTGACGGAGATGTCAAACCGGTCACCGGCGACGGCGGCTGCCGGAACTTCACCTTGAACCATGACGACGGCGGTGTCTTTGTCGGAGATGAGCCGTTCAGGTGATAGGTTCCTGGTGCCGACGATCTTCGAAGTGAACGAATGCTGCTTGTACATGCTCTGCACGAGTGTGTCGTAGGTGTCGCGCGGACAATCCGTGGAGCCGTTGGTGCCGAGTCCCACCACGAGCCCGATCCCACGCACGCGTAGTGGGGCCATCCCCTCGTACAGGGTCATGGCACCGATCGTGTCCTTGAACGCGGCCGAGTCGGCCAGCGATCCGGCGACCGGGTCCACGCCAAGAGCTAATTTCTCTCGATGTTCCTCGTCCCAAATGCAGCCGGTGGCGGCGATCGTGACAGCAGCGATGAGGCTGAGTCGGAAACTGCGGTAGCGGGTGTTGGTGGTCATCATGGCGTTTTTGGCCAGGGCACGCGGCCCGATGCGCGGGCTTTGGCATTCTGTGGGTCGGTGCTTGGGTTTCGGTCGATCGCTGTCATTACAGCCACCACACGATAGCTTCGGAAAACGGCCCTCGTCAAGTCACGGGGGTGCCGGAGGCCAAAACGATGTCGGCGATGGTCAGGGCTCCGAGTACGATGCTGACGATTCCGTTGATGGTGAAAAAGGCAAGGTTGATCTTGGCGTAGTCACCCGGACGCACCAGGCTGTTTTCTACTGCCAGGAGCACGGCCGCGACGGCGACGCCGACCGCGTAGAGTGAACCAAGCTCGGCCACCGATCCGAGGGCGATTAGCGCCGCAAGGGACGCAACATGAGACCCTCGGGCGATCCAGAGGGCTTTTGCCGGTCCGATCCTCGACGGCAGGCTGAACAACCCCTCGCGTTGATCGGCCTCGATGTCCTGACAGGCGTACATGATGTCGAAACCGCCAACCCAGCAGGTTACGGCCAGCATGAGCAGCAGGGTGCCCATGCCCACGGAAGCCGGGTGAATCGCGAGCCATGCGGCAAGCGGTGATAGCGCAAGTGCCGTACCGAGGTAGAAATGCGACCAGCGGGTGAATCGCTTGGTCAGCGAGTAGCCGCACAAAAACAGCAGCACCGGACCGGAGCAAAAAATGGGCCATGCGTTTTGGTAGAAAAAATAAAACCCAAGGCAGGCGATGGCGAAGGTGACACCCGCGAGTGCGAGCATGAGCCAGGCGGCCGACGTCGATAAGGTCTTGGCGGGTAGTGGTCGGTTGGCCGTGCGCGGGTTGCGCGCATCGATGGCGGCGTCGGCGATGCGGTTGAACGTCATGGCGACGCTTCTAGCGCTGACCATACACACGACGATCAACCCGAGCTGCCCCCACTGCGGAAGCCCGCGATCGAGTAGGCCGCGCCCTGCGAGGAAAGCCGCGATCAGCGCAAACGGCAACGCGAAGACGGAATGGGACAGCTTGACCATGTCGGCCCATACGCGGACCGTGCTGACGGCGGTGGTCATGGGCAGCCGTCGCCGCAGGGATCGTCTGGAACCATCGCTGTCGATCCGGACGCTAGTTGGTCGGACCAGCGCGTGTGTAGCTCGTGCGGGATGCCAAACAGATCGAGCAGCTTACCGACGACGAAGTCGACAAGATCGTCGATCGTTTTCGGGTGCATGTAAAAGCCGGGCGACGCGGGGCAGATGACCGCCCCGGATTCCGTGAGACGCAGCGCGTTGAGCAGGTCGATCCGACTCATGGGCATTTCTCTGGGTACAAGCACGAGCAGGCGGCGTTCTTTCAACGTGACGGCCGCCGCACGATCGAGCAGGTTGCCACCAAGACCGGCCGCGATGGAGGCGAGTCGGTTGCTGCTGCATGGGCAGATAATCATGCCATCGGTGAGTAGGCTGCCGCTGGCGATCGTCGCGCCCACGTCGCGGTAAGGCTGAATGATGAGCCGGTCGTCATCGCGGCCGATAATCGCACGGCAGGACGACTCACTCACGCCCAGTTCTTCGGCCAACAACCGTTGCCCGGCTGGGGTGATGACGAGATGAACCTGCGTGCCGGCCTCCAAGAGGCAGTCGACAAGACGTCGTGCGTAGGGTGCGCCGCTGGCACCGGTCAGCGCCACGATGATTCGTTTTGATTTTTCTTGTCCATTCACGTCGGTACACCTTTATTCGAGTGAAAATCCGTTACGGTCTCACGGTTGTTGCGCTGCCCGATAGTTTGATCCATGTGCCGCGCGGGACGAGCCGCGCCGCCTGGGTGGTCCAAGTTGATTCCGGGTGTTGCCTGATGAGTTTTACGAAGGCGTTGCTGCTTTTGATCGGTTGGCTGTTGTCGCGGTAGGCCATGCCGAGTCGGAGCAGCGCTTCGGGGATCGCGTCGCGGTTGGGGAAGCGCTGCACGAGCGCTTCGAGTTTTTGGATACGCGCGGTGCGTGTGGGTGCGATCTTGGCGAGTTCCAGGTCGATGTTGTCTTCAATCTGGCAGTTGGGATAGCGGCGTTTAAGCTCGTTCAGGTTGTCGGTGTACCGTTCATGTCGCGTATCAAGATCGAGAAGACCAAAGGCCGGACCGGTCACGTTGCGGTTGTGCCCGGTGAGCGGCTCATACCCGTAGATCGGGTCACGGTTGTCTGTGATCAGTCCGTGGAGCTGGTCCGTCTCGATTGTCACGCGCTCCATCGAAATGCCCAGGCTTTCCTCGGCGGCACCGCGTGCGAGTGCCTTGGTTAGCGCGCCGGCGGCCGTGCCCTCGTCAAGTTCCTTGCCATGGCTAACGGCAAGGGTTGCCGTCGCGACGCGTGCCAGCCGGCTGAGCGCACGCTCTACATGACCCGCGCGAGCGTCGAGCTGCGCGAGGCGTAAC
>JAJRSR010000204.1 GCA_024278695.1 Planctomycetota bacterium | reverse complement strand
CCGCGAGAATCTCCGCAGGCCCAGGCCGAGTCACCGATCCGCTGGAAGCCGAACATGGAGTAGAACAGGTAGAACGGGATCGTATTGACCGCGTGCGTGACGTTGGCGGTGCCGGCGGCCGTGAACGAAGCCATCGAGCCCGCTTCGCTCAGTCCCTCTTCGAGAATCTGTCCGTCCTTGCTCTCGCGGTAGTAGAGCAGCAGGTGTGAGTCGACCGGCTCGTAGTGCTGCCCGCCGTGTGCGTAGATGCCGTACTTGCGGAACAGGGCGTCCATGCCGAAAGTGCGGGCCTCGTCGGGAACGATCGGCACAATCAGATCGCCGATGTCTTTCTCATCCATCAGACGTGCGAGCATACGCACGAGTACCATGGTCGTCGCGGCATCGCGTTCACCGGTGCCTTTGTCAAAGTCTTTGAAGACATCAGCCTTGATCGGTGCCATCTTTGGCGCTCGCACGCGGCGACGCGGCACAAAACCGCCGAGTTTGTTGCGCCGGTCCATCAGGTACTGGTATTCTTCGCTCTTTTTGTCGGGTCGGTAGAACGGGGCGTCGTCGAGCTTGTCGTCCGGGATCGGAACATCGAACCGGTCACGGAAATGCTTTAGCTCGTCGTAATCGAGTTTTTTCTGCTGGTGGGTGATGTTGCGACCTTCGCCCGCCTCACCGAGCCCGTAGCCCTTGATGGTTCGCGCGAGCACAACCGTGGGTTGCCCCGTGTGGTTGACGGCCGCGTCGTAGGCAGCGTGGACCTTTTCGGGATCATGACCGCCGAGTCGCAGCTTGCGGATTTCTCCGTCGGTCAGATGATCGACCAACGCTGCGAGCCTCGGGTCTGTGCCGAAAAACTTCTTCCGCGAATAATCGCCGGATTCGACGCTGTATTTCTGCCATTCGCCGTCGATCGTTTCGTTCATGCGGTCCACGAGCACGCCATCCGTGTCGTTCGCGAAGAGCGGATCCCAATCGCCGCCCCAGAGTACCTTGATGACATTCCAGCCGGCACCGCGAAACGCACCTTCAAGCTCCGTGATGATGCTGCCGTTGCCGCGTACCGGCCCGTCGAGCCGTTGCAGGTTGCAGTTGATGACGAACGTGAGGTTGTCCAGGCATTCGCGCGATGCCAGGGTAATGGCACCCAGTGATTCCGGCTCGTCCGTCTCGCCGTCACCCAGAAACGCCCAGACGCGCGAGTTCGACGTATCGGTCAGGCCGCGATCGTGAAGGTAGCGGTTGAACCGCGCCTGGTAGATGGCCGTGATCGACGAAAGCCCCATCGACACCGTGGGGAACTCCCAGAAGTCCGGCATGAGCCACGGGTGGGGGTAGGAGGAAAGCCCGCCGCCGCTGGCCAACTCCCTACGGAAATTCTTAAGGTGGCGGTCATCCAGCCGATGTTCGAGGTACGCACGTCCGTAGATACCGGGCGACGCGTGACCCTGGAAGAACACCTGGTCGCCCGGGCGGTCTTTCTGGTTGGCCTTGAGGAAGTGGTTGAACGCCACTTCCATCAGCGTCGCCGCGGAGGCGTAGGTTGAAATATGCCCCCCGATGCCGGGTGAGCGCCGGTTGGCCTGGACTACCATGGCCATCGCGTTCCAACGCACGAAGCTCTTGATGCGCCGGGCGATCTTGCGATCACCAGGATAGGCGACCTGCCGCTCGACGGGGATCGTGTTGACGAAGGGGGTGTTCGCGGTGAACGGCTGGATGATGTCGTTCCGCTTTCCCCATTCGATGATTTTTCCGAGTAAGAACCGCGCCCGTTCCGGCCCCGAAGATTCGGCAACGGCTTGGAGCGACTCGATCCACTCGTTAGTTTCCGTTCTGTCGATATCCGCTGGTGTTGTGGTCATGGTTTTTAGCATACCCGAATATCGGCAATACCGCTAGATTTCAGGAGCTACGGCGGTTGGTTCACGCCTCTGCGGCGTTCCCGTGCAGCGGGTGCCCCGTTCTTCGCCCCAAGGCAAAGGGTGGGGGACGGACTTCGCTTGCCGTACTCCGTGCCCCACTTTTCGTGTCACCTGACGCGCGTGACGGCAAGCGATACATCCTGTGGTGACACGAGGTGTGGGGCACGTGCCGTAGCGGACAAGGCGGTGCGCCAGCCTCGGCATCATGGGTTACTGGAGATTGTCCAGCAATTGCGACAACAGCGTACGTTCTTCGGACAGCGCCCGCGAGGTGGTTGCCGTACGGTCCTCCAGCCCCGCTGCCATAGCATCGAAGTAGGGCAGGAAATCTGTGAGGCGGTCGATCGCACGTGGTCGATCAAAATTATACCGCCAGAAGTCACCCCCTGCGTCTTCACCGGTCCGTTGGAGGACGATCGCGGTATTGAGTAATAGCACCGCACGCTGTGCCGCAGGACTCGCGAAATAGTCTGGCTCGGCGCTCGGGTCAAGGCCCGCTGGAAGAACGGCGGAAAAGATCGGCTGTGTTTCGGTGGTTCCGCCCGGCGTGACGTAGGAGAGCGTGACGTCGGCCAGCGTGATCGCCTCGTTGAAGTCCACCAGTGCGCCGCCGCGCAACCGGACCATGATCGCGCCACCGCCAGCGCGTTTGCTTAGAAAGAGTGACGGAATCGTCACTGATACCCTGTTCGAGAACGGCCCTTCGATGGGGACGCCGTGAACTTCGACCACGTCCAAGCTCGGCGGCACGTCGATGTCCAGCGTGATATCGTAGGCGATCGGCGTGACGAGTGTGTCGAACTCTTCGTCGAAAACGCTAACGATTCGATCGTAGTCGTTCAGGAAAAAGTAGTTGCCGCCACGAACTTGCGCTATGTCGAACGCGATCTCATGGCCGAAGCTCGTGCCGACGCCGAAGAGCGTTCCGCCGATGCCTTCGGCCGCAAACTCTTCCATCGTGTCGATGAAATCACGGGCTGCGGTCTCCTGGCGGAATCGCAACTCGGCGTCCGTAAAGACGATCACGCGATCCGACCGCTCGCGCGAGGCGTTGTTCCTGACCGCGCGGTACCCGCGCCGCATGCCGTTCGCGAGCCTCGTGCCGCCCTCTGGCTCGATGGTCGCGGTCGCGGCTTTGATTGCCGCAATGTCGTCTCCGGCGGCCGCGTCCAGTACGAGCGTCGCGTTGGTGTCGAACGTGACGATGCTGACGAGGTCGTTCCCTGTGAGCCGCCCCAGCATGCGGTCGATCGCGATTTTTACCGCGTCGAGTTTGGTTGCGCCACTGCGCGCGTCGATCGTGTCTCGCATCGAGCCACTTTGGTCGATCACGATGCAGAGGTTCAAAGGGGGCCGGGTGAACGTCTCCATATCGACGGTGGTGCCCATGCCCAGCACAAGCGTGGCAAAGGGCGTGAAAGCGTCAAAATCATGATGCCAAGCCGTCGTCGCCGAGGCGAAGACGAGCCCGGGGTTCTCTGGCGCATCGAGGGGGATGTTGTGTTCAGACATGAACCCCTGCACCGTGATCGAAGCCGGGTCCGGGATGAACCCGTTTTCGATAGCGTCCCGACCGGCCGCGATGTCCTGCTGACCGCCGACGGTAGCCCCGAAATCACCCGGTGCCACGGAGAGGGCACATCCGGCCACATAGAGGCCCACGCCAGCGACAAGGAGACAACATACGAGAGACCTGTGGTTCGCAAACCGAGTGATGCGGAAGCTAGAAGCCGCGCAATACGGAAGCAGCGCCATGACGAATTCCTCCTCTGTGTTAAGAGATGACGCAAATGCAAAACGATAACGCCGCGATTTTAAGCCCAGCTAAGTGTCCGGGCAACGGAAAGTGGGGTGGTGGTTGCGTACGATGGGACGGACGCTGCGACGGGGCTACACGTCCTGCCGCCCCGGGTCTTCGTACATTTGCCGGTAGCTCTCGTACCGTTCTCGTAGCACGGTGCCTTGTTCCACGGCCTGCTTGACGGCGCACTCGGTCTCGTGGGAGTGGGTGCAGTCGGGGTATTTACAGTTTGGGATGAGCGGGGCAAACTCGATGAAGTGGGCTTCGTACTGCTCGCGCGGGATGATCGACAGGTCAAACGTGCGTATGCCGGGTGTGTCCACGACGTAGCCGCCGAAGGGGAGTTTCATGAGTGTGGCCGTGGTGGTGGTGTGCCGGCCTTTTTCGAGCGTTTCGCTCACATGACCCACGCGCAGTTTCAGGTCCGGCACTGCGGCGTTGAGTAGCGAACTTTTACCAACACCACTTTGTCCCGTCACGACCGAAGACTGGTCTTTCAGTAAGTCCTTGAACTTTTCGATGCCCCCGTCTTCGACGGCGCTGGTGGTGAGCGTGGCGTAGCCCAGGGTCGCGTAACGTTTGAGGATCCCCGCGCCGTGTCCGTCGTCGTCCAAGTCAATTTTGTTCATGCAGATGATCGGTGTCATGCCGCCGGCGTGTGCGGCCACCAGGTATCGATCAATCAGGTTTGGTTTCGGACGCGGCGCGCGCGCGCAGGTTACGATGATGGCTTGGTCGATGTTGGCGGCGATCGTGTGCGTGCGTTTGCCGGAGCGTCGCTGCAAGACGCCGGTTCGCGGTCCGACCTGCTCGATGACGCCCTCGGCCACGACGCCTTCTTTTTCGGCTTCGGGCAGGAAGTGAACGCGATCGCCGACGGTCACGGCGTTTCGTTCTTCAATTCTGAGCGTACGCAACACACGCCGTACGGAGCAGCGCCAGATACGTGTGCCGTCGTCAACCTCAGCGTAGCGACCGCGCATCGCGATCACCACGCCGGGCACTTGCCCTGCATTTGCCTCGACGGCATCCGCGCCAACAACGATGGTACGGTGCCTGGAGAGGTCCCCCTTGGCGACGACCCGCTCGTTGCGGTGTGATTCGACATCGAAGTCTTCAGCTTGTTTCGCTTCCTGGGTTACGTCGGTGACGCGTTTGCGTTTGCCGCGGTTACGCCGAAAGGCCACGCGCACTTTTTTTCCGCCGCCGCCGCTAGAATTTTTTCCCGAAGGATCTGCCATCGCGTGTATTGTCCTCAATTCAGGTGATGTTCGTCAACCCGTGTGGGGATAGCGTAGGGCGGTATTGCGTTGTGGGCGGTGAGTCTTTAACATTTAATCCAGGAAAGTCGGGTCCGGCCGTCCGGGGGCCGAATTGATAATCGGGAGGGAGCAACAGTGACAACTCATTTTGGAGACCGATTGACCGAGGCGACCTTGAAAAAGGAAGCGGCGGTTTGTGTGGGCTTTGATCCGTTGATCCAGCGTATTCCTCGTGAGGTTTCCGAAGCATTCAACATCGAAGCGATTCGAGATGGTGATTGTTGGAATCGCTCCAATCGGGAGTCCTTGGCCAATGCGATCTTGGCATACGGTCGGGGTGTGATTGATGCGGTCGCACCGATAGTCCCGGTGATCAAAATCAACATTGCGTTTTTCGAGCCGTATTGCGCCGAGGGAATCCGCGCGTACTATCAGATGATCCGATACGCTCAAGATGCCGGCTTGCTTGTGATTGGTGATATCAAGCGGGCGGACATCGGACACTCCACGATTCAATACGCAGAGGCCCACATCGGTGGTGTTGAACCTGACCCGGCCGAGGGTTTCGCCATGCCGGACGCTGTCACGGTGAACCCCTATTTTGGGTATGACGCGATTCGTCCCTTCGTTGAGGCGGCGCGTGATCGCGGTCGCGGGCTGTTCGTGTTGGTGCAGACGAGTAACGAGTCGGCCTCCGAGGTTCAGGGGGTGATGTTGTCGAACCAGACGACCCTTTCCCACCATGTGGCGGGGTTGGTTCAGGGCTGGGCATCGGCGAGCGGCCTGGTGGGCGAGAGCGGATACAGTTGTATGGGCGCAGTGGTGTCGCCTCGTGATGTGGAAGTGTCGCGCGACCTTCGTGAGATGATGCCGAACTGCATCTTCCTGGTACCCGGCTTTGGTGCGCAAGGTCGTACGGCCGACGAAGTCAGCACCTGTTTCAAAGACGATGGCACCGGGGCATTGGTGAGTGCCTCTCGAAGCGTGATCTATGCGTACGAGAACGTCCGATACCAGGGTTCTTGTGGCAGCGATGGTTGGCAGTCGTGCGTCGCGAAGGCGGCCGAGGATCTGGTGACGTCGGTCCGTACCGTATTAACCGTGTAGCGCAAGCCAATGGCGATGCTTTCATCGCTATCGTGTGGTAGGTGTCGTGTTGTGGGTTAGCCGATTCGGCTGAACCGTTTTCTCCCCCTAATTTCTTCTCCTAACAGATGCAGTCGATTCCGGTTTTTTACCGGTTATTCGACGTTTGTTTTCGGACTGCGCCGTCCCGTCCCGTAACAGATTCATTTTTCTCGCTCGCTGGCCGGTTTGGCTTGTGTCGTGGGATTGCCGTACGGCATACCGTGTCAAGTCGAATAAAACAAACACCTTTTCGCCGAGAGGGACGGGGTTCTCCAAAAAAAAACTTGACTCATTTTCCACGTCGATGCGTTCGGATCGACGTTATTATTTCCCAAGTGTTCAACCGATTTGGCTCGCCAGATTTTATATCCTACGTTTGGTCCGATGGGTTTTCGGATTACGTTCCGCACAGACGCGGGAAAGGCAAAAGATCATGGCGCTCACCATCAACAACACGAACACGCTAACGTTGCTGAACATTCTGAACCAGAATTCAGCGGCACAGTCTCAGACAATGAGGCAGCTCACGACGGGCAAGCGTATCAACACCGGTGCGGATGACCCCGCCGGCTTGATTGCGCTCTCCAGTCTCAAGGCTGAGATCACGGCTGTGGATGCGTCCATCAACAACAACCAGCGTACCGATTCGATCCTCACCGTAGCCGATGGTGCCGTCGCCGAAATTACGTCTCTATTGAGTGAGATTGAGCGGCTGGTGGTGGCGTCTACCAGCAGCGCCAACCTGACCGATAGTGAGGTGTCGTCCAACCAGGCTCAGATCGACGGTGCCTTGACGGCCATCGACCGAATCGTCAACACCACCAACTTCAACGGCAAGAGGCTGCTCGACGGCTCGCAAGCGATTGCGACAACCGGGGTGACCACGAGCTTCCTCGATAACGTGCGCGTCTATTCGCGCGGCCAAGGTACGACAGCGACCACGTTGACGGTCAACCGGGTGGCTTCTGCGCAGGTGGCTTCCGCATCGTTTGCCTACCTCGGTGGCGGCACGGCAGCGACTTCGGGAACCACGTCCGTAGCCATCACCGGGTCGCTCGGTACGGCCACGATCACGATCGCCAGCGGTTCCAACCAAGCGGCCGTCGTTACGGCGATCAACGCAGCCAAAGCGCAGACCGGCGTGTCCGCGATTCAGAGCGCCACGAACGTCCAGCTCAGTTCCACGACGTTTGGCAAAGACGCCTTCATCAGTGTCAATCTGATTTCCGGCGGTGTTATTAACAGCTCCTACTCGACATCGGTGGGTGACAGCAACACCGTAAACGATGTCGGCAGCACAACCAAAACAAGCGGTGTCGATGTCAACGTCACCATCAACGGACAAACGGCCGGTACCGACGGGCTCGATGTCGTCTACAACGGTAACGGGATCAGCGCATCTTTCACGTTATCCAAGGCGTTCGGTGAGGGCAGCCAAGCCACGACTTCAACGTCTTTCAGTATTTCCGCGACCGGTGGTGCCACGTTCCAACTGGGGACCGAGTCGCGTACCCGCCAGACGATCGGCATTGATTCTCTGGCGACCTACAACCTTGGTGGCGGCAACGGCTCGTCAAAGGTCTCCGAGCTCGGCTCGGGCGGTGCTGTCGATCTTCGGTCTGATCCCTCGGGGGCGTTGACTTCCGTGCGAGAGGCGCTCAAAGAGATCGCGTCGGTACGAGGTCGACTTGGTGGGTTCCAGAAGTTCCAGGTTGGCAGTGCGATTCGTTCGCTCCAGGCGGCTCAAACCGGTTTGGGTGCTGCGGCCAGCGTGATCGAGGATACCGACTTCGCGGTGGCCACCGCGAGGCTCAACCAGCAGCAGGTGCTCATCCAATCCACCGTGGCACTGCTCGGCGTCGCAGGACAACAGTCAGCGCAGATTCTATCGCTGCTCTAATAGAGATCCCGGAGTAAGCTCTGATCCAGGGAGTTGGGTGGCACCGGGGGGGACCGCTCGTATGCCGGGATACTTTCGGCGGGTCGAAGGAATATCCTTCGGCCCGCCGTTCTCTTTTTTTACATCATCCACCGTGTCTCTCTTATTCGTCTATGGCTTGCGGTTTGTAGGGGGTGCCCCAT
>JAJRSR010000203.1 GCA_024278695.1 Planctomycetota bacterium | reverse complement strand
TGATCGCACCCAGCCCACCAACACCCAGCACACAATCCGACGCCCCGCTCATCGAGCTGGTGGATATCCAAAAGATCTACCGCGTCGGCACCGAGTTCGTACATGCGCTTCGCGGAACTTCGGTTTCGATCCATGAAAACGAATACGTCGCCATCATGGGGCCGAGTGGATCGGGCAAGAGCACGATGATGAACATTCTCGGCTGTCTGGATATCCCCACGAGCGGAAAGTACCTGCTCCGTGGTCGCGACGTCTCGACGCTGTCGCAGTCGCGACTCGCGCGCATCCGAGGGCGGCAGATCGGGTTTGTGTTCCAAACCTTCGAACTCCTCGCCCGCACAACCGCGTTAAAGAACGTCGAACTGCCCTTGATGTACGCGCAGGTCTCACGCAAGAGACAACGGGCGATGGCCGCCTTGCAGCGCGTCGGGCTGGAGGACCGGGCCACCCACCGACCCAATCAGCTTTCCGGTGGTCAGAAACAGCGCGTCGCAATCGCGCGTGCCCTCGCCCAGACGCCCGACATCATCTTAGCCGACGAACCCACGGGCAATCTTGATAGCAAGACCGGCGAAGAGATCATGGCCATCTTCGATTCGCTTCACGCCGAGGGGCAAACCATCATCATCGTCACGCACGAAGAAGAAATCGCGGCCCGGTGTCGCCGCGTCATTCGCTTGCATGACGGTCAGATCGCCTCCGACGAAGCCGTCCCGCAAGCCGTGTCCACCGCGCCGCGAGAAACCGTCACCGCACCGGTCCAGGCACCAACAGAAGTGCCTTCGCCATGAAGCTCAACCTCGGCCGCTTACTGACCGCACCCTTTCGCCTCACCGGCGGGATGATCTCGCAAACCTGCCGCAACGTCGCGACGGCGTTCATTCAGATTTGGGCGAACAAGGGGCGGTCCATCCTGACGACCGTCGGCATCATCATCGCGGTCAGCTCCACAATCACCGTGGTCGCCTTCGTGGGCGGCTTTGGGCGGCAGATGACCGACATGGTGCAAGGCTATGGCACGCAGTTCATGATGGTCAGCCCGTATGAACGCTCGCGCGAGCGTCGGCGCGGCACAAAGCGCGTACGCCTCGACATCCACGATATCGAAGCCGTCCGTACGGAGTGCCCCTCCATACGACGCATCACACCGTTTGTATTCACGCACAACGGCGAGATCACCTTCGGAAATGAAAAAGCCGATGCCGTCCCTGTGCGCGGCGTGACTGAAGATTACCAAACCATCCGCAACTTCCACGCCGACGTCGGACGGTTCTTCGGTCCGATTGACGTCGAGACGGCCGCCCCCGTAATGGTCCTGGGTCGAACGGTGATGACACGGCTCGGTGCCGACGAAACCATTGTCGGCGAACACGTGTACCTCGACGACAACCGCTTCCTCATCATCGGCATCTTGGAAAAAAAAGGCGGTATGATGGGAGACGATCAAGACCTGACCATCATGATCCCCTACACCGCCGCGATCAAGGCCTACCCCAACCTGCGTGAGTCGATGCCGTTTCTCGCCGAGGCGACGACACCCGACGCCACCCACCAAGCCGCCGCAGAGATCACCCGCGTCCTTCGCAGCAGGCACGGCTTGAAGCCCGGCCAGCCCAACGATTTTCGAATCGACCGGCAGGATCAGGCCGTCAAGAGTTTTGAGAACATTCGCAACATCGCCTCCGGCATCTTGGCCGGGATCGTCAGCATCTCGTTGGTCGTGGGCGGCATCGGAATCATGAACGTCATGCTGGTCTCCGTCACGGAAAGGACACGCGAGATCGGACTGCGAAAGAGCATCGGGGCACGGCGGCGCGACATCATGCTCCAGTTCCTGACAGAGGCGGTCGTGCTGTGCGTCATCGGCGGCACCATCGGTGTCGCATTTGGCTACGGGGCTACGTTCCTCGCCGCGCTTCACCCACAGATGATCGAGATTGAGGTACCGCTCTGGGCCGTCGCGTTGGCACTGGGCTCTTCTGCAGGAGCCGGCGTCGTGTTTGGAATTATCCCGGCGTTCAAAGCCTCGATCCTACACCCCATTGAGGCGCTCCGGCACGAATAAACCGTGATGTCAACCGCCACGATCATCCCCAACGCCCCCGCCGTCGCAGACAGCAAGCGTACGCGCGGCGTGCTGCTGCGCGTCGCCGCGTTGCCGTGGCGCATGGCAAACTGGTTCGGCGGATCAGCCCAGCGCCACTGGCAAAACATCGCGGCCGCTGTCATTCAGGTATGGGCAAATAAAACGCGATCCGTGCTCACGACCCTCGGGATCATTGTCGCGGTTGCTTCCACGATCACCGTCGTGTCGTTTGTGCAGGGTTTCGGGACTTACGTCACCGACTTGCTTCGCGGGTTCGGCACGAACATGGTCTTCGTCATCCCATCCTTCCCCGGCGGGATGGAGGGTCGCATGATGGGTCGCGTGACGATGGACAACGAAGACATCCGCGCGGTCGGGGCGCAATGCGACAAGGTTCGCCGTATCACACCGCTGATGTTTTCCAATGTCACCGTCGAGTACGGTCATGAGAAAGTGGATCGCGTCGATCTGCAAGGTGCCACCGAACAGTTTCAGACCATCCGAAGTTTTTACGTCGATGAAGGACGGTTCTACGGGCCACTCGACATTGATAACGGTGCCTACGTCTGCGTCATGGGGCGCGACGTTCTGAAAGAACTCGGGGCCGATGACAGCATCGTGGGCGACTACGTCTACCTTAACGAACACCGCTTCAAGGTTCTTGGGATTCTCGAGAAAAAAGGTGCCGCCTTCGGGGGCAGCCAGGACCGCACCGTCCTGATCCCCCACACCACCGGGATCAAGATGTTTCCGTTCTTGTCTCGGTTTCTGCCCTTCGTGCTGGAGGCCACAAAGGAGGAAGACGTCGAGGAGGCATCGCTACAGCTCACCCAGGTCTTGCGAACGCGGCACAACATCCAACCGGGGCAGCCGAACGACTTTCGCATCCTGCGCCAGGACGAACTCTTGCGCGACTTCGCCAAAGTACAGATGGTCGCCACCAGCGTGCTCGCGGGGATCGTTGGGATTTCGCTCATCGTGGGCGGCGTCGGCATCATGAACATCATGCTCGTCTCCGTGACGGAGCGCACTCGTGAGATCGGTTTGCGCAAAAGTATCGGCGGGCGACGGCGGGACATTCTCGCGCAGTTCCTCACCGAGGCGATGGTCCTGGCCATGCTCGGCGGCGTCACGGGGATACTTCTTGGCTACAGCATCTGTGCCGTGGCGTCGCTACACCCGTCGATGGTCGAAGTCGCAGTCCCCGTCTGGGTGGTCGCCCTCGCGCTGGGCTTCTCGGCCGCCGTCGGCATCATCTTCGGCATCATCCCCGCCTTCAAAGCCGCCATCCTACACCCCATCGACGCACTGCGCCACGAATAGCAGGCCGCCCGTCTCTTCGGGATACCCGAAAACGGGGCACCCACCACAAACCGTGAGCCATTGCCCATCAAGTGAGTCGCGAGGATTTCGCACTTGACCGACTACGGGTATCCTATACGCGGAGAAGTCTTTCGGGCGTGCGTTACGTATGAAATTGACTCGATTCAACAGCTTGCTTCCACTCGTGTTGTTTACGGGCACGATGAATGTGGCCACCGGTGCAGACCAGGCGTGCGATGTGCGTCAAGCGTTGGAGCGTGCGGCCTTGCAGCTTAGCGCCGGTCGGGCGGACGCCGCACTACACGCGCTCTCATGTGTGAGTGAGACGGAGCCGAACAACCCGTGGCTCTGGTACTACACCGGCGCAGCACACCTGCAATTGGGCAACACCTATCTAGCGATCGAGAACCTCGCCCGCGCCCTAGACCTGCTGCAGGAGTCCGGGATGTCAAGCGCCGGTCTTTTTGATCGTGCCGGACGGCTCCACCGAAAAGCGCAGCGGTCCGTGTTGCAGGTTTCGCTACGGATGGGCATGGCGTACGACACGAACGTCTCATTCTTGGATGATTCCGCACTCAGGGAAGATATCATCGCAGGAGAAGAAGACGGGCTGTTCGAGTCACGGTTGACCGTTTCATTCGCACCGATCAAGACGCGCGACCACAGCCTAACGTTCGGCGCAGAGGCTACGAATACAGCCCACTTCCGCATTGATGAGTTCGACATCATGGCGACAGCCGGCTTCGCACGGTACGCCTTTCGCTTGGACGGCGCGTCTGAGGTTTCGGCGCAATACGAGTTTGACATCATCGATCTCGACAACCGCCCCTACCTCACGCGCAACGCCCTGACGCTGGCGTGGCGTTATGAGTGGCCGCGAGCCAAGCAAACGATGCGGTTGGTGGACACGGTGGTTTCCTACGGGATTGAAGATCAGGACTTCCACTACCGCGTCGCACGAGATTTTCGCCAAGACGGCCTCGTACAGTCGATCGGCGTGTTACAGCGGATCATCTGGCACCCCGTGCCATCGGTTCCCTGGGAATGCACGGGCAGGCTCGGTTACATCTTCAGTGAGTTTGATACGGACGGGCGCGAGTATGACCGCCGCAGCCACCGCGCAATGTTTGACGTCGAGCTGCCCCTGCTGAACCCGTCTCAGTGGGACGAGTTTCTCATCATCCCCGACAAGCCGGCGTGGCTGGCGTTCGTCTACGATTGGGAATACGCCCGTTACAGCGGGTCAAACGCGACCGAACGGGACAGCCGCAAGCGTCGCGACCGGACATCGACCTACGGGCTAACATTGTCGCAAGTGCTATCACGGGGACAGCATCGTGACCTTCTCGTTCATTTTCACGCGCGGTGGACGGACGCCGACTCGAACGTGCGAACCGCAAATGAGGCGACACCGTTCACGTTCGACAAGTTTGTCGTGGGCGTGCAATTTGAATGGTCTTGGTAGTCAATATCATGAGCGTGTTGACCTGACCACGCGTGAGGATAAAGTCGAAACGGTCTCGCACCGGGTATCAAGAAAAGTCTCACGACAACGCTTTGACGGAGAACGGCTTGGAACACGAGGACCCCAACTTTCGCCTCAACACGGTGACGAACACCGAGTTGCTCGACGGACTGCGTAACGCGGGCAACCGCATCGTGTGGCAGCAGTTCGTCGATCGGTACCGGCCGATGGTCGAACGGTATGCCATGCGCATGGGGTTGGTGGCGGCCGACGCCCAAGACGCGGCACAACAGACGCTAATCGCCTTTTGCGCGGCCTACCAAGAAGGTAAATACGACAGAACGCAGGGGCGTCTTCGCGGGTGGCTGTTTGGGATCGCCCGAAACCAGATTCGCAACCTCGGCCGGAAGAACGTGCGTAAGGGCCGCCAGGTGATCGACGAGACCAACGAAACCGGCTTCTTCAACCGCGTCCCGGACGAAAACGACCAGGAAAAGGCGTGGGATGAAGAGTGGCGGCAAGGCGTGTTGCGTGAATGCCTGCAAGAGATTCGTCGTAGCGTCGATGAGAAATCTGTGACGGCGTTCGAGTTGTTCGCGTGGCAGGGATGGAGCGCGAGCGACGTGGCCAAGCACTTGGACATGACGCCGAACGCCGTATTCATCGCGAAGCACCGGATCTTGCGGCGGATTCGGGAGATGCAGTCGGAAATGGAGGACGTCTGGTAACGCGTCCTGGCGATCATCACCATGCCCGTATGCCCTTCCAACGAAGAACTTTCGAGTTATGTGGGGGGGCACTGCGCCGCAGATGCCGCGCGCCGTATCGAGAATCACCTTTCGGACTGCTCGCAGTGCATCGAGCGATGCATCAGCATCGACCACGAGGATGAACTCGTGTCCGACGTTCGCCAGGTGCTCGACGATGAGGCCTCTTCGAGAGCGTCATCGAGCGCCTCGTCATCCGGCGTGACGCCGCAGCCAGAGTCGGCCGCAGATGTCGAAGGCGAGGTCGATGGTTTTCGTATTCAAAAAGAACTGGGGCGTGGCGGCATGGGTGCGGTGTACCTGGCCGAGCAGCTTTCCACGAAGCGTCTGGTCGCGTTGAAAGTCTTGCTACAGGGACCATTCGCGTCGGACGTCGCCAAGAAGCGGTTCGAGCGCGAAGTGGAGTTGGCCGCCCTGCTCGACCACCCCAACATCGTGACCGTTCTCGAAAGCGGTCTGTCGCGGGGTCGACATTACTTCGCGATGAAGTACGTCGAAGGCCTTGAACTCGATCTGTTCGTCTCGGATCGCGGGCTTAACGTACGCGAAAAACTGGAACTCTTCGCGTCGATTTCCAGAGCAATCAGCTACGCCCATCAGCGCGGCATCCTCCACCGCGACCTGAAACCGTCCAACATTCTCGTGGATGACTCCGGCCAACCGCACGTCCTGGACTTCGGGCTGGCCAAGGTCAACGACCCGGAGCTTGATCGCAACCGCTCAGACCGGCTCTTATCCACACCGGGACAACCGATCGGTACGCTTCCCTACATGTCGCCGGAGCAAACAACCGGCATGCAGCATGAACTTGACGTACGTTCCGACGTCTACTCTCTCGGGCTGGTGCTCTTTCGACTCTTGACTGACCACCCCCCCTACCGCGTCACCGGCGATGTATACGACGTGCTGCGCAACATCAACGAGGTAGAACCAAAGCGCCCTTCCGCCGTGCGACGTGGGCTCGATGATGAGATCGACACGATCGTCCTGAAGACGCTGGCCAAGGATCGTGACCGCCGGTACCAATCCGCAGACGCACTCGCAGAGGATGTCGAGCGGTACCTAACCGGTAGACCCATCCTGGCGAAGCGTGACAGCACCGCGTACGTGCTGAAGAAGCTGATCGGGCGGCACCGACCTGCGGTGGCCGCCGGTGCGCTGATCGTGGTGCTGCTTTCGGTTGCGTTGGCAGCGACGCTGGTCGGGCGCGCTGCGAACATTCGTGCGGAGACCGGTACGCTGATGGCCGCCCTCGTGGACGACCCGGCCAGCGCGAAGCGACACGTCGCCGAGGCGTCCCGATCGGTCTTGCAACACGCTGCGGGTATGGTAGGCACGCTCACCACATCCCCGGCCTATACCGATCGAATCACCGGTGCACGCGGCGGGCTCCTGCTGGACGCCGAGGCATTTTGGCGCTCTGTGGACGGCGGCTTGCTGTGGGAACATGGAGAGTGGCTTGAGCTATGTGATGCGCCGGAGCTGGCATCGCCGGAGTTGATCGGCAACCTTGTGGCCACCGCTAACCAAGGAAGCCAAAAGCAGCAATACATCGCGTTCTGTTTGCTCGGCTGTCTTGCGGATCACGGCGACGCGGCAATCGGTGCCGCGTGCGCGAACGCCGCAACCAGCACGAACCACGCCGGAGTCGCGGCTGCGGCGGCATGGGCGGCGCGTCAGTTGGGATCGAAGGCACCGCTGCAAAACGCCAACGCCGCGTTTCAAGATGAACTCACCGGCCTGACATTCGTGCGTCTACCGGCATCCGATGGGTTTCGCCGGGGCTCCGACTCTACCGACCGATACCGATACGACGACGAAGATCGATCTTCAAAGGCGGCATCAATCGGCTCGATCCATGTCGCCACCACGGAGGTTTTCGGTACGCTCTACGATCGGTTTCTCGATGCAAACGTCCTGGAAACGGCCTACCGACAGAAGTGGCGCGAGCAAGCTGCGGCATCCGGTCGCGCGTTCGATGATGAGCAGCGGCTCGGTCTTCCGGCCGGAATGGTATCGCTCGACCACGCGCAGCGTTTCTGCGAATGGCTGAGTGAACGCGGCAACTCGGTCGATCCCCCGCGATCGTATCGTCTGCCCACGGAGGATGAATGGGAGTATGCCGCCCGTGCGGGCTCGACCAAGCGTTTCTGCTTCGGCGACGATCCGAAATACGCCGCCTACTTTGCGAACTGTGACGGCCCCCCCTCCGGACACACCGCGGCACAGCGCATGCCCAACTGGTATGGCCTGTTCGACATGCACGGCGGGCTCTGGGAGTGGACGGGGTCAACATACCCACCCGAGTTGGCTGCGGCTCAGGGTTTACAGGGTCAAGACCTGTACGTTTATCGCGGCGGTGCCTATTATTCTCCGAGCGTGCGTTGCCGCTCGGCACAAAGAAACTTCGGCGTCGCTGACGCGGCCTACGACTACACGGGCATTCGACTCATCATGGAGATCGCGACACCATGACCAAACGATTCGGCAAGAAAGCGTTAACCGGCATCTTCGCGCTGCTGCTGGCAGGCTGCGGGGTTGTTGGTTCATCCGCGCCTGAGTTGCCGATCGAGACGAGTTTCTCGTTCACCAACCTTTCGCTCACCATGTACGCGCAGTTGGCCTTGAGGCCGTCCAGTGACGGCGACGCCGCTGATTATTTTACGACCCCGCTGCTGGCACCCGGCGTGACGTACCGAAGGCGGTTTCTTGAAACGCTGGACGAGGCGTGCCCGGAACGTCTCGACCTTCGCGTGCTGCTGTTTTCGCGAGTCAACGAGGACGTACCGATTGGATTGGATGTTGGTGAGGCGGTGCAGGAGGTGCCGGTGGTCGCAGGGGCGGTCGCCGATGTACCGGCGTGTGACGGACCGGTAGTGGAAACGTACACCATCGTCAACTGGGATGCGCCGTCGGGCACGGCAATGGTGAAGCTCGCACAGGCAACGCCTGTGGAGGAACTGATTCGCTCGCTCGATCTCTTTCCGAATCTCGATGCGGCATGGGAGATTGAGGGCGTTGCGTCCGGCATGGAAAACGTCCCCCCCCAGACGCTCGCGGAAGTAGACCCGATCGAGGGTCGAGTCATTACGGCCGACGGCACGGGTGTGGGAAATATCGGCGTCTTATTGCGTTCGAGGTTTCGCGTGCGTCTTACGGATGATGATGCAACGAATGATCCCGACGCCGGGTTCGGCGACCCGATTGACTTTGTCGTCACGGATACCGACGGCACGTTTCAGTTTGATCGACCGCCTGGTGCGTACCGCATCGAGGCGTTCTCCGATGACTTCGCTTTTCGACCGGCCAGCACGGATGTCGAGAGCCCGGTGGATACATTATGGTTTGTGGCGGAGCCAATTGCACCATGATGCACCCTCGACAACATCCACAACGTCATCGCGCGGCATGTTTCGCGCTGCATGCGTGCGTCGCCTTGTCGGCGACTGGCCTGTTGACGCTCACTGGCTGCCCGGGTACATCGCTCGCACCGGAATCGATCTTCGACACCGCACCCGCAATAACAATTGGCACGTCAGAACCGACGACCGTAACCAACATCGCCGCACTAGGCAC
>JAJRSR010000202.1 GCA_024278695.1 Planctomycetota bacterium | reverse complement strand
TTGGTGTTTGGTGCGCCGCGCGGGCTGAAGCCTACGGCTCAGCGCCACTTGCCTATCCGTCGAACCATGCAGACCGTTTGGTTTGGGAATGCGTCAGTCCTGATCTTCGATTGGGCTTGGTAGCACCGTCACGGTGCCCTTGGCTTTCACCTCGCCCATCGACAAGCTCACTTTGTACTGCCCCGGCGGTACGAACTGTGTTTGTCCGCCGCCGCCAAAGCTTTGTAGCCGTTGCTTCGGATCATCTTGAAGATCCCAGACGACGCGGTTGATCCCCGGGCGGTTTGTACCGGTGAGCGTGCGTAGCTTCTTGCCTTGCTCGTTGGTGATGGTCACCTTGACCTCGTCGCCTGTGTAGTCACGGATCCAATAGCTGATCCTCGCACCCATCTTCTTGTTCGTGGCGCGAAACATGCGGTGCGACCAGAGCCCGCCGTAGGGTTGGTAGATGCGCGGCTTGCCGTCGGGAATGTCGAACAGGTGTAACTCACTGTTCATCACGGCGGGGGTGAGTTGCGAGAGCGGCGAAGCGTCGTCGAGGATGTAGGCCGACCGACCGTGCGTACCGGCCACGAGGTCTATCTCGCGTGGGTGGACGGCCAGGTCATCCACGCTTACGGTCGGGAGTGATTTTCCGTTGAGCTTTACCCACGACTTGCCACGATTGATGCTCACATACGCGGCCCGTTCCGTACCGCAGTACAATACGTTGTCGCTACGCACGTCCTCTCGAACCACTTTGACCGAACCGCCTTCGGGCAGATCACCCGTGATGTCGGTCCAGCTTGCGCCGGCGTCCGTTGTCATCAGGATGTGCGGGTTCATGTCGTCGCTGCGGTGGCCATCGACGGCGACGTAGGCCGTGTTTGTCGCGTGGCGTGAGGGTTCGATCTTCGAGATGTAGTGACCAGCCACGGCTGGCGGCGTGACGTTGTTCCACTGGGCACCGTCGTTGGTCGTGACGTGAATCAACCCGTCGTCGGTCCCGGCCCAGATCATCCCCTTGGCGCGCGGGCTTTCGGCCAACGATACGACCGTGCCGAAGGTTTCCGCGTCGGAACCGACGGTGATGATTTTGTCCAGCTCGCGTGCGGAAAGGTCATCGCTGATGCGCGTCCAATTCTCGCCACGTTCGGTAAACTTGAAGACGTGGTTGCCCGCGTGGTAGAGCGTCGTATGGTCATGCGGCGAGATGAAAAACGGCGCGTTCCAGTTGAAGCGGTAACGCGGCTCGCCTTCTTTCGCGGTGGGGATGAGGCGTTTGCGTTTTCCGGTGTCCCGGTGGATGCGTACGATTTCGCCGCCTTGGCTTTCTGCGTAGATGATGTTCGGGTCTTGCGGGTCGAACGCCACGTGGAATCCGTCGCCGCCGCTGATGAAATCCCAGTCGGCGTTGGTGATCGCCTTCCCCGGCTCACCGAGCGTGTTGGGTCCGGTTTGCCGCAGCGATTCACTCGGGCCGATCCATGAGCCGTTATCCTGCATGCCGCCGCCGACGCGGTATGGGTCTGACAGGTCCACGGTGATGTTGTAAAACTGTCCGACGGCCATGTGGTTGTGGAAGTCCCACGTCTCGCCCTTGTCCCACGACGCGTAGAGCCCGCCGTCGGTGCCGACCAGAATATGATCCGCGTCGGCAGGGTCGATCCACATCGCGTGAAAGTCTACGTGGACAATGGACGCCAGCCCGTGGCGGAAGTGCTTGCCACCATCGTCTGAGACGCTGAGCCCCCAACCCGGCACATAGACGCGCTGGTCATCTGTCGGGTCTACGCGGATACGGGAAAAATAAAACTGGCGCGGGGAAAAATCATTCATGCGCGTCCAACTGTCACCACGATCGTCAGAGCGAAAGACGCCGCCGGCCTTGCTGTTATTGTGCCACGCGCTGACACTTCTGCCGCCGACGTCTGATTCGACCATCGCGTAGATGATGCTCGGGTCTTTGAGGTACAGGTCCAGTCCGATGCGGCCGGTCTCGGCGGGCAAACCTTCGGTCAGCTTGGTCCAGCTCTTGCCGGCGTCATCAGAGCGAAAAATGCCGCCGTGGGGTCCGCCGCCGAGAAAGCTGTACGCGCGTCGCTGCCGGGTGTACATGGCCGCGTAGATGGTGTCCGGGTTGTTGGGGTCGATACGCACGTCGCAGCAGCCGGTGGTGTCATCGACGTACAGGATTTTTTCCCAGGTCTGGCCGCGATCGGTGGTTTTGTAGAGTCCGCGCTCTTCGTTGGTACCCCACAGGTGGCCCATCGCGGCGACATAGCAGACATCCGGGTTGCGCGGATCGACTTCTAACTGCGGAATGTCGTGTGTAGCTTCCAGCCCGACGTGCGTGAACGCGCCGCCGCCATCCGTGGAGACATAGACGCCGTGGCCCCAAGAGGAGCTGTTGCGCCCGTTGCCCTCGCCCGTGCCCACCCAGACGATCTTCGCCTTGCCTTTCTTGTCGTTGTCGGAAGTGTCGTCATCTTCGGTCTCTTCGTCGGCCCATCCGCTCCAGTTGGGCGGTGCGTCTACGACGGCGACCGCGCCGATCGAAGCGGTTTCCTTGTCGTCGAACACCGGTGAGAACGTGGTCCCCGCGTTGATGGTTTTCCAGAGACCGCCCGTGCCGTACGCGATGAAGTAGGTCTTGGCGTTGCCGGGTGCCACGGCGATGTCAGCCACACGCCCGCCCATGTTGGCCGGCCCGATGCTGCGCCAGGATAACCCTTTCAGATCGCTCTCTCGAAGCGTGCGCGTGCCGGTGTCTTTTGGCGTCGGCTTTCCGCGTTCCGAGGTTTGGCTCGTCTGTTGTCGAGCCGGTTCGGGTTCGTTCGAGAACGCGCTGGCCAGTTGGCTGGTGAGCGAGTTCGCGGTCTTACAGCCCATGAGAAGGCTCGACACGAAAATGAAAGAACCCAATAGTCGCAGCGGTGATCGTTGCATGTGTGTCTCCCGTCGTTCGTAGAGGGTTGCGTCGCCGGCACATAACCCGCGGTTACCGTAGCCGGTTTGGCGGTTCTTGCCCAGTCGTCTCAGGTCGTTGGCGCGTCGAGTTGTAGGATTGTGTCATCGCGCGGCGGGCGTTGGTGTTAGAACCCGAGTTGGATGGCCGCCCCGCAGAGGACCAGGGCAAGCCCGGCCGCAGCATGCCCAAAACGCTCGAAACGCCTAAATGCTTTGGGGATTCGATCGGCGCTGAGCAACGCCAGGAGTACAACCGTGGTCATGGTTGCGATCGTGGTGATGCCGAAAACCAGGGTCACGATGATGATACTCCAAAGGTTACCAGCGGCGGCCGGATACATCAGCACCGGGATCAGCGGCTCGCACGGGCCGAACAGGAAGATCGTAAAAAGTATCCACGGTGTGAGTGACGGCTTCGCTGTCGCGTGTTCGTGAACGTGAACGTGGTCGCCGGTGTGTTGGTGTTCGTGCGTGTGGACGACGCCGTCGGCGTGGGCGTGCCAGTGGGTGTGCGGTTTTTTGCGGATCGCGAGTTTCACGCCCCAGGCCAGATAGACCAGTCCAAAGGCCAGAAGCAGCCAGCCGGCGAGCGTACCGCGTGCCGCCTCGATTGTTTCCAATTTGAAAATGCCAACGCCGAGTGCGATGCCGAGGGCACCCAGCGCGATCGAACCGAGGACATGGCCGACACCGCAGACCACCGTGATGGTTACGGTCTTCAAGGTAGACCATCCTCGCGCTCTAGCCAGGACGACGAATGGCACGTAGTGGTCCGGACCAAGGATCGTGTGGACGAAGCCGACCGAAGCGGCCGTGATCAGAAGTAGCGAGAGGTCTCCGCTCACGTGTGGGTACCTCGTTTCGCGACAGTTTTTCGCAGGTTGATTCGCATAGCGGTTACGGCCAGTTTGGCGTTTCGGTGCGATCGTATGTCCTGCATGATGACGCGCCGCCGCAAAAAGTCCAAGCGCCTACGGCGCGGGATCGGGCAGAATCCATCGCTGTGTGCAATGATCGCCGGTGCAGGGGACGGCTTGAAGCCCTTTTTGCTCTTTACACTTCGGACATGCCACCGGGAATCCGCGAAACCCGAACTCCCGGTGGACGACGAAATGCGTCTGGCACGTTGAATTCGAGCAGATCACATGGAAGTCGGCCGATGTCGCCTCCGACTTGGCACCCTCGGGTGCTGGTGGCGTGAACATCGTGATACCCGCGCTCGCCAACCAGATGGTTATCACACCGCCGAGACCGTACGCCCCATACCGAACCGCCGGCGTTTCCCAAATGAGCACGGGCTCTTCGCGGACGGCCTCCCACCAGTTGGCGAACCCTTGTCGTACGGTGGGCGCGTGCGCGCGGATCGCGTGTAGCCACTCGACAAGCCTGTTTGGGTTTTCCTGAGCCATGAGAGACGAACCTTTATTCTAACCACCGGCTGATTGTAGCCGCGATCGGTCCGCCCTGCGCGGGGAGGGTGTTGGCGTGAACATGTTTCGTGGGGCGTACCGGATGGGCGATTATCCGGGTCCATCTTCTTGCGGGGGGTCGGTTGGCTCGACGAGCCCCTTTTTTCGTTGCCGGACGGCGTCACGCAGCAGGTACTCGATCTGAGCGTTCAGACTGCGCAATTCATCCTTCGACCACCGGTGCAACGTGTCCATCAGCTCCGGTGGTAGGCGGAGCAGGTATGACTTTCGCTCGGCCATGAGCGTGTGTGCCCCGTGTTAGTTGTAGAGCGCGCCCGTATTCACGATGGGTTGTGCTGCCTTTTCGCCGCACAACACGACGAGTAGGTTGCTGACCATCGAGGCCTTTCGCTCCTCGTCGAGGGTGACGGTCTGGTGCGCCTCCAGTTTTTCCAATGCCATTTCGACATGCCGACGGCACCTTCGACGATGCGCTGCCGGGCCGCGACAATCGCGTCGGCCTGTTGCCGTTGCAACATGGCCCCGGCGATTTCCGGGGCGTAGGCCAAGTGGGAGATACGGGCTTCTTGCACTTCGATGCCGGCGTTCGTGGCTCGTTCCTGCACTTCTTTCTCCAACGCCACCGAGATTTCATCCACACTGCCGCGTAGCGAGAGGGTTTCATCTTCAAAGGTATCATAGGGGTAGGCCATTGCGAGATGACGCAATGCGGCCTCGCTCTGCACGCGAATGTAATCCTCGTAATCTTCGACATCGAAGGCGGCCTTGGCCGTGTTGGTCACACGCCAGACGACGACCAAGGATATCTCGATCGGATTACCACGCGAATCGTTTACCTTGAGGGTGTCACCGGCCAGGTTGTGCGCGCGTAGCGAAACTTTTTTCTTGCTAAGAAGCGGGTTGGCCCAGTGAAAACCGCTTTGATCCACCGTGCCGACGTACTTGCCGAACAGGATCATCACGGCTGCCATGTTTGGCTGAAGCGTGAAGAAGCCGAACATCAGCACGAACCAGAAGATCAGACCCAAGGCCGCGGCCAAGACGCAAACAACCCCCAGCACTCCGGGCGATCCGTTCGCGTCGCTCACCGCGGCCACGTGAGAGATCGATAAGAACCCCCCGTAGCAGAGTGAGATGAATACCAACAACAGGACCACCAGCATCATCCAACCATTGTGTACGCGTGTTTTGACTTCGTGAGTTTCCATGAAAACCTCCCTTTCAATGAGATATATCTATATTATATCATAATGATCGTTCTCACGCCAATGATCCGCTACGATGGTTTATTAGCGAAAAGCGTTGTTCTAGTGTAAGTTATTGTTGTATATTGAGTTAAAGTTTTTGCGTTTGTTGTGAAAAACGAGTCTTGGCTGTTGATTGAGCTGGTCGATCGTTATAATGTAGGGGTGGTTTCGTGGTGGCATTTTTGGGTGCCGCGCGATGCCCGCGAGTGACTATTGGGTCTTTGGTGGCCTTAACGGATTGTGCGGCTTCAGTTAGCCGTGGCGAGCTTCCGGAATCGTGTTAGCTTACGCTGCCGATTCCGGAAGTTTTTTTATGCGCGACGCGGGTTTGTAGTGCGGGTCAAAGTGACATGAGCAGCAACAAGATCAACGTCGGGCGTGTCGTTGCGAACCCGCAGTTGTGTCGGGAGCATTATCGTTTGACGGTGCGCTTGGCGGGTTTTGCGCAGGCCGAGGCGGGGCAGTTTGTGCATCTGAGTCCGACTGCGGACATGCTGACCGAGTACCGTGAGTTTTCGACCAGCGGGTCGTGGGATGGTGCGGGCTGGCTGCGTACGGTTGCCAACCCGATGTTGCGTCGCGCTTTTAGCATTGCAGGAATGCGAGCGGTCGGCGATGACGTTGAACTCGATGTGATCTACCGTGTTGTGGGCAAGGGGACTTCCTGGTTGTCGAGGTTGGTTTCGGGGTCATCCCTCAGCGTGCTTGGTCCGCTGGGGCTGCCTTTTCCGATTCATTCAACAAAGCCCCACGCGTGGATGGTGTCCGGCGGCGTGGGGCTTCCGCCGATGCTTTGGCTGTCGGAGGCGCTGGCAAAGGTCGGCAAGAAGGCCATCGCGTTCTGCGGCGCGCAGACGGCCGACTTGCTTGCGGTGACCATGAGCGGTGAGCGTTCGCCGCGCGCGGACGCCGCGAACGCGACACTTTCAGCTAAGGAGTTTGCGGCGAGCGGCACGCCCGTTGTCATTAGCACGGACGACGGATCGCTCGGGTTCTCCGGTCACATTGGCGCGGCGCTGACGGCGTACCACAAGGCCCAATCCTGCGATGCAGATGATCTCGTCGTGTACACCTGCGGTCCGGAACGCATGATGGCTTTCGTCGCGCGGTTTTGCTTCGATCGCGGCATCGAATGTCACGTCTGCATGGAGCGTTCGATGGCCTGCGGCACGGGGATGTGCCAATCGTGCGTGGTGCCCGTTCGTGATGATGATACCGACGGCGCATGGCGGTACCGACTCTGCTGTAGGGAGGGGCCGGTGTTTAGCGCGGAAGATGTGCTGTGGGAATCCCCCGCGATGGCTAAGTGATCGGCGGTGGTTCGGCCGGGGGACGCCAGCATTCCAAACACCGCGGCTCGTAACTCTCCGTTCCGCCCACCATCTGCCCATTGACGATCGGTGTGAGCCGTTGCGTGCGGCTAGCGGGTCTTTGGCACCGGGCGCATGTAGCGTGCAGCATCACCATGTCATCGGCGATCGCGTTTAGCTTCTTGGCTATGGGGAACACACGCCCCCAACTGTCTCGGTCGAGCATGGTGATGAGGACGTTCACGCCGCGCTGGGCCAGCGCGTGTACGGTTTGAACGAGTTCGTCGTCGAAGAAGTGTCCTTCGTCGATTCCCACCGTGCGGATGCCTTTGGGGAGCCGTTCGCACAGTTCGACCGACGATCGCACAACAACGGCCGGCATCGATTTTCCGGCGTGGGAGACCACGGCGTCATTGCAGTAGCGCGTATCCACTGCGTGTTTGAAGATGACGGCGGATTGATCCCCGTATTCTTCGAGGCGGCGAAACAGGTGCGTGGTTTTCCCGGAAAACATACAGCCGCTCATGGTTGCGATCATGCCGCGCTCTACGTGGTCGGGACTTGCGGGAAACGTCTGCGGGAGGTCATGGGCATCGGGCATGGTCGGGATTGTGCGCGACAACGCGTGATTTGTGAAGCGGCGGGTGCCCCATTCTTCGGGTACTTTCAAAGGGTGGGGCACGGATTGCTCGTGCAAGACACCGTTCACCATTCGTGTCACCGGGCGTCTGTGTTTTCTGCGGCACGTTCTGCGGTGATACGAAGCATGGGGCACGTGCGTATGCAGTGCAGCGGCTTTCGTGCTAATGATCTTCTGCGGGGACTGGCTGCGGGGCAAGTTCGATTCCCTCGAACAGCGC
>JAJRSR010000201.1 GCA_024278695.1 Planctomycetota bacterium | reverse complement strand
GTGGCCGCTCTGGTGCGTTCGGTAACCGCGAACAGCCTGTACACGCCGCACACCGGAGCCATGCGCTACGGCGAGATCGAACCCAAGATCCCGGCCGCAGCGATCACCATCGAAGACGCCGAGACGATTGCCGGGTTGACGAGACGTGGCATTGAAGTCGTCGTCAATCTGAAAATGAGCGCGAGGACGTTGCCGGATGCCCCATCGGCAAACGTCATCGGCGAGCTTCGCGGCAGCACTTACCCGGAAGAAGTTGTCATCATGGGCGGTCACATCGACTCATGGGACGTGGGACACGGCGCGCACGATGACGGCGGCGGCTGCGTGATCGCCATGGAGGCGATCAACGTGCTCCGTAAGCTGGGCCTTCGGCCTAAGCGAACCATCCGCGTCGTGCTGTGGACCAACGAAGAAAACGGTATGGCCGGCGGAAAAGCCTACGCCAAAGACCACGCAGACGAACTCAAGCACCATGTGGCCGGAATCGAATCTGACAGCGGCGTGTTCGCACCGCGTGGTTATTCCGTAGATTGCCTGGACAAGACAAAACAGGCGATGGCGATCCAACAGATGAACGAAATCCTCTCCCTGTTCCCCGACTCGTTTACGTCGTTGGATGCCCGCGCCGGCGGCAGTGGCGCGGATGTCGGCCAGACCAAGTCGGCCGGCTTTGTACTGATGGGGCATCGGGTCGAGGGCTCGACCTACTTTGACCTGCACCACACCGCCGCCGATACGCTCGACAAGGTAGACCCCACCGAGCTATCACAAAACGTGGCCGTCCTGGCGACGACGGCGTACATCCTAGCGGATATGCCGTACCGGCTGGGCGAGTCATCCGAGAGACATTAAGACTGGGGGCTACTTGTTTGCGTACCGCGCCGCCTTTGTGGCGCGAGCGATCATGATGACGTAGGTCAGCCCCATTGCCACGTTAGGAGTGATCAACAATAGCGCTACCCAAGTCGATTCGCTAAGCGGTGTGTGCCCCGCGAATGCCAAAAGCACGCCGGATTCAACAGACTTAATAACGCCGAGAACGAGCAAAGCCCCTAACGCGGCCCAGACAAACAGAAAGCCGAACAGGTAACACGCGGCTTGGTTCGCAACAGGAAGTAGGTTTCGCTTTTCCTGGATTGCGCAAACGCCCCCCACCACTATTGCTGCAAGGCGACTGCAAAGAAGCGCACCAATGGCACAGGCGGTACCGGTGATCAGGCTAATCGCGATCGGAATATGAATCTCGTCACGAACTTGATCGTCACCAAGAATCCAATACGCAAGCACCAGCGTCGCGGCCGCGCCAAGGCAGAGGATCCCCAGCAGCCAGACCGCCGAAAACCGTTGGCAAGAAAATGCCTCGGAACTGACACGGAGACTACGCCCGAACGATGTTGGCGTGAGAAACACCTGTCGAGCGCTCTGCCATAGCGCCGAGGTGAACCCGATCTCACTACGGCGTTCCCAAGCAGGCCCAGGCCTGACCGCTTCATCGAGCGACTCCGCCACGGCCGTGCCGCATTCCGGACAGCGGCTATCGAACGGCGTCATCGTCAGGTTATAGCCGCAGAACTCGCATGTCGGTGGTCGCTCGATCGGCGGGACGAGCCGCCGCACGGTCATACTGCACATCAGCATGCACAGGTGCGTCAGCCCCAGGGTGAACGACGCCAGAACGATCAGAACCTCCCAGTCCACGAGGTACCACGGTTTTCCCCGCATCCATACCCGGTACTCTTCCTCATACCGCTCTATGTCCACTTCGTGCTGTGCCATCGCCACGCCAAACACAACGGTAGCCTTTGCGTAACCATCATCGTCACCGGGAAAATCGGCGATGTTCGGCGGCACTGGGTTCAACGGCCATGTGGGACTGGGGTGCCATTGCAGCCAGTTTCTGTCTACATGATCGAAGTAAGCCCCTACGGTCCCGATAGCAAAGACGATGAACGCTATGCGAGCCACACTCAACCAGACTTGTCGAAGAGAATGCACGAAACTCTTGCGTAGCGGCTCGTCTCGTGCGCCGACCGGCATGAACACGAACGCAATCAGTGCGGAAGCGACATGCAACCCCACAAGCCCGGCCAAGACCGCCAATACAAACTGGCCCGGATCGGATCTCAGCGCCCGTGCCATGTCAGACGTGATTTCCTGTATCCCCGTCAACACGGTCGAAACGGTCAGCTCAGGCGCATCAAGCGCAGCGTTGAGGTAAACGATCACAAACGTACCGAGGCAAAGCGACATTAGAAACGCAAGCCAAACCCGCCACAGCGCCGCACCAGCCGTCCGACGCGCGGTTTGCGCCGGTCGCACCACGGCCAACAGCACCGCGAGCAGGGGCGACATCGGCTTGGGGCAGCCTGCCTCCGCTTCACCGTTTCCACCATACGTAATCAATGAACTGGTTTCGGCTCGTTCCATCCTTCTCACAATATCATCGCACACCGACGTTCGACTCCCACCAGCGTGCAAACCACGCCGTCTTGGTGTATTGTCCGCATGTGAGAAACTATTCGGCGTTTTCGTAGTGCGAGCAGGATATGTTGGTTATTCGGCACATTGGTGAACTGGTACTCGTCCCGCGCGGACCGATCGGCGGTCGGTCAATGGGGGCTGTCGATCGTATTGCCAACGCGGCCCTTGTGATTAAGGACGGCCGCATCGCCTGGTTTGGGTCCGATGCCGATTGCGAGGGACAGGCCAACGGCGACACGATCGACGCGGCCGGCGGATGTGTCATCCCCGGACTGATCGACTGCCACACGCACACTGTCTTTGCGGGCACGCGTGAGGGTGAGTTCGTACAACGGATCGAAGGGAAATCCTACGCCGAGATCGCCGAATCGGGCGGTGGGATTCGCACCAGCGTCGATGCCATACGCCAAGCCACGCTCGATGAACTGATCGAAACCGCCCTGCCGCGACTGAAACGCATGCTCGCCGCCGGCGTCACCACCGCCGAGATTAAAAGCGGGTACGGACTCACCGTTGGTGATGAAATTAAAATGCTACAGGCCGTCGCCGGCTTGCGAGATCGGCAGCCGATGGCGCTCGTCGGCACCTACCTTGCCGCCCATACGACGCCGCGCGAGTTCGCGGACAACCCAGACACTTATCTGGATACGGTTCTCGCCGACGATGTGCTCGCGAGAGTTCGTGACGAGGGTCTCGCTGAATTTTGCGACGTGTTTT
>JAJRSR010000200.1 GCA_024278695.1 Planctomycetota bacterium | reverse complement strand
CTGGCCGTTGTGATGTTTTTCGGGCTGCTCCGCATTCAAGGACTCGATGCGACCGATCGAATCTTGGTTCTGACGATCGTGCTGTTTTGGCTTTGGGTGAGCTTTGGCTCGGTACTCCCCTGGCGCTATGTGTCGTTCGATCGCGTCAGCCGGTTTCTTCAGCCGCTCACGCTTGCGGTGGCCATCCTGTTCGGTGTGCTTGTCGCTTCGCGGCGTCATTGGTGGGTGTCTACGACGGCCGCGTCGGTCGTGGTGACGATCTGCGTCGCCAACTTGATGGGGAGCGGGTCTTGGGGGCAGAACGCACGTATTTCTGCGGAGCTTCTGGAGTACGTTCGCGCTCATCGGCAGACGCGTTTTCTTGCCGACTACCGGACGGCCAATGAGCTCTACATTCTCAACGGTGTGCAGCTGGTGGAGAACGTGGTGGTCCTCGACGATGGGCACCGGTCGCGACTGCTTGATCGGTCTCTGGTGCCGATCGACTTGGCCGCCGTTGGTGATCAGGTGGATGCCATCCTCGTAAATAAGCTGAACACGAAAAAGTCTCCGGAGTTTGCTTCATTCCTCGATCGAAGCGGCGGTGAGGTGACGTTCCGGACGCCACCGAAATACCGAGCCGTTGCCATACTCTTTCGTCCGCTACTGGAGCACCCCTGGGCAGTCCGAAAGCCGTCGGCATTAGTGCGCGTGTATCGTGAACCGAGAGGCGGCCGCGTCGTGTTGTCCAGGGATTAGGGCAAGAGGCAAGCCTTTTTCCGCGCAAGGTCGCGGGACAAGCTACCGCTCGCCACGCCGTTTTTCGCTATAGGCTCGGGTTCGCCATAGGCGATTGTCGGGGGCTGAATTTCTTGCTTTCCTATTGATTGATCTCAGGGGTGTGCCTAGCCGGACCAGCCGCCAAGGTTAACCCGAACCGTGCGGTTGGCTCGCGGCACGGGGACGTCGAGATACTCGACCGTACGCACGGGCGGCGATGTCGATTCGTACACATCCATCGTCACGTTGCGGTAGTTCGGCTCCGGCTCCTCGGCGAGACGCATGCTATCGACGCGACTGTAGGACTGGCTCTGGGCGAGGTAGTCGCGGAGTAGGGTGTCCGTGGAGACCGCGACGCGATTCTCACGTTCGATGAAAAGGTGCGTCAGGCCCAGCGGCAAGATGGCGGCGTCAATTTCTGCGTAGTCTGACACGTTCGCCTTCAAGTCGAACATGGGGTGTGCCAGGCAGGTGTACAAGAGCTTGCTCGCGCGAATCACGACCGCCTTGCGCCAGGGAATATGCTGTCGAACCGCAAACACGAAGTCGCCATCGCGCAGTCCGCTGAACAAAACAGCGTGGCCTTCGATCTTGTCACGGTGGGTGATGACGGTGGGGCCATGGTCCGGAAAGTAGGGGATCGGGCGATCAAACGCGACCTTGGACATGACCACCACACCCAAGGCTACGACGACGGTTCGCCACCGTGAAGGGAGCCGGTCCAAGACCAACCCGCAACCCAGCGCCGCCCAGATCGCAAACGGAAACAACCCGAGACAGAAGAAACGAGCAAACTTGAACTCGGCCACAGAGACCATCGCGTAGCAGCCGAAAAGCCACACTGCCAGGAACGTGGCAAACACCACCGAGCGTCGCCAAGATATGGCAAACCCGACCACTGCGGCCGCGAGCAGCCAGAGGCTCACCTCACCTGGGATATACCGCGCACACTGCGTGAACGCCCGGAGGCTCCATTCCGCGCCCGCACCGTCGTTCCCATCGACCAGCTTGGTCAGTGCGTCGCTCAAGGAGAGCCAGATACCCAGAGGTACGGCAATACAAAGCGCGGCCGGTACGATCACATGCCGCCAGCGCGCGTCACCACGCCAGGCGCAAACGCCGATCGTGGCGGTGACGGCTCCGATCAGAAACACCGCGTTTTGCTTAAAACATAGGCCGAGTAGCGTCATGGCTAGAACCAACGTGAGCCGCGCGGCGGATGGTTTTTTGACGTAGTGCGTCAGTGCCACCGCTGCCCAGATCATGATCGTAAGCGTGGGGACTTCGAGCATCGTCTGCTGCCCCCACTGCGTGATACCCGGCATCACCAGCAGCGCGATCCCGGCGAGCGCGCTCACGGCACGCCCGGATAGCGAACGCATGAAGAGGTACGCACCGACCACGCCGAGCACGCCCATGAACACGACGGACATTCTCGCGGAGACGGCCGAGATGCCGAACACCCCGAAGAACGCCGCCTCGACAATGGCGAAGCCCGGAGGGTAATGAGAACCAATGGACAACGACGGGTAGTGGGCGTATTGCTCCACGGCAAAGCCCATCGGGTCAGTCCAAGCGGAAGGGCCGGCCGCGACCCAATCGTGGATCAGGACACCGTCCATCGCGTGAACCGGTGAGTCGATCGACCGGAGCCCACCCTTGCTGATGTCCTTGCCGAGGACGCCAACCGCCAGCGCCGCGAGCAGCATGAGCCAGAGCGCGTCCCGCCGATCAAATCGTGCGGTCGCCAGCGCAGCACGCGTCTCGGCTTTTGGCTTTGTCACCGTGCTGGTGGTTTGGTTCATGGTTGGTTGTCGCTTCGCGGCGCGCATACCGGGGGGACTGGCTCCCCGCCTTGCCGAAATCCGATCGTACGTTGGGGTTATCGGTCAATGGCTGGCCGACATGCAGCAAGCCGCGGTGGGGCACGAGCCCGCACCTGTTGGACGTTGGTTATCGGGCGCGATACCCTGGATGTGATACGCTCTCTGGGGTCGCGATCAGTGTTGATGCGTGCGGCAATCCGGAACGATGGAGTGGTTTGTCCAATGCTGCCTCGGTTGATTCTAGTCCTAACGGTCATCCCACTGGTGGAACTGCTGATTCTTCTCCGCCTGGCGGCAGCGGTCTCCTGGGGGCCGACGATCGCCCTGGTGGTTATCACCGGTGTGCTCGGCGCGGCATTGGCGCGTCGCGAGGGCGTTCGGACGCTGTCGCGGATTCAAGAAGATCTCAATGCGGGGCGGGTTCCAACGCTGGCGTTGGTCGAGGGTTTGATGATTCTGCTAGCGGGCGTCGTGCTCGTGACGCCGGGCATTTTGACTGATCTCGCCGGGTTTGTGCTGCTGATTCCTGCGCTGCGCCGCCGGATCGCAAGCCGCGTGGTCAGCGCTATCAGCCGCCGCGTTGTCGTGATGCACCCGGGTGGTTTTCAGGCTGGCGGCTTTCAACCCGGTTCGGCTGGTCAACCGACCGCCAGCGGTGAGCCGTTTATTGACGTCCCGGCCGAAGGGCGAGATGCCGCGCCGCCGGATGGCAATCCGCGATCGCTCGGTGACTAATCATGGAAACCCAGGGTAGAAGCATGAGGTGGGTGTGCGTGGCTGCGGTGAACGGTCTGATGGCCGTGATCGCCGGGGCATTTGGTGCGCACATCCTGGCGTCTCGGCTTGATGCGAAGTTGTTAGGGGCGTTTGAGACCGGCGCTCAGTATCAGATGTACCACGCCATTGCGCTGTTGGGTGTGGCTTGGATGGTGACCGAACGCCCCGGGCGACTGACGGCGGCTGCGGGGTATTGCATGTTGGCTGGGATTGTGCTCTTTTCGGGGAGTCTGTATGGGCTCACGCTTCTCGGGTGGACATGGCTTGGACCGGTGACGCCGCTTGGCGGGGTGTTGCTGATGACCGGATGGTTGTTGCTGGCGGTGGCTGCGCTGCGGTTACCGTTTAGAGCGAGCGAAGATGCTCGTACGGGTATTAAGACTCAGAGCTAGGACGGTGTGTCGTTTGTCCGCTGAATTCGATGAACAACTCGTACGGCATGTGGCTCACTTGGCGAGGCTCAAGTTGAGTGACGACGCGATTGCGGTCGCCGCATCCCACCTGTCGCGGGTCGTCGATTATGTGAACCTGCTCAACGAGGTTGATACGGAGGGTGTTGCAGAGACGGCGCATCCGTTCGAAGCGGACGGTGTGATGCGCGACGATGTCGCCCGGTCTTCGGTAGATCGCGAGGCGGCGATCAAGAACGCGCCCGATCAAGCCGCAGGCTGTTTTCGCGTGCCGCGCGTGCTGGATCAAGGGGACGCGTGACGAGATGACCGCTCCGGCAACCATTTCAGAAACAGCCGATTTCGTGCGGACTGGCGCGTGTAGTGCAGAGCAGTTCGTTCGGGATGCGCTCGATAGGATTCATCGGTCAGAGCCTACTTTGAACGCGTTTATCTCGGTGTTTGATGAAGAAGCGGTCGCGGATGCGCGTCGAATTGATAGTGCCCGTGAGAAGGGTGAACCGTTGGGTCGTCTCTGTGGTGTGCCGATCGCGGTGAAAGATAACATCTGCACGAACGCCGGCTTGACGACGTGTGGGTCACGGATGCTGAGTTCTTTCGAGAGCCTGTACGACGCCTTTGCCGTGACGAGACTGCGGGTCGAGGGCGCGATCATCATCGGGAAGACCAACCTCGATGAGTTTGGCATGGGTAGCAGTTGCGAACACAGCGTACACGGTCCGACGCGCAACCCTTGGGATGCGAGGCGTGTTCCGGGCGGCTCCTCCGGTGGGTCTGCTGCCGCCGTCGCGGCACGGGTTGTGCCGGGGGCGTTGGGCAGCGACACGGGTGGCTCGGTCAGGCAGCCAGCGTCATTCTGCGGGGTTGTCGGGCTCAAGCCGAGCTACGGTCGCGTCTCACGCTCCGGGCTTGTGGCGTACGGAAGCAGTTTGGACCAGATCGGTCCGATGGCGACCACGGTGACCGACGCGGCGCTGCTGCTGAGTGTGATCGCCGGTCACGATGCGCAAGACGCCACCTGTGCGGTCGGTGCCGTTCCGGATTACGCGGATGGGCTGGCCGGTGATCTGACTGGTGTACGCGTTGGCGTTTGCGAGGCACACTTTGCGGATGGGCTCGATGCCAGCGTGGCGCGAATGGTGAGGGAAGCACTTGATACGATGGCTGCGCGCGGGGCTGTTATGGTTCCGATCGAACTACCGCACATGAAGTACGCGACGGCGTGCTACTATCTGATCGCGACGGCCGAGGCGTCGGGTAATTTGGCGCGGTTTGATGGCGTGCGTTATGGTCGTCGGGCAGCCGACGTAAACGATGTGGATGAACTGTACAGCGCGTCGCGCGGGGCGTTTCTCGGAGCAGAGGTGCAGCGCCGGCTCATGTTGGGCACCTACGCGCTGTCAAGCGGTTACTACGATGCCTACTACGCGAAAGCGCTTAAGGTGCGTACGCTTGTGGCGCGGGACTTTGAGGCGGCGTTCGCCGATGTGGACGTGATCGCTTCGCCCGCAGCACCGACGACGGCCTTCGCCTTTGGCGAGAAATCTGAGGATCCTCTTAGTATGTACCTGGGCGATGTCTACACGGTGGCCGCGAACCTTGCCGGGCTGTGTGCCATCAGTATCCCGGCCGGTTTGACGATGCGGGTCTACCGGTTGGGCTTCAGTTACAGGCGGCCCCGTTTCAGGAGCAAACCTTGCTCGACGCGGCGCACGGGTTTCAGTTGGCTACTGAGTGTCACAATCAGATGCCGCCAAGTATTGAGGCGGCATAGGCGGGATATGATAGAGCACGCTACGGTCAATTCGTTGCTCCGGTGTACACAGGCCTACTGCAATCAGCTTTGCGAGAAGCATACGCTCGATTTCGGCATCGTCTATTTCAGCGAGCGGTTTCCCAACGTCGCTGAGTTGAATCAGTTTCGTGAGGTAATCGCCGAGAGCGCAGACGACGTGCGTACCGCGATGATCGAGGCTGACGCGTGGTTCTCTCAGTACCGTTTGACGTGCTGCCGCTGGGCACCGGCGATGGGCCGTGCGTCTGACGTGCTGTCGGCGCAGCTTCGTGAGCGCGGCTTCGAGCGGCGCGTGGACACGGCGATGCGTTTGAGTGCGTGGCCGACGTGGGACGCTGTCGCGGAGGTTCGCGTCCTTCCCGCGCGGGCGATGCGTATGGCGTACCGAGCCACGTTCGACGGCACCCCATCGAAAGGGGAAGGTGGCTCGGCGGAGGCTATCGCGGAGGTTGCTCTGGAGCGGCTGGATGATCCGAGCTTTGATATGTTCGTTGCGATGGTGGACAAGAAACCGGCCGGTCGTTGTGCGCTCTATCAAGTTGGCGATTTGGCACAAGTGCGTGATCTTTACGTGCTGCCGGAGTTTGCGAATCGTGACGTGGAGCAGGCGATGTTGTCGCATGTGCTTGCGATGGCGAAACGACTTTCAATTGGGAACGTGTTGGCGTGTGTGGCAGCGGATGACGCTGCGGGGGCGGACTGGTTTGAGCGTGCCGGTTTTGTGACTGATGGTGAGATCGAGGAGTACTGTCACGTCGCACCTGCAGAGATGAAGCCCTCGTCATGAAGCTCCTCACAGCACGTTACGTGGTGCCTGCGGGTCAACCGGTGATCGAGGATGGGGCCGTGCTTCTACGGGCCGGACGCGTCGTGGGTGTTGGTGCGCGGGGTGAGTTTTCTGCGGATTCGCGAATCGACTACGGCGATGCGGTCATCTGCCCGGGTTTCGTCAATGCCCACACCCACCTGGAGCTGACATCGCTGGCCGGTCGTGTTCCACCGACGGGGGATTTCGCAGGTTGGCTCGGCCGGCTCGTGGCCGACTTGACCGCGCGGGAGGCGTCCGAGGGTGATGTCGAAAGCGCCGTGCGTGACGGCGTGGTTCATTCCATCCGTGCGGGCGTCACGCTCTTGGGCGATATCACGCGTGCCCCGGCACGAACGCGTTCCGTACTGTCTGGCAGCAATCTTCGGGCGGTCTCGTTCGGTGAGGTGATCGCGATCGGCACGCAGCGATCAAAGCTGGACGATCGAATCTTGGCTGCGCTGCCGGATGGTTGGTCGGATGCACGGGTGCGGGTTGGTGTTTCGCCGCATGCGCCATACACGGTGGAGCCGGATGGGTTGACGGCATGTGCCAAACGCGCGACGCAAGCGAAAGCTCCGATTTGTATCCACTTGGCTGAGTCACCGGAGGAAACGGTGTTCACCGAGACCGCCGCCGGATCGTTGGCCGACCACCTCAAGGCAATCGGCGTGTGGGACGACGCGATCGCGCCGTCGGGTTGTCGCCCGGTGGAACTGGTCCGGCGCTGTGGTCTTTTAACCGAACGCACGATCTGTGCCCACGCGAACTACGTGACCGATGCCGAGATCGATATTTTGGCGGCGTCGGGTGCAAGCGTGGCCTACTGCCCGCGCACGCACGCCGCGTTTGGGCATGAGCCGCATCGTTTTCTCGACATGCTGCGGGCCGGCGTGAATGTTTGCGTTGGCACCGATAGCTTGGCGTCGACCCCGTCCCTTTCGGTGTTGGATGATCTACGGTTTTTGCACCGGGCGTATCCAGACGTTTCGCCGGGCGTGCTCTTGGAAATGGGGACGGTGAACGGCGCGAAGGGGCTTGGCTTCTCAACTTCGGTCGGTGCGATCAGTCCCGGCATGCCGGGTGATCTGGTTGTCGTTCCCATTGAACGTGCCAATCGCAAGGACGGCGTCGGCGCGATGCTGAAATCTTCCGCGCCGCCGGTTGCGGTCTACATTTCCGGGGTATTGCAGAACCGGTCGCCAGCCAGTTAAGACTTGTGCGCCGGACGAGGCTACCGTTTTATAAACTGGCGCGTAGAATAGCTGCATGGGCATGGCATCTCGGAATCGTAGCTGGCTTGCGGGTGTGATGATCGGTTTGGTTGTGACGGCGCTGGGCGTGGCGGCGTTTCGATCCGGCGCGATGGACGCGTTCGGTCTCACCTCGTTGGATAGGCACTTCCGCTTTTCCGGAGAACGACCGGCAGATGACCGTATCGTGCTCATCGACATTGATGATGCCAGCCTGGATACGGTTGCCGATTGGCCCTGGCCGCGGCGTCGATATGCACAACTTATCCGGGCGCTGGCGCAGGCCGGAGCGCAGTCGATCGTGTTGGACGTGGTGTTGTCTGATCCCTCCGCGCCGCGCGTGTCTCATGCGGGGCTTGGGGCGCAATACGATACGGACGCGGTACTCACCGAACACGGCTCCCGCGCCGCAGATGAAACCATTTACGATGACGACGAGCTACGCGACGCCATGCAGGACGCAGGAAACGTGTTCCTTGCCATGTTCGGGCGGATGGCTGCGGCCGGTAAGAGCCCGGAAGTTTACCTCGACCGCTGCTTGTCGTGGCTTCGCGAAACGCCGCAGATGTCGCTGCCGGATATGCGCGTACGAGCCGCCAAGAATGTTTCGGGAACCGCCCAAGCTGCTGGCGACGCTATTTTTGTGCGGGCGTTGTTGGTGTCGCAACTGGAGGCGGCGTTCGGGCTGAGCCAGGTGGTGGTTGTCGAACGTCTGGCGAACGCGGGTGTGGATCGTGCCGCGATTGAGCGGCAGTGGCGCACGGCGAAGCAGGACGCCGCCTGGCGGCTTGCGTTGTCGTTTCTTGAGGGTGAGGCTGCGATCGCCGGTGCCGATATCAAACAGCACTGGCCAAAGTTTCTTGGGAGCGTGCTCGGTGCGGGGGCGATCGACGCGCTCTCGCCTAACCGGACCGTGTTGTTGGAGGCGTTTCGCCGCGCGCGAGCGTACGGAGCCATCAATGGTTTTTCTGTGCAAACTCAGGGCGATCTGCATCTATTATCATGCGTTTATGATGAAACGTTTCCGTTGGATAAGTTTGCCCAAGCGGCCCGTGGCGTCGGTTTCGTGGCGCATGATCGTGAGAGCGGCGACGGCGTGGTTCGCGGGCTGCCACTGTTCGTTCAGGGCGAAGATCGCTGGTACGCCCAGCTAGGGCTTGCGGCCGCTTGTGACGTCTTGGGTTTGGAGCAAGCGCGGATGGCTCCGGGGGAACGTGAGTTCGAACTAACCGGGGGGGGGCGTGTGCTTCGTGTTCCTTTCGATGATACGGGGCAAACGGTCATCGCGTGGCACGCTCCGAGTCGTGGCGGCGATTGGCGCGATAGTTTCGAGCATGTGGCGGCCGGCTCGGTTTTGCAGTCGGCGCTGGCCTACGAGGCGATCGAGCAGAACGAGCGCCGGGTTGGGTTGGCGATGGGGACGCTGCTTGCCGTGCGCTGTCGCGAAACGCCGACCGAGTACGCGCGTTACGAGGCGTTGGCCAATGAGCGTTGGCTGCTGCGCCGCGCCGAGCTACGCGATGCTGCGTCGGTAGCGCCGAAGCAAATACAACGGCTTCGACACCTCGATGAACAGATCGCGGTCATGGAGCGTGAGGCGTTGGTGTGGCTTGAGCGGTTGCATCGGCTCTGGCGCGACGCGAGCCCGAAATCCGATGCCGAGCAGAAGCAGCGTGACGCTGTCGAGGAGCTATATGCGGAACTAATCGAGGGCGGGTTGGTGTCAAGGCTTGAAAAGCTCGACGTGGCATCCTCCACGCAGGCTACCGCCGCCGCAGCGGAACTTCGTCGTAAGGTGAACGGAAAGATTTGTTTGGTGGGGTACACCGCGTCTTCGGTGGCCGACCTTGTGACAACGCCGGTGTTTTCGAGCGTGCCCGGTGTGATGGCCCACGCGAATGTTATCAACATGGTGCTTACGGGGCAGTTCATCACGGT
>JAJRSR010000199.1 GCA_024278695.1 Planctomycetota bacterium | reverse complement strand
TTTCGCGGTTTTCCGAAAAGTTTGACGTTGATGTGCGTGCCCGTTTTGCGCCGCAGTTGAAGGAACTGGAGCGGGCCGGGTGGTGCCGTTGTGACGCGGAATCCCTAGCGTTGACGCGCGACGGCTTGCTACGCGTGGATCGACTACTCCCGATGTTTTACAAACCGTGCCACCGTGATGTGAGGTATACGTAGCGATGACCGTTCACTGAGATACACCGAGTTGAAACACTGAACCCATGACGCCACGACAGATCATCCAAACGATCATCGACGAGCACAACGCCGGTCGGCGCGTCGCGTTGTGTGTCGTGGTGGCTACGCGTGGCTCGACGCCGCAGTCACCCGGGGCGATGGCCTGCGTCGATGAAGGTGCCAACGTCCACGGTACGCTCGGCGGCGGCTGCGTCGAGGCGAGCGTGCGTAGGATGGCCCATCAACAACTCAGCGCCAACACCGGAAGTGTGGCCACGTTCCAACTCGACGCGGACTTCGGTTTTGACGACGGCATGATCTGCGGCGGTGAGATGGACGTGGCCATCTGCCCCATCCGCCCGACCGACAACATTAAACCCTTCGAGACCGCCGTCGCTTCGCTCGAAACGGGCGATGCCACGATTCCGATTCGCGTCCTGCAAAGCGAAAAGAACACAGAATACCGTGTGCCTATTGAGGCGACACCGAAGCTGTTTATCGCCGGTGCCGGGCACATCAGCCGCGTGCTCGCCAACGTCGCGCTTCCGATCGGCTTCGAGGTCCATGTGATCGATGACCGCAGTGACTACGCGAACGATCATCGGTTCCCACCGCCGATCCACACCCACGTCGGCGACATCGCCGACATCTTGAAGGCGCAGCGCCTCGATGGTGCCTATGTCGTGATCGTCACACGCGGGCACAACCATGACGAGGCCGCGCTCGACGCTGTCATCAGTTCACCGGCCGCGTACTTGGGCATGATCGGAAGCCGCAGAAAGATCAACGTCATCTTTGACGATCTGCGGCACGCCGGCGCGAGCGAGGACACGCTCGCCCGCGTCCACGCGCCGATCGGACTCGACATCGGTGCCGTCACCACCGATGAGATTGCCATCAGCATCGCAGCGGAGCTGGTCAAGGTGCGACGTGTTGCGCATGCCAAACCGATCGAAGGACCGTTTCCAACGGCGGGTGTCACATCATGACAAGAACCGCGACACCCACGCCGGTCTACGGCGTGCTTCCGGCGGCCGGCATGAGTCGGCGTATGGGCACCCCGAAACAATCGCTTCCCTACGGCGCGTCCACCATGACCGGGCACGTCGCGCGCACCATGCTCGCGGCCAACCTCGACGCCGTTGTCGTCGTCACGCGGACTGAACTCGTGGGCGCGATTGATCTGCCTGAGGATCAACGTTTGCTGTTGGCCATCAACGATGCCCCCATGACACAGATGATGGACTCGATCCGGCTCGGTCTGGATACGCTTGAGAGTGCACATCGAACGCACCATGGCGCAGGCATTTTTGTGATTCCGGCCGACATGCCGACGGTACCGGTCGCTGCGTGCGTGAAGTGCGTGGATACCTTCCGGGCGAATCCCACAAACATCATCATCGCGACCTGCCACGGCTCACGGGGACACCCGATCATTTTTCCGCTTGCGCTACAATCCGTGCTCGACGCCATCACGGGCGGTCTGAACGAGCTTCCGCTCCGACGGGCCGATCTCGTACTGGAAACGCCGATCGACGACCCGGCCATTTTGCGAGATGTCGATACCGTAGCAGATTACGAAAGGCTAAGTGTATGATACGACCCCACAACGTAACGTCCCGTACACCGTCCTCATGCGAGGGAAATCTGGAACGAGGCTTGCAAGGGTAGTCACAAGAACCAAGGGGATCGGTACAGACTCAGGCCGACATGATAACCCCTGCCTGAGTATCTGTGCTGCGTACTGGACAAGGTGGTGCTGCGATGATGGAAATCACAATCTGCGGCCGAGGTGGGCAAGGCGGCGTCACGCTCGCCAAACTGATTGCAACCACATATTTTCTTCGCGGAAAATATGTTCAAGCGTTTGGCGTGTACGCGGCCGAGCGCTCCGGTGCGCCGCTGCAAGCGTTTACCCGCGTCGATGACGACGAAATCACCAACCACAATCAAGTACGGCAGCCCGATCATATCGTCGTGCTGGACCGTACCCTGATCGCCCCTGGTCTCGCGGGTAAGATGAAACCAGACGGCTGGGTCATTATCAACACGCCTGAAGCACCGTCGGCCTTCGAGTCGCTGTTTGCGGGGCTACATGTAGCCACCATCGACGCCACGGCCATCGCTGTCGCTAACGGACTCGGCACGCGCGCCGTGCCGATTGTCAACACCACCATGATCGGTGCCATCGCCCGCGTGTTCGATCTCCCAATCGACGACGCACTGGCTGGCATTGCGCACCTACGTTTCGGCGGTGCCAATGAAACGAGCGCACGGCTCGCCTTCGAACGCGTGCTGATGGACACACTCCCCGGCAAGCCGGACCAAACCGCGGCACCCGCCGTCAACGGGCAGATGCCGAGCCTGCTCGACACCGACACCGGCGGCATGCCGAAGATCAGAACCGGATCATGGGCAACGCGCAAGCCCGAAAAGCAGCAGCTCACACCGCCGTGCAACCACGGCTGCCCCGCAGGCAACGATGTTCGAGCCTTCGTAGAAGCCGCCGGCAAGGAGGATTACGATCAAGCGCTACGCATTCTGCTTGAAACATCTCCACTACCCGGCGTGTGCGGACGCGTGTGCCCGGCACCCTGCATTGACTCGTGCAACCGGGGCGAACACGACGAGCCCGTCAACATTCGCGAGATCGAAAGGTACGCCGCCGATCACGGCACCCTGCCCTCGCCGACCAAACCGTGGCGTGCCGAGACCGTGGCCGTCGTGGGATCGGGACCGGCCGGACTCAGCGGCGCATACCATCTCGCGCGACTCGGGTATCCCGTGACGCTTTTTGAGGGTACCGATGAGCTTGGCGGCGTGCTACGGACCGGCATCCCGGAATACCGCCTGCCGGCCGACGTGCTCGGGCACGAAATCTCTTTCATTCTTCAGCATGGCATACGCGCCCACACCGGCAAGTTTCTAAGCCGCGCCGACCTGCTGGAATTGACTCACGAATACGCGGCGGTCTTCGCCGCCACCGGATTGCAGGACTCGCGCACGTTGGACCTCGGCGGCATCGGTTTGGACCATGTCGATCAGGGCATCCAGTTTTTGGATCGCGTACGTACCGGCGCGACCCGGCTCGACGGTAAGCATGTAATCGTCATTGGCGGCGGCAACACCGCTATCGACGCTGCTCGGAGTGCGCTGCGAGTCGGCGCAAAACATGTGGACATCGTCTACCGGCGTACGCGCCAGGAAATGCCTGCGATCCGTGAAGAAATCGAAGAGGCTCTCGAAGAAGGCGTCGTGCTGCACGAGCTGGTTTCCCCGCTGCAACTGGCAGACCGCGGAACCGGCGTCGCGCTCACATGCCAACGGATGACACTCGGTGAGCCGGACGCGTCTGGTCGGCCGCGTCCCGTACCGGACACCAGCGAGGGTGCCCAGTTCGACATGCCGTGCGATCGGATCATTCTCGCGCTCGGGCAATCGACGGATATTTCCATCCTTCCCGAGGGGTCGGAGATTCACGAGGGTAAATCGCTACTGGGCATGAGCGGAGCGCCGCTCTTCGCTGGCGGGGACTTCGCGACCAATGAGGGCACCGTCTCCGCCGCGATCGGCAGCGGCCGAAACGCGGCTTGGCACATTCATCGAACCCTCACCGGAGAAGACATCTTCACGCCGCCCGAAGCCCCAGTCGCGACGCCCGACCAGATCACCATGCACGTTTTCGACCATCGCCCCCAGGAAGTCGGCGGCATGATCAACGCGGCGGATCGGCGACGCTCGTTCACGGAGGTGCGCGTCGGCTACCGCGACAACCCCGCGCTTCACCCGGCCGCAGAGGAAGCGCAGCGTTGTTTCAACTGCGGCGTCTGCAACACCTGTGACCGCTGCCTTGAGTATTGCCCCGAGGGCATCTTGCTTCGCGAAGGCAATGGGTACCGTTTCGATTACGACTACTGCAAGGGGTGCGGCGTCTGTGCCACCGCCTGCCCACGCGGCGTCATCTATATGTCGCAGCTCTAAGGCCCGGAGGAAATCGCTTATGGCAAGAACACTGGTCACTGGAAACCATGCTGCGGGGTTAACACTGGCGCTCGCGGGAGAGGCCAACGCCTCCGCCCGTGGTTGCTGCGCCGGCGCCTACCCCATCACGCCGCAGACCGAGATCATCGAGTACCTCCGATCGCATCAGTTTGCCAAGGGGCGTGTCGTCGCCGTCGAGTCGGAGCACAGCGCCATGGGCGTATGCATCGGAGCATCGCTTGCCGGAGCCCGGTCGTTCACGGCCAGCTCGTCGAACGGTCTCGCGTACATGGTCGAGAACATCTTTGCGGCCGGGTACTACCGCCTCCCCATCGTGATGATCGCCGTCAACCGAACGCTCGGGCCACCTTGGAACATCTGGGTCGATCAGGGCGACAGCCTCATGCTTCGCGACGCACCCTGGCTTCAGTTCTACTGTGACTCACACCAGGACCTGGTCGATACGATCCTACTTTCGTTCCGCATCGCCGAAGACTCTCGGATCATGCTTCCGGCAATCGTCGCGATGGACGGATTTGTCACATCGCACACACAAATGGTCGTCGATCTTCCCGAGCCGGAGCAGGTCAAGGCGTTCTTGCCCGAGTGCCACGTTCCGCATCGACTCCGACAAGACCACGCCACGACGGTTGGCGGGCTTACTTGGCCGCGAGAGACCGAGCACCATCGTATCGAGATTCAGCAATCTATGGAGCGCGTACCGGAGGTTTTGGCAGAGGCGATCGGCGCGTTTGAAAAGATTTTCGGCCGTCGCCCCGCCGGCACCCTCGCTGCCACTCAAACCGAAGACGCCGACACGGTGTTGATCGCCTGTAACACGGTCGCCCGCACTTTGGGCACTGTCGTCAAAGAGCGCCGCCAGCGCGGGGAACGCATCGGCATGGTTCGCGCCAAGATGTTTCGCCCCTTCCCACGCGAGGAGATCTTGGCCGCCATCGGCAGC
>JAJRSR010000198.1 GCA_024278695.1 Planctomycetota bacterium | reverse complement strand
GGCTCAGTGACGTCCAACTTGGCAGATTATTTTGGCGCAACGCCGCAGGTATCTGTTCTTGTGGCGTCGGCTGACAAGAAAAATGGCGTGCCGAACGCCAACGTCTTATACTCGGACTACGTGGCTATCACGGTGAGCACCTCCGGCTCAGGTGGTTACACCGGTCAGTGGACTGAGTGAGCGCTGGGGGCTGGGTTTTCCTGCTCGACGCAGCCTCAAATTAACTCATGGTACCCATCGCACCGACGCCTTAGTGGGCGATCACCTTCGAGATCGACATGATCGGGAGGAGAAGCGCAATGGCGATGCCACCGACGACGGCACCCATGATCCCGATCATGATCGGCTCAATCATTTGAGTCGTGGTCTTGATGGACTGACGAAGGTCGTTGTCGAGGAAGTCGCACAGGCGGTCCAAGACGGTGCCGAGTTGTCCGGAGCTTTCTCCAGCCTTGATCATCTGTATCACCGGGCGAGGAATCAGGTCACTTCCTTCCAGTGGCTTGCTCAGAGCTTCGCCGTGCTGCAAACGCTCGGCCACCTTGGCCCAGAGCGTGGCGAAGTGGTAGTTGTTACTGAGGGCTCGCGTGATCCATACCGCTTCTAGCATGGAGACGCCCGAGTCCACCAGGATACCGAGCGTTCGAAGGCTGGTCGTCACATACGAGCGGCGCAACATACCACCGAGGATTGGAACGTGAAGCCGTAACCAGTGCGATTGTGTTCGCGTGCTGTTGGATTTCATGAACCATATTGACGAGGTAATTGCGATCATCGAACCCGCAAGCACGGGAGCCCAATACGCCATGAGCCAATCGGTTCCGGTCACGAGGATGACGGTGGGGAGGGGGAGCGTCGCTTTTTTCCCCGCGTAGATCGTCAGGAAGTTGGGCAGTACGAACGTGATGAGAAAGATGGTTACCCCGGCCGACGCAATCATGAGAATCAGCGGGTAAGTCAACGCCGACTTGACCTTCTTTTGCAACTCGCGGCTCGATGTGAGGTATTCCGCACATCGGTTCAGCATCGGTCCCATCGTTCCGGATACCTCGGCCGCCCGAAGCAGGTTTACGTAGAAATCGCCGAACACCTTGGGGTGGTGGCTCATGGCAGTGGAAAACGGTTCCCCCGACTCGACCCTTCCTTGGATGTCTTTCAATACGGATTGGAAGCGTCCGTGCGGCGCTTGTGTTACGGCCGCGTCGATTGCGTTTGCGAGGGAGACGCCCGTGTCCACCATGATGGAAAGCTGCGAGAATAAGAAAATAATGTCTTCCTGTCGCACGCGACCGCCGACGAGTGCCATCGCCTGCTCGTCATCGATGTCAAGCGGTTTGGACGACTCGTCTAGTGAGGTTACGAATTTTCCTTCCGCTCGAAGTAATCTGCTAGCCTCTGACTTGCCTTGGGCGATGATCTCGCCTTTGAGGGACGCGCCAGAACTGTCCCGTGCTGCGTATTGAAAAACTGCCATGGTTTACTCCCAGGGTCGTCGACTCGGGCCGGGTGCCGGGCCATCCAAATTACCAAAACCAGACGGGTCGTTCGTCACCGCGCCGACAGGCTGTGTCGCCGCATCGCTCAGGTCCAAAATGCGTTCCAGTCGCGCCGGGTCTGCGGCCTTGCTGATGGCGGCGTCAAGCCCGATCAACCCTTCCTTGACCAGGTTTGCGATGGCAGCATCGAGTGTCTGCATGCCCAACTGGCCGCCGGTTTCGATCATACCTGGAACGAGATGCGTGTTGTTGTCGCGAATCGCTCGGGCAATCGCGGGCGTCATGATCATCAGCTCAACTGCGGCGACCATGCCGCCATCACGCTCGTTGTGGAACAGTGTTTGGCAGGCAATAGCCCGGAGGGTGAGGCTGAGTTGGCTCCGAACCTGCTCCTGGCGCTGTGAATCGAACGTGTCCACGATACGATCGATAGTTTGCGCGGCACCGTTTGTGTGAAGCGACGCGAGAACGAGGTGGCCGGTTTCTGCGGCAGTGAGTGTGGCCCCGACGGTCTCAAGGTCACGCATTTCGCCCACCATGATGATGTCGGGTTTTTGGCGGACGATGTGCCGTAACGCATCTGCGAATGATGGTGAGTCTTCACCGATTTCGCGTTGCTCGATGATGGAGTTCCTGTTTGTGAAGGCGAATTCGATGGGATCTTCCAGGGTTATCACATGAGCCCGTCGCCGTTGGTTCATTCGTTCGAGCAATGCGGCCAGTGTCGTACTTTTTCCGGAGCCCGTGGGTCCAGTGATAAGAACCAGCCCGCGCGGCAGGTCGGCCAGTGCGGTCATTCGCGGCGGAAGGGAGAGTTTGTCCAAATCGGGGATCTCAGAGTCGATGAGGCGCACGGCCACTGCGATGGAGTGGCGTTGGTAATGGATGTTGATACGGCTACGTCCTGCGCGGGCGCGGGCGAAGGAAAAGTCAACGTCGCGGTTTTTGGCGAGCCGTTCGCGCTGCGTCTCGTCGAGAAAGTCCATCACCATATCTTTGATGTCTGGTGCGGACAGCTTCTTTTCTTTGAGATCCTGAAGGCTTGTGTTGACGTAAATGCTCGGGGGCGCTCCAGCTACAAGGAGCAGGTCGGAGGCTCCGGCATCTTTGGCCGAAACGATGAGGGCTAGTAGTTGGTTGTCGTCTTTCATTCGTCAACTCTCTTCGACGATCGTTTCATCGGTTGCTGGGTTTATTACCCCGCCGTCACTCGGAGCACTTCGTCCACGGTGGTTTGTCCTTGGTTGGCGATTTCCAGCCCGGCTTGCAGGAGCGTTTTCATGCCGAGCTTTTTGGCGCGGGTGCGGATCTCACCCAGAGGGATGTCCGCTGCGATGGCGTCGCGCAGTTCATCGTCCGGCACCAGCAGTTCGTAGATTCCGACACGTCCGCGTAAGCCGGTCTGGTGGCAACGAGAACAGCCACGCCCGACATAATGGTGTTCAACGGTCATTCCCAAACGTTCCAGCGTGCGAATCGTAGCGGGAGTCGGCTCGACCTGTTGCTTGCAGTCTGCGCAAATAGATCGAACCAACCGCTGTGCGACGATGGCAACAAGTGACGCACTGATGAGGTAGGGCTCGACGTTTAGGTTGTGGAGTCGCGTCACAGCGCTGGCCGAGTCATTGGTATGCAGCGTGGAAAGCACGAGGTGGCCTGTGAGTGCTGCCTGGACGGCGATGCGTGCTGTCTCAGGATCACGAATCTCACCGAGCATGATAACGTCTGGGTCTTGTCGAAGTAGGGATCGTAGTACGTTAGCAAACCCCAGTCCGATTTTCTCGTGAACTTGGAATTGGTTGATGTCGGGTATCTGGAACTCCACCGGGTCTTCTACGGTGCAGATGTTCACGGATGGGTTGTTAATCTCGTTGAGTACCGCGTACAGCGTCGTACTCTTGCCGCTGCCGGTCGGGCCTGTTACCAGGATGATGCCGTGAGGTTTTTTGACCTCGGCGGCGAAGGCTTCGTGGACGCCTGGTGCCATGCCGAGTTTGGCCAGGCTCACCAAGGTGTTCCGCGTATCGATCACCCGGATGACCACTTTCTCACCGAACTTGTTGGGGAGGGTGGAGACGCGCAGATCGACGCGGTTTTCTTTGATGGAGACGCTGATCGCACCGTCTTGCGGCAATCGTCGCTCGGCGATGTCCAGATTGGCCATGATTTTGATACGCGACACGATCGCCGCGTGCATCTGGTAGGGTGGGCGAATCTTTTCCACGAGTGTGCCGTCAATTCGGAATCGCACACGCAGCGTCTGGTCGTCCGGCTCGATGTGGATGTCGCTGGCACCGTCTTGGACGGCCGAGAGGATCAAGTGGTTGACGAGTTGTACGACCGGAGCTTGCTCGTCCAGTCCGTCCATCCTTAGTGAGCCTGTGGACCCGGCGGTAGCTCCGCCGCCGCGATTGCTGTCGTCCTGCTGTTCAAGCATCGCCGCGATGTCGAGGGTGTCTGACGCCGGTTGCGAGACCTCGAATGTGGCTTCTATGTCTGGTTTGAGTGCCGCGACGATCTGGACGGCGCACCCGGCCAGTTGCGCGATTTCTTCCACCAGGAATACGTTGGCTGGCTCTGTCACCGCGACGGTGAGCATGTCGTCCACTTTGAACATGGGCAGTACGGACTGGCTCTGTATGAATTCGCGCGGAAGGATGCCGACGATACCGGCATCGACCAAGCCGGGGTGAATGTGGGCGAAAGGAACGCCGTAGGACTCGGCCAGCGCCTCGGTGACCTTCTCGGCGGTGCAGAAACCAAGCTCGACCACGATCTCACCGAACAACCGGCGGGTCGTGCTTCTTTTTTGCGTTTCCAGAACTTGGTCGACCTGCTCGTGCGTGATGAGGTTGCGCCCGACAAGAATGTCGCCGAGCGGCTTGGGGCGTTTGGTTGCGACGGCCTCTGTCATACGAACATTGCTCTACGAAAAACTGGTCAACGCGTGTTCGATCAGGTCAACCTGTTCGAATTGTGTGCTAAGGCGCGTGATGAAGAGAATCTGCTTGATGGTATCGGGGACGTGGCACAGTTTGACCATACCCAGTTGGTCTTCGCTCTCACGCCTGAGCCACGTCAGCGCTTCCAGCCCCTCGCTATTGATAGTCGCCGCTTCACTCAGATCAATCACGAAGTCTCGGCCGTCGTCTGCGATGGTGCGAGCGGCGAGTTCGCGGAACTGACTCGCGGAATCACCGACGAAATCACCGTTGACTCTCAATACACAAATGCTTCCCTCGTGGGTCACTGAGACGCTCATGGCAGCCTCGCTTCCAAAGCCGCCGAGCCCAGGACCGGAAGCGGAGCCGGTGATACCGGGGCGTTCCAGTCACGTGGTGTGGGGTTGCGTTTGGCGCAGGCATGCTGCGGGTCGATTTCTACGGCGCGTTCGTGATGGGCGTCGGCCGAGGCGGTACCGTACCCGGCGTTTTCGAGAATCTGAGAGATGAGGCAATGGGCCAAGGCGTCTTCAGGTTCAATGGCTAACGACCGTTCCAAGGCTTCGATTGCTTCTTCCTGATCGTTCATTTTCCAGTAGACAAACCCGCGTACAAGATGGGCCGGACTGCTGTCTGGGACTAGGCGTACGAGTGTATCCGTGGTGCGTCGCGCGGTGACCCAATCACCGGCACGAATGGAGGCTCGCGCGAACAACAGCCAGCACATGGCGTTTTTGGGGTGTCGTTTCGATTGCAGTAAGAACAATCGCTGCGCGTCGTCAACCCGGTCCGTGTTCAAATATGCGGATCCCAGGGCGACGATCACCGAAGCCGGTGCACCATCGTTGGCTGCGATGTGAGGCTGTAAGATCGCGATGGCCTGCTCGTATTGTTCTTCGCTCGCAAGCAGTTCGCCATACTCTTGTACAAGCAGAGCGCAACTTCGTGAACCCTGCAATCGTTTTGAGTCGCAGGCGCTTCTTTCCAGGGCAAAGCCGAACTCTCGCAGTGCGGTTTCCTTGTCTCCGTCCAGCACGTGGATTTGCGCGAGCAGCATTTCGAGAGTACCGTCGGAGTCAAAGTTTTCGATATGGTCGGATATTAAGGCGATCGCTTGCGCGGATTGCCCCATTGCAGTGAGGCACTCGGCCTCCGCAACAACGAAGTCCACGGAGCCTCTTCCTCGTGACCTGGCGTTGCGATAGTGCTTCAGTGCGGTATCGAAGTCGCCGGTGCGTTCCGCGATGACGCCGAGCGTATAATCGGCGTCGGCCGACTCCGGGTTGCACCCTTTGGCTTTTTCGGCGGCCTCCTTCGCAGAGACGAACTTGCCCAACTCGATATAGCATTGTGCTAGAAAAAGATGTTGCCGGGTCGATTTCGGATGGGCGCTGATCGCTTCTTTGATGGTGGTGATAGCCTCCGCGGTTCTTCCGCCTTCATAATGTTGTAGTGCCAATTCGTACTTCAGCCGGCTTTGTGCAGGTGCTCGGCTTGGCTTTGCCGTTACACGCTTCATGCCACCGGTTGAACAACCCAAGAATGAGAGCCCGGCGATAATGACAAGTAATGCACTCGGGCGAAGCCAAGCCCGAATGAACGAAAGCGGGTACCGTTTGGGTGGGTTAGGCATCGTCATCGGTGTCTCCTTCTGTGCATTCATCAGCAGGTTCCGGTTCGGGAAGCCGTGGTTCGGGTCTTTCGAATTCGGAACGGGTGATTCCCTGTTCTTTCATGATTAGTTGGTGGACAAAGTTTCGGGTGGCTGAGCCGTCTTCGTCCCACTGTCGACTTGCGAGCAGCTTCTCACGCAGCTCAATAGCAGGTAGTAGCAGTGGGTTGTTCTGAAGGGCTATTCGGATATTCCACAAGGCCTTGTCGATGTCGTCGTTGGCAACGTGTTCGAGCGATTCACGGTACCGGGTTTGGGCTTGGCGTTCACGTCCGTGCCACATCATACTGCGTCGAATGCCGACACGCATTCTTTCCAGATCCTGGCGTGCCTCTTCGCTTTCTTTGGCGAACTCGTCTTGGTCTTTGATGATGTGAACGGTGAGGAGAATAATGACCTCCTGTCGAATGATTGTGTCTCGCTTGCCTCGAAAGAGAGGCCCGACAACCGGAGCGTTGCCCAGGAGCGGGATCTGGCTGCGTGTGCCGGCGGTCACTTCGCGAAACAACCCACCAATGAGAATGGTTTGTCCGTCCCGAACGATGACATCGGTCGTGACTTCCGTGGTTTGCTCAGATGGTAGCCCGTTGGTGACGGTGCCCACACTGTCTTCCGGGTGAAGCTCCATACGCACGAGCCCGTTTTCACCGATGAACGGTCGGAAAATGAGCTGTGTGCCGGTTTCCAGAAACCTGACGTTCTGGATGGCTTGTGTTTCCGTGACGGTGGTTGTCAGATAGCCGTCGCGCCGACCGATGATAACTTGTCCACGTTGCCGGTTCAAAGCGAGTACCTTAGGGTTAGCCAGGACCACGGTGTCCGTGATCGCCTCTAACGCGCGAACGAACACGCCGACTTGATCCTTAATAACGCCGAGGGTCACGCCGCCTGTGGGAACAACGCCGCTGACGTCTGTACTGATGTTACTGTTGAGTCGTTCAAACCTGTTGGTCGGTAGATTACCCAGGCTCAAATCGGTGATGGCGTTTGACATTGCTCCGAGCAGTTCCAGATCAACACCACCCACAATCGTGAAATCCACGCCGAGTGCGTTGTCCTCATCCAGCGTCACCGCGAGAATCGTCGCCTCGACCAACACCTGCTTCGGAGGTACGTCCAAATCACGGATCGTCTTTTCAATTTCTTCCAGTACGTCGGGGCGGTCTCGTACGGCCAGGTAATCCATCTGCGCCAGGTCGGTTCCGCTGGTGTCTTCGGCTTCGGTGTTTAATCCGCGTGCAGCTTCCGGAGCCGCCACGGCGGTGCCGACGCCGCTGAGCATGGGGGTCACAACGGCCAGCGCGTCTTCGGAAGAGCAGAAGGAGAGTGAGAACACGCGAGTCACCGGTGGTGTTTCGTTTTCGAGAATACCGGCGAGTTCCGCGTTGGTGTACACATAGATGAAGCCGTCTTTCTGCTGAAAACCCGCGCCGTTGCTTGCCAGGATGGCAGTGAGGGCTTCGGTGAAGGTCACATTGTAGAGGTGGGCTGTGACGGTGCCGGAAACGTTTGGCGTGGCGACGATATTGCGTTGCCCTTGGATGGACAGTGCCTCCAGCACTTCAGCTAGCGGCAGGTTGGCCACGTGCATTTCAACCGTACCCGCGCGTGTCACGGTGATGGAGCCGTCGTCCTCGGCCAGCTCACCCAGCGGCGGGACGCTGCCAATGGTTTGCTGCGGTTCGGAGCCCAGGATTCCAGGCGTGAAGTCCGATGCGTTGGCGAGCGCGTCGCCAACCTGCGTTCTGACAGACGGCGGCCTATCAGACGCTGGGGCATCGTTCGGCTGTTGGGCGAGCGCCACCCCTCGGAATGTCCCAAGCAGGTGCACGCCAATCAACAGCGCGGCCTGCCTGCGGCATCGCGTTCGTTCGTTAGTTACCGGCGAGTTCTTCACCAGAGGCTCTCCTGTGCTACCACGGCTCCGTTGAAGCCTGCGGTGCGTTACGCCACGTCAGTTCATCCGCACAACAACCTGCTCGCCCTGATTCCCCATAAGAACCACGAGCCCCGGAGCGATGGTCTTAACCACGAAACCGTCGATGGACTCTCCCACGTGGAGTCGTTTCCCGTTGATGATGGCACAGTGCTGCCCGTTGTCGGCTGCTCCGGTGAGCGTGAGTTCGAGCACAAACTCCAGCGGCGGGGTATCAACGACTACGGCCGCGGGCGGTTCTGTGATGACAGGTTTCGGTTCTGGTAGCGGTTGCCGATCGTTTCTCAGCCAACTTGCCGCGAAGAGGTCTCGCACTGCCTGGTCGGGTAGTTCGGGCAAAGGCTGCCGCACGATTTCCGGACGGACCGGCACCGGCTGGGGCGCTGGGGCTTGTGCCCCTGCTACGGGCAGGATCGGCGGCGGGGCGGCCTCAGTGGCGTCTGGCCCCAACGTGAAGATCATACGAATCAATGCAACCAGAAACACGAACGTGAGTGCTCCGAGAAGTTTGGCCTGTTTCGGCGCAGCTTTAAGCTGAGCACGAAGCATCCTCATCAATTTGGTCCGGCTAAGATCCATAGCGGCGGTCAGGTTGCCTCGTAAAAAATCCGTAGTGTCAACTTGGTTCGCAGCGTGGCTTCTTCGCCAGGGTCAGGGTCAGTCGTGCCGTTCGCCCGCTTGATGGAAAAGCTGGCGATCTGTACGGCACGCGGCAGACGCTCGATGGTTCTTAGGAAATCGAAACTTTTAGCGAACACAGACTCGAAGCTGATCTCGATGGGGAGCATGACGATCGTGCCGCATCCCTCGGGGGTCTGTGGAATGATAGCTCGGTTACGCAGCCCAAGTTCTGATGCCGCCGCTGAGACTTCTTCGATGAATGAGCCCACGTCCGCAGTTGGGGTAATCATGGTGGCATACTCGGTCAGGACGTCGTTTGCGTTGCGGACATCACTCCGGACGCTCGCCAGACCGCTGACCGTAGCGGTGCCGCGAGCAATTTGGTCTCTCATGGCTTGTGCTGAAACGAGCAACGTGGCTACTTCGCGCTGCCCCGGTTTATAGAGCCACGCCCCACAGGCCAGGGTCATGCCAACTGCGACGCTGATAACGATTAGGCTGTCCAAATACTTCTTCATACGGCCTACTCAAACTGCGGGACGACGCATTTCAATTTAAACTCGCGGGCTGGCGTATCCGCGCGGATTACCGGTCGGGAGTAGACGAGCGTTACGTTTTCGAACAACACCGAGGAGGCTAAGCGGCTCATCAACATGCCGACGTCTCTGTCCGACACTGCTAGCCCGTTGATGCCGAGTTCGTTCGCGACTTCAATCTCTGCTGCTCCCGGCGTGTCGGGTCTTTTGTCTTGCATGGGATGAACTCCGACCTTGCGTCGTTGCTTATATTTGATACTGGTCAGCGTTAACGATTCTGTCATGATCTGCGAGAGTTCGGCCAGTATCGAATGAACTGAAGCACCGCCGGCTACGTCGGATAGCATCGCACGCTTTTTCTGCAACTCATCCAGGTCGATGGAAAGGGCGTCGAGGTCTTGGAATACTGTAGTTTGATTTTCGAGAGCGCTGCGTAAATTGGCAAGCTGCTGTTTGGCCTCAGCCTTTCGCGAAGATACGGTTAGCAGCCCCAGGCTTAGCTCCAGCGCCAACACCCCCAAGAGGGCGGCGCGGATGATGGCATCTCGCCTTCGCTTGCGCGCCGCGCAGTACCAGTTTGGCCTGAAGTCTACTTCCTTCATTGGAGTACCTTTTCGGCGGCAGCCATCGCGGGTTTCATGGATAAGCCCGCACACGTGGCCCATGCCGCCAGTGATTCAGTGTCGCTACCGAGCGGTGTTCGGGCGCATTTCATGTTGCGCAGTGGAAAGCCCACGCGGCACGCCATTCCAGTGGCTTCCGAAAGGCGCTCCAGGCCGCGGTGGTTAAGCGATTCTCCCCCTACACATGTAGCGCTGTTTGGACGCGCGCCTCGAAAGGTGACTGCAAAATACCGGATACAAAGACCGATCTCTCGACCCAGTTTTTCCCATGCTGGTTTTTCAGCTTGGTCGATGGCATCCAACGTTTCTGGATCAAGCGCGGGTGAGGCGTCACAGTCGTTCGAGGGGCACTCTCCCGTGGCTCGGCGTCGAAGTTGGCCGACTTCGTTCGCATCGACGGTCAGTTTGGCGCTGACAAGACGGTCGAACGCCGCACCGCCCACATCAACCGATCTGGCCAGTACGATTTGGCTGCCGCGAGCGATGACGATCCAAGAACTTTGTTGGCCGATGTCAATGAATGCGTTGATCTGGTCCTGGTCCTCGTCCCGTCGAAGATAACGCTCAAACGGGCGAAAAATGGCACAAGGCGCAGCGTCGATGCCGACGGATTCCAGGCCGAGTTCCGTAAGGATATCCAGGTGGTCGCGTACAACCGGTGCCTTCGCGGCCAGGACAAGTACTTCCTGCTGTCGTTCGGATTCACCCAGCAGCGTACCGCTGGGGATGAAGCGAATTTCCGAGTCTTCGTCGAGCCCCTTGATGCGTTCGGCCGCTTCGTACTCGACGGCTGCAGCGAGTTCCGATTCCGGGATTTCTGGGAGGCGGATGCTCTTGGCTGCCAAGTCGCGTTGGCCCAGCGCGGTGACAACCTGCTTGCCTGCGAACTTCTTTGACTTAAGAATCGTGCGTAGTGCCTCGATGACATCGGCCCGGTCAGCTCCGGCTGAACTGGCGTGTGGTGGATAAAGGTGCAATGCCCAGTCGAGGACATATTTCTGATCCCCACGACCCGCGAGCTGAAGCACCCGCAGGGCATGTGACCCGAAGTCAATCCCGATAGGCCCGGCTTTTGGTTTTCCTAGCCCCATCGACCACCTCGTTGTCTTTGGGGCGGCGTCAGTAATGGTGCGTGGACCGTGCGTTGTGGTGGCAGTGGGGCGGTTTGGAAGAGCCGATCAGGGTGGTTGAGTGGTGCACCACGGGTGTGTCCTACGCAACGTGGCGGGTCAGTTCCTTCGATTGTCCTCTGGATGACCTGCACTCATCAAACTCCCTCGGAGCACTCGGCTTGGCCGAGTATGAATCACTTTCGGTATTAGCCGGCGGGCCATACCTGCTCCGGGAGCTGGTCCGCGCTGCAGGTAGCCGCCACGTCTAGACACGAGACTCCCCTAGTAGCCCACATTCGGCGTATCATTCGCACGAAACACGCCGGTTGCTTGGTCGTAGTACCATGCGCTGGAATCTGCAGATCCGGCGCTGACGGTGTTCGTGCCGGTGTACGGGTTGTTGGGAATGCTTATGATGTATGGACCATAAGGGTAACCAGATGTTCCGATCGCAGCCGTGGTGCCGTCGGCTTTGCTGGATAACGTCATCTGGTTGGTGAACGTTGAGAGCAATGGCCATGTGTCGTCGTGTTGCAGCTTGTACATCGATAGCTGCGTGCGGATGGTCGCCAAGTTTGTTTGCAGTGCGCTAAGCTTGGCGTCGCCGCTGGCGTCGGCAAACTGCGGGATCACGACTGCAGCCAATATCCCGAGTATGATCACGACGATTAAAATTTCCACTAGCGTGAACGCGCGCCGGTTCATTCTTGTATTCAACCTCATCTTCGCAAGCTCCTATGTGCTGCTGCAGTGACAGCGGATCATTTCGATTGACCCGACCTCCGCCCCGACGCGGAGGAGAAACATTCGTTTCGCGGCTCAATACGCTCGCCCTGGTTATCGGTGAAAAAGAGCGTCCGAATCAGCGGAAAAAGCCAGCGGCCGGATCGCGTGCGTGGCACTACCGGACTGTGTTTTCCCTTATGTTTTTTTCGGACCATGGGCTTAGAGTTGAGCTGATTGCTGGTCTGTTCTTAAGTCGTGGGGGATGACCATCGGCTACGATCCTCCGCAAGTGCGTGACGCCGCCCAAACCGACCTGGTCGTGCCCTCGGGTTTCCGATAGGTGCTGTGTTGAGAACGAACGAATGGGGCTTGAACCCTATGTGCTGTGGTTAGCGGGTGATGCTACTGGAGTGCTCGTGCGGGAGCATATGCCGACGCTGAAGGTCCAGATTGTGCCGATGACCACCCACCAAGGCCAGGCGATAATGACCCTATCGTGGCTCTCTTGGTAGTATTTTAACGCTACGAGTGCGGCGGTGGAGGAGAGCATCGCGACAACGTTGATGGTGTCATGCCCTCGCGTTCGCGTCAAGACGGCCAGCAGAAACACCCCGAGCATCGCACCGAACAGCAGCCCCGCCCAGCGCAACGCGACCCAAAGAAGCTCGTCCGCGTTTGAAAATCCCAGCGCAACACCGATCAGCAAGACGCCAAACCCAAGAGAAAACCAACGGGCGGCAATGAGCAACTTGTGATCGTCAAGGATGGGGTCGTCTGGGGTTTCGTTATGCGGAGTGTCCCCGGGACGTTTGGCTCTACGGTGAAGGTACGGCTTATAGAAATCGGTCACGGCGGTCGAGGACATCGCGCCGAGTGCCGAGTCCAAGCTCGACATTGCAGCCGCAAACACCCCCGCCACCAGCAACCCTTTCAAGCCCCAGCCGCTGGGGAGGGCGGTCGCAATGAAATGCGGGAAGATGAGTCGCGGGTTGTCGGTCACTGACACGGGTAGGTCATGTCCGGTACCGCTGGCATAGTAAGATGCGAGCAATGTTCCAATCAGAAGAAACAGGCACACGATTGGCAGACCGAGAAACGCGTTGAAGATCAGCGACCGTTGGCTGCGACGCACGTCGGGACACGTGAGCATGCGCTGCGTCAAATCCTGGTCCGTACCGAGTGCGGCCATGTTGGTGAAGGTGGAACTGATGAGCAGCACCCAAAAACACTTGACGTTGTTTGGATCCATCGACCACGTGACGACGCGAAGTTTTCTAGCATCTGATGCGGCTGCGAGCGAGTCCGTCCACCGACCGGAAGACCCGTCGGATGAGACATAAAGCAGCCAGATGACCGTTGCTATACCACCACCGATGAAGACCAGTGCCTGTAACGCATCCGTCCAGATGACGGATTTGATCCCGCCGAATGTCGTATACCCCACCGCGACAGCGGCCGACGCGACGATGACCCACACCAGAGGCCAATCAAACACGGTCGCGATCGCGATAGAGGCCGCCAATAAACGAATCCCACTGCCGACGATGCGCGAGGCAAAAAACATGAGCGACGCGGTGGTGCGTGTTTGAGGCCCGAAACGACGCCCGAGAAACTCATAGACCGTGGTGACGCGATGGGCGTAAAACGCAGGGAGCAGGAATATCACGATGAGTATGCGACCGACGAACGCCCCGGCGTACATCTGTAGGTAGTTCCAATCACCGGCGAAGGCGTCGGCCGGGACGCCGATGAACGTGAGTGCGCTCACCTCTGTCGCGACGATGGAAAGCCCGACGATCAACCAGTGTTGCCGCCGCCCCCCGAGAAAATAGTCGTTGGTGTTACGCTCGCTTCGGCCAGACCATAGGCCGATGGCGAGCACGCCGACGAAGTAAGCGGCGAGCACCACGTAGTCCCACATGCCGAGCGAGCCGATCACGATTGTCGGTTCTACCAGGGTTGCCCAAGGATGTCATCGGTTGCGTGTGACAATGCGTGGTCAATGTCAGCCAGTCCGCCGGTCTTATTACGAGCGAGCCAGCAGGCTCGGTAACGCTGCCAGGCGTTTCCGATGCGATCACGCCAAGGCTTGGCCTGGGCAGAGGCGTCAAAGCCTGTGTGTGACCGGATTTTGTGAACCAGCCGCATCTTTCCCGCCCAGAGCACCACGAACTCGCAGGCCGAATATAGCTCGGTGAGGTCTTGGCGGGCGAGGGCGTCTCTCGGCTCGAGGGCCTGGATCATCTTGATGGTGTCATTGGCTGCCGCTTGGGCGCGCTCGGTCGTTTCGACCAACGGAAGGTGGAAATCTTCTCTGAGGTCACGGATCGGCGTCCATAGTTGCTGCCAGGACATACAGCTTTCACCGGCTTCGGATGCCCGGCGCAGCGAGGCGATCATGTCAGGACTGTCCAACCCAAATAGCTGTTTTGCGAAGAGCGAGTCAAACTCGGTGCCAGTCACGTGATCCGCCCGCCATGCCTTCACCGCCCCGAGTGCGATCCCGTGCCACGAACAAGCCAGTAGGTTGAAATGGCCGTGGTCGCCCCAATCCGTGTTAAGCAAACCCTTCGTGCCGCATACTTTACCCACCTTGGCAAACGCTGCGATGTTTCGTTCCGCAAGGTTCATCGCGTTGAGGACACGCTTCCATCCGCTCGTGCCCGGGCAGACTATGGTGGGCAGCCCGGCATCGGTGAACCGAGACGTGGATGCGTAGTCGGCATTGTCGTCGTAGCCCCAGTGCAATACCGTGGCCTCGCCCGCGATCATGTCGAACAAGTCCGGATAGTTGACAACCACATCGCTCCAAAACTGGACGCGCCGGCCTCGCGACGTGCAGATGTCCTGAACGCGCCGAATCTGCCCCAGGTAAACCTCGCCGATGCGACCGCGAAAACGCTCCTGGTTCTTCCCCCGGCCGAGGTCGTGCGGTTCATCGCCGCAGATGTTGACCGCGGGTGATGAGAACGCGTCGAGAATGTCCGACCAAATTCGTTCGACAAGAGATTGTGCCTCGGGGGTCGCACAATCGAGCGTGAGCCCGCGTGCCCGCTGCGCCCAATCCATTTGTTTCCAAGTCGCAGTCGCTTCGCATTCCGCCAGATGCCGGTATTTTGGCATGGACAGGATTCGCCCCATATGCCCAAACGTGGCGACGGCCGGGATGAGATCGACAAACCGATCGCTGCAATAGCCGTCCAGTTCGCGCACCTCGTCAGCCGTGAGGCCCTCATCCGGTCCGCAGATGGCCGGGTCAAACTCGAAGACGAAGGCGTGTTCGATGTTAAGCTGTAGCTGATTGCCTTTGAACGCTGTAAGCCGATCGACGAGCAACTTTAACGTGGTGAGCGTGGGCACCTTGCCTCGCGTGACGTCGTGTAGCAGCCCCCGCGTATCAAAGTCCGGCCAATCTGAGATGTCACAGCACGGGATGAGCCCGGTGGTATTGGACCCCGCGATCAGTTGCCCAAGCGTCTGGATCGCATAATAACAGCCAGCCGGTGATCCGCCGGTCACCGAGATCGTTTCGGGGCGAATGTTCAGGTGGTAGGCGTCGTGGTGCGGAAGCGCTCCGGGGAGGCATTGGATGGCGGTGGGGCGTGGGGCGGTTTCGGATGTTGTATGCCGTTGCTGAAGGTCCAACGAAAGTCTATCCATCGCCGCACAAACGCGAGTGCCCACTGTCTCGCCATGCCATCGAAGTCCGGCCCGGATGTCGCACGCACCAGGGACAGGGGTGAACTCCCGAGGCTCTGGCAGAATGCCGAGGCGAGATTCGTAGGGTATCGTCATAAGGATTAGAAAGGTTCCGCGCGGTTCGGTTTCAGATGATCGCGCCGACGTCCGATATTTACATCATATGATTCCACAAGATTCATCCCCAACCGTCAACGCCTCTGCTGGGCCTGCGGACCCGGCTAGCCCGCAGTGCCTCGTGGTGATGTACCACTACGTTCGGCCGCAGTCCACGATCAACGGTTTGTCGGCGTGCGCCTCGGACGGCCGGATCGACGCACTTAGCGTGGAGGATTTCGAGACGCAGCTTGATCGGTTGTGTGCGAAGTACGAGCCGATCGATTGGCCGAAGCTTTGTTCGTGGCGAGAGGGTCGCTCCGCGCTGCCGCACCGGTCGTTCCTGCTCACGTTTGACGATGGCCTAAGCGACCACGCCCGTTACGTCGCACCCGCGTTAAAGCAGCGGGGGCTGCGCGGCGTGTTTTTTGTCCCCGGGGTCATTTTGGCCAAGGAATGCATGCTCTCGGTACACATGATCCACCTGTTGCTTTCGCGGCTCGGCGCTTCGCAGTTAAACGAACTCTTGCTGGCGCAGCTACGCGAAGCCGGTGATGTCACGTCGGATTGGCTGGCGTTTACGGCATGGCACGCCGATGCGGAGACACTCTACCATTACGAGACGCGCGACCGCGCGCGATTGAAATACTTTTTGACGATGCGCCTGCCGCTGCCGGTTCGCAACCGGCATCTCGAACTCATGTTTCGTGAGCACATCGGCTCTCCCAAACGATGGTCACGTGATTGGTACCTAAGTTGGGACGATGTCGTCGGCTTGCAAGCGGCCGGGCATACCGTTGGTGGGCATGGCTACCGGCATGAGCCGTTGGATCGCCTGTCCGAGACTCGACAAAAGAAAGACATGGCTCAGGTGGCTGATCTTTTTGAGGATGCCTTCGGCAGCACGCGCCGGCCGTTCTCATACCCCTACGGTCGCGTGGGGGATTCGACGCCGACATTTTGCCGTGAGGCAGGCTTCATTCAGGCGTTCACCACGCAGGAGCGATGGCTTTCGCCGGAAGATGACCACTTCCTTTGGCCGCGGGTTGATACGATCCACGTGGATCAGTTCATCGAGAAGGAGTCCGCATGTCCAATAGCGCCGTAAAGACGCCCATGGCCTCGGCTCGCATCGACGCGACAACAAGTGCCGCGGAAGACCACCGGAAGTCGTTACTAAAGCGTTTCGTGGCGTGTTATTGGCTGCGCCCGGAGAACGCGTATTGGATGGCGTTACGAAGCATGGCCTTGTCTCGCGTGCCGCTAGCTTCACCGGCGATAGACCTCGCCTGTGGCGATGGCATCTTCACGTTCTTGCATAGCGGCGGGGCGTTTGATCCGTCGTTTGATGTATTTCAATCCGTCGCCGCGTTGGATCGGGTTCGTAGCGAACACGCGGACATGTTCGATCATGCAGCGGAAGGCTACACGCCTAAGGTCGTGCAAGCCCCAACGCAGCGTATGGCGGCCGGGCTTGATGCAAAGCCCGCGCTGCTGGCGAAGGCCGCGGCGCTGGGATTCTATGATCGCCTCATCGTGCAGGACGGGAATCGACCGCTGGCCGTAGAAGAAGAATCGTTTGAAACCGTCTACTGCAACGCTGCCTACTGGATCGAGGACATCGATGGGTTTCTGCGTGAGCTGCACCGGGTGGTACGTGCCGGTGGTCGTGTGATCTTGCAGGTCAAGCTGGACAGCATGCGCCGCTACAACCTTGAGGCATACGCCGGGGCATTGCCTGAGGGCTTTCTCGATATCATCGGTCGCGGGCGGCTGGATTGCTGGCCTTCGCTAACGGATAGAGCGACATGGGAGTCGCGGTTTGCCCATGCGGGCTTGGCTGTCGAGCAGGCCGAGCCATTTGTCACGCCCACGCACGCTCGGATTTGGGATGTCGGTCTCCGGCCGATCGCGCCGTTGCTCGTTCGTATGGCCAACGCCCTAACCCCTGAGATGCGCACGGCCATCAAATCGGATTGGGTCGATCTGTTTTGTGAATTACTCGATCCGATCTGTCACGAAGATTTCTCGCTGGAATCCCAGCCTGACGAACCGGCCGAGATACAGTATGTGCTCGCCCGTAGCAGCTAGCGCAGGCATAATTCATTCGTAGCGACGTGCCTTTCGGGGCGCGTTTACCCATCAACCTCAAAAACCAGGATGTATTGGTAGGGCAGCGTGTCGTCGTGTTTGACCAGTTTGAAACCGGCCTCCTCCATTTCGCTGATCGCAGCCTTTGCCGGTAGCGAATGTTTGGGCGACGGGCCGATGGGACGCGGACCCGTGTGCCAATCGACATTCACCAGCCTACCCCCCGGGCGAAGCTGGGAACGCGCTCGTCTAAAGTAGGTCACGCGATCGGGAATGTGGTGGTTGGTGTTACAGGTGAAGAGTACGTCCACAGACTGCGGCAGCATGAGGTCGCTGGCCGTACATTGGATGCTCTTGAGGTTGGTGAGTCCCTCCTTGGCGGCGCGGTCGTTGAGGTACCGTACCATGTCGGCCTCGATGTCCAAACCAAAAACCATCCCCTTGGGACAGGCTCGCGCGAAGCGTACAGGAAAGTAGCCAGTGGCCGAGCCGATGTCCGCTACCGTGGCGTTGGTGCTTAGGTTCAGCACCGACAGGACGTAGTCGGGTTTCTGCCATTCGTCGCGTTTGGGGTCTTCGAACTTCTTGGCCCAAGTGTTGGCGTCCTCAAAACGGTGGTTCATGTGGCCGTGGTGCCTTTTGTGGTTAGGGTCGCCGCCGGTCTGGCAACCTGTGGCGATGACCGCGAGCGTACCGGTAAAGGCTAAGATGCTACATGGCATTCGACGAAGGTCTATCACGGTGGTATCTCCTGAGGTTGGTCTTTCAACAGCTCTATGATACGGGGAAAGCGGTGGTTTGCGAAGGGCGCTTCGAGGGTATGTATCGCCAACCCGTTGAACCGGCGTTCTCTATTGACCGGGGTGTATGATGTGTGTTATGGATGGGTTGCGGGTTTGTGGCGGTACGGTACGGGGTTGCTTGAGGCGAATGTGATGAACAGATGGCGAGGTAAGTATGTTGTGGCCGCCGTAGCGCTGACATGTTGTGGGGTGTTCTCGGTTTGTCCTGCGAGCGGTGAGGTCGTCCGTTTTCAAACGACGGACGGTTTGGAGATTGTCGGCGACTATAGACCCGCCGCTGCCGGTGGCATGCCGGCACCAGTCGCGATCATGCTCCACATGTACGGCTCCGACCGATCGTCTTGGAAGCCGCTGATGGAACCATTGCACGTTGCCGGATTTGCGACGTTGGCCATTGATCTGCGTGGGCACGGGGAGAGCGGTGCCCCGAGGAAAGAAGCCCTGCATGAAATGATCAAAGCCGGTGCCGGTGTGGTCTTTCGGGACATGGTGATGGATGTGGAGGCTGCACGGCAGTGGCTAGCGCTTCGTGACGACATCGATCAGGCTCGTATCGCGCTCGTGGGTGCGAGCATCGGCTGTAGTGTGGCGATCAACTATGCGGCTCAGGATGTTTCGGTAGACGTGGTGGTCGCCATGACGCCGGGCACGGGCTATTTCGGTGTGGACTCGACGATTCCCATGCGAATGCTGGGGTCGCGTCCTGTGTTGCTCTTAGCCACGGAGCACGAACGCCAGGCTTGCGACAAGCTTGCAGGCATTCAACCGCACGCCACGAAACGCATACTCGGCAAGATGACGGCACACGGCACACGCATGTTTCAGGCGATGCCCGGCGTGAAGAAGATGATCGTGGATTTCTTGACCGGAGGCGTGGGCCAACGCTCGCCCGCTCCGGTCGTGAGCGTGTCGGGCTCGGCTGTTTTTTTTCGGTCGCTCAAGGCGCTGGCGGCATCGACTGGTCCGGTAAATCGCAAGACGGTTCGTTGGTTTAACTCTGCGGATGAGGCAACATCGCGAGGGCTTCACGCTGCCCAAAGCGATTGACTCGGTGGGGGCCGTTCCGTAGACTTGTCGCGTCCCCATGGAGTGAGCCGTTTGTCATGACCTCTCGTTCATCCTGGTATCGTTTGTTTACGGGCTTTGCGGTCGCGTCGATCATGGGTGGATGTTCCATGTGGGGTTCTGGCGGCGTGCGGTTGGCCCACGAGTCGTCGCCGTCTGAGGCAAACACCAATCCATCGCGGCTTCCGTCAGGGGCCGACGTCTTCCGCGTTGAAACGGACAGCGTGGTTCGTATCGTTGACCTTTCTTTTGACGTCTTTCGCGCTGATTTGCCGCTCGCCCATGGCCGGGACTCTCGTAAAATTTGGAATCATGTCGATGAGATGCGAATGGACTCGGCATTAACGGCCTTGTTCATGAAAAACGGCCTCCGGATCGGCATCACCCCAACGGGGTCATGGCCGGCGATCTTGGCCGTGCTCGAGGCGATGCAAGCGAAGACCTTCAAGAGTATATTAGCGCCGCCGCGTGGTGCGCCGCTGCTCATCAAGGCGGGATCGGTAGCTGAGCGTGAATCGGTCTTTACTTATGCTGCCGGCGGTCGGCTTGTTGGAAAGACTTTCAACGGAGGTGAGAAGCTGATCTCGTTAGACTATGTGTTTCAGCCGCAGTTCGGCGGTTCGACGGAGCTACAGGTGGGTTTTGAGGTTAGGCATGACAAGGGCGTGATGACGTGGACGCGCGACGGTGGCGTCATCCGTCAGGTGCCGTCGTATGATCGTCATGTGTTTGCGGGGTTGGTTGCGCGTCTGACGGTGGAGTCGGGGCAGTGCCTTGTCATCGGCCCGAGTGAGGAGGCGAGCATCGAGTCCTTGATTGGCGGTCGTTTCCTGTCGATCTAACATGATGGTGAGGCCTACGAATCGCTTCTGTTCATCACCCCGGTGCCTTACCAGACCAAGAGCGGTGGGTAGAGAAGGGTCGGATGGAATAAGGCTAGAGGGGTTAAGGAGTGCCGCGTCGCGGTGGTGTCATGGGTACGCTAGGAACGGATACCTACTACCGGCAGTTGTGCGAGACGCTTGGTATTGCGCTCATGGCTACCGATACGGACTTGAAGATTCGCGTTTGGAACGCCGTGGCGTCTCGGATGTTTGGCGCTTCCGAGTCGCTCATGCTGGGTGAGCCGGTTTCGTCCGTCATTCCGCAGGTTGTTCGCGCCCGGGTTGAGCCCATGTTGGCTGATGCCCTGCGTAGTGGTGATACGCACCGTTTCGAGTTTGAGCACCGCGATGGGCAGGGCAGCCAACGCGAGTTGGCCGGTAACATCGCGCCGGTCGTCTCGGAAGAGGGTGAGCGCATCGGCGTATCCATCTGTTATCGTGATATCACCCAACGGATCGAGCTACAGCAGCACCTGGAAGAGAGCCGAAAGATGGTCTCTCTGGGGGAGATGGCCGGAGCGGTCGCCCACCATTTTAACAACATTCTCGGCGGCGTCGTCACCAGTATTGATTTTGCTCGAGCGCAGCGAAACCCCCTTGTCGATCGGCGCGTGCTCGATCAGGTTGGTGATGCGCTGGGGAAGGCGACGTCGCTCATTAACGGCCTACTTGCATTTTCCGAGGGCGATACGCGCAGGGGGGATCTGGCCGACCTGACCGAAGTGCTCAACGATCTTGCTGACGATTGCGAAGTGCGCCTGCGCGGCAGCTCTATTGTGCTGAGGATCGGTTACGCCTCACTCCCGGTGATCGAAGTCAACCGTGTGGCCATTGGGACGACGCTGGCCAACATCGTGCAAAACGCAATCGAGGCGATGCCGGAGGGCGGCAGGCTGGAGATCACGTCGGAGCTAGCTGGCGACACCGTGGTTGTGGCGATCAATGACACCGGGGCCGGTATTGAAGAAGCTGTCCGTGCGCGCATCTTCGAGCCGTTTTGGACCACCAAGGGCGTGTTGGCGAGCGGTGGTGGCAGGGGCGGGGTCGGCCTGGGGCTTGCTATTGCACACGGTCTGGCGCAGATGGTGGGTGCGACCATTGCTGTGGAGTCTGCGCCGGATTGCGGCTCACGTTTCACGCTTCGGATTCCCGCGGGAAGAACCTTCTCGGAGTAGATCGAGATTATGCGGGGCGAAATGGATCGGCGTCGGCCTTGCTGATGGCTACTTTGATTCCCTTAAGCGCAGCGCCCAGCCTGTCTGCGAGAACTGCGAGGGTTGGGTGTTCACTGGCCCAGTGCCCCAGTGCGATGGCACTGCATCCGTGACGACGAATCGTTAGGGCATCGTGGTGACGAATCTCGCCGGTGATGATGACATCGCCTTTGCCGATGCCCGCTTTGAACGGCAAGCTGCCGGCCGCACCGACAACGATCACCGCTCGTGAAACCTCTTCTTCCATGTCGCCCACGATTTGCACGCATGTCGCGTGGGTCTTTCGCTTGAGGCGCTGCGCGAGTTTTTTCAGCGTGGTTGGTTCCGAGAGCTGTCCGGCCCGGCCGATGCCGCGAGCGGGTGGCGGCGAAAGCGGGAAGATGTCATAGGCCGGTTCGTCGTACGGGTGTGCGTCGCAGATCGCGGCGATCACACCCGGAAGCGCTGCGTTGGGCACGACGGATTCAAGCCGAATCTCGTCGATAAACTCCATGCGTCCGCGTTGACCGAGCGTCGGATTGGTGGTTTCGCCGCCGAAAAATGTACCTTGACCGTTGGTGCGAAAGCTGCACCTCGCGTAGTCGCCGATCTTGCCCGCGCCGGCCGCGAACATGGCACTGGCGACGGCCTCCACGTCCTTCTCTGAGACAAACGTAACGACTTTGGATTCTCGCGAGCCGGGTCGATCGACATACTCCAGTGGTTCGGTCGTCTCGATCCCGCAGAGCTTGGCGATCACATCGTTCGTGCCGCCGTCCGCAGCGTCGAGCGCCGTGTGTGTGGAATAAATCGCGATACCGTGGGCGATGCAACGAAAGACGCCCGTGTCGGTGTCGGTGCTATCCGCGCGGATTGTTGTGATCGGCCTGAAGATCGGCGGGTGGTAGGCCATGATGATGTCCACCTTTTTCACGATCGCGTCATCGACCACCTCGGGCGTTAAGTCGATGCATAGCAGCGCTTTCGATGCCGTAGCCGTAGGGTCACCAGCGAGCAAGCCGACGTTGTCCCAGTCTTGTGCCAGTGCCGCCGGCGCGATTTGTTCCATCGCGTGGCAGAAGTTCGTGACGGTGGTCGCAGTTTTTGAGCGTTTTTTCATGACCGGCACTCCTGACGCACGAGATCGATGAAGCTTTCGCGTAGCCGTTTGACAATCGGGCCGACGCATCCCGCGCCGACATCGTGTTTTTCGATACGCACCACCGGCATGATCTGCATGACCACGTTCGTCAGGAAAACCTCGTCGGCCGCAAACAGATCGTCGAGCGTCAGCGCGGCTTCGGTACAGTTCATACCCGAACCCTTAGCCAACTCCAGCACGGCAGCGCGAGCCACACCGGGAAGCACGGGCGTATCGAGCGGCGGCGTCCGCAGCGCGCCATCCTTGATAAGAAACACATTGCTGATGGACCCTTCCGCGAGTTGGTTGTGGACATTGAACCAGAGCGACTCCAGGCAATTTGCTTGTTGCGCGGCACGGAGTCCCATCAGACGCGAAAAGAAGGCCGTCGTCTTGTGCCCGGCCAACGGGTCGCTCCTGGCTTGTCGGTAATCGCAGATGGTGACGGTTGCGCCGTCGGCATACAGCTTGTCGGTATACCCGCCCAGTTCCGTCGCGGTGATGACGGTCGTGAGCGGTGGCGGGGCGTCTTCGGCCGCGTCAGGCGTAGGCAGCATCGAGCCGGCCGTCACGGTGAGACGCAGGCGTGCCTGTTTCAGCTTGTTGCGTTCAAGCAACTCTGTGAACACCGCATCTTCCGGAAGGTCTGCTCGCTCTAACGGCCTCAGCACGGTTGCGGCCGAGTTTCGCAGCCGGTCCAGGTGCGACGAAAGTCGAAACACCTTACCGCCTTCGGCACGCATCGTCTCGAACAAACCCGCGCCGTGCAGAAAGCCGCCATCGAAGACGCTGATGGTCGCCTCCTCAGGTGGGACAAATGTACTATTCAAATAGACCACGCGGTTCACGTTAGCACGGGCTCCTCAGTTTTGTCTGACATTCTTGTGGGCGGCGGGCACCCCAATGCGCGAAACATTGCGGTCCCTTTGGTCAGCGTTTCATCGTATTCGTTTTCCGGGACGCTGTCGGCCACGATCGCGCCGCCCGCGTGGACGTGCGCTACCGTGCCGCTCTGGACGATCGTTCGAATGGCGACGTTCCACGACATGGCCCCATCCAACCCAATCCATCCGATTGCGCCACAGTAGGCCGTGCGGGCTACGTCTTCAAGCTCGGCGATGATCTGCATTGCGCGAATCTTCGGTGCCCCCGTGATCGACCCGCCAGGAAATGTTGCACGGAGTAGTTCGTGCCATGTCTTGCCGTCTGCGAGTTGGCCCGTGATGGTCGCCACCCGATGGTAGACGGTCGGGTGGGTTTCGATCATATCGGCATCCGTTACGCGTACGCTGCCGAATCGGCACACGCGTCCGAGGTCGTTGCGAAGTAGATCGACAATCATATTGAGCTCGGCCCGGTCTTTTTCGCTTGAGGTTAGTTCGCTCAATGCCACCTGGTCTGAGTCTGATCGGCCGACGCGCGGTCTCGTGCCTTTGATGGGACGCGTGACGACGGTGCCTCCCTCAAATCGCAAGAATAACTCCGGTGATGCGGAGATCACGGCGTGGTGGTCGAACCGCAAGAAGGCTGCGTGCGGCGACGGGCTTTCACGCCGAAGACGCAGGTAGGTGTCGAGCGGGTCTTCTTGGGTGGTGACCGTCCACCGCTGCGTCAGGTTAACCTGATAGATATCCCCGGCTTCGATGTATTGCTGAGCACGCCGGGCACGGCGCAGGTAATCTTCCGGCGTGATCTGAGCGATGGGTTCGCACGTTGGAGCCGCCGTCGTGACGACCTCACGTAGACCGGCGGCCGCATCGAACATCTTGGTCAGTTTCTGAATGCACGCCGCGATCCGTGGCTCGTGGCCGAGATGCGAGAGGTCGGCTGCGACGGCGAACCATTCCGACCGATCGTGGTCGTAGACGGCAGCGCAGTCGAACAGCCCCATCCGGATGGCCGGAAAGTCGGCCGGCCAGACCGCGGTCGGCGAAATTCTCTCGGTCGATAGCCCGGATTCGTAGCTGAGGCAGCCGATCCAGCCGCCCGCGAAGGGAAGCCGGCATGTGTCTGAGGGGTGCTTTTGTGTTTCTCTGACCCGACGGATCAACGCATGGAGCGCGTCATGCTTCGGTGAAAACGGAATGTTGATCGTCTCGACCGGATCGACGGCGAATATCGAAAACCGTGCGTAAGTCGAGTCATGCTGAGAGCTTTCGAGAATGCAGCAGTCTGTGCATTTCCCGAATATCACAGCCGCCTGTTCCGGGGATGCGACGCTACCGAGCGTGGTGACGGTGATCTTGGCTTGGGGTCGGCTCGTCGTCCGCATCGTACGCCCAGTGTAACACGGAGCGGCCGCGTGTGTAATCTGTGTCGCCTGTGACTTGGCGTTGACCGGCACGCGGGGTGTGGGTACCTTGGGCGCTGACTTCGTAGGCATTATTGGTTCGTGAGTTATGACTGGGTGAGCAGGGTTAGATAAGCCAAAAGGATGGCGCATCATGTCCTCAAGATCAAGAGGCTGGATTGTCTGTTTCGCGATTACCGGTGCGGTGTGTGGGGGGGGGAGCCCCCGCGATGTGTTGGCTCAACAGAGCCCCCGCCCGATCCTGTTCGAAGGTGAGGCGACGGCCAATGATGTGTATGTGCGTAGCGGCGACAGCGCCAACCACTACACCGTATGCAAGCTCAACGCCGGACATCGCGTGCAGGTTCTCGCAGAGCGCGGTGAGTGGTATGAGATCCTACCACCGGCCGAAGCCTTCAGCCTGATCTCCGGCGACTATGTTGATTCGTCGGATGGCAAGCGTGGCGTGGTGAACGGCACCAACGTCCGTGTTCGCGCCGGATCGGTGCTCAACGGCAACAAGTACACAGTGCAGACGCTTCTGGGGAAGGGGAGCGAGGTGTCGATCCTTGGCAAGAACGCCGATGGCTTCTTGCGTATCGTGCCTCCGGCTGGTGCCACACTCTGGATTAACCGTGAGTATGTGCAGCGCATTCCAGACGGGCTGCGAGCCCTTGAGGGTGAGACCAAAGCCAACGAAACGGGTGTTACGGCTCCAGTTGCCGGTAGCCGTTCGACCGCCCTTGCTGGGGATTCGAATGGTGGCACCGAAAACCCGGGTGAGACTTCAACGAAGCCGGTGGTACCACGGATGTCGCGATCCCTAGCTCAGTTGGAGCGGACCGCGCAGGTTGACGCACTGGCGAAGATTGATGCCGGCGTGAATACGGAGCTGGCCAAGCCGGTGCTTGAACGTCGGTTGGAGCCGTTCTTAGCTGGGTATCAGGCCATTGCCGCGCAGGACGAAGATGAAATGGCGCAGCGCTACGCCCAGGCCCGGGAGACCCAGTTGTCAGACATGATCGCGCTGCTTGGGACGGTTCGCGAGATGCGTCGCCTGGAAGCGAAGTCTGCTTCGCGGCGTCGTGGATTTCAGGCGGAGCGTGCCGGCATTCGTACGGTAGCGCCGTCGGCCCCGAGCGGGCTGGACGCGGAGGGCGTGCTGCGTCGCAGTGCGCTCTACCCTAAGGGTTCTGCCACGGAGCGGTTCCGTTTGGTTGATCTATCGACGCCACACCAGCGGACGGTGGCGTACGTGGAGACGCCGGCTAATTCCACGATAGACGTCGAACCGATGATCGGGAAATACGTCGGTGTTCGGGCGAGTGCCAAACGGTGGCAGCAGGGCGGTGTGGATCCTGTTCCGATTTTCGTTGCCCAGGAAGTTGTCGTGCTTGAAACGCAGGAGTCCGGCGATACCGCTGCTGAGAAGTAGCCGCGAGCCGGAATGATGCGCAAGCCAAGATAGCTTGGAATTCGAGAGTGGCTCAGGATTCCAGAAAATCGCGGGATTGTAGTGCTAAGGTAACCAACTGCGGGGTGCCCCATCGGGTTGATGTCAGCCTGGGCGGTGCCTCCATCAACGGGACGACCATGATGACCGTACGCTTTCACCGTTTGATGCGTCGCGCATATCCGATTTTGGGTGCCGGCGTTCTATTGCAGGCTGGTGCCTGTACCGGTTTAGACTTCAGTCAGCTTGCGGCCGGGCTCACGACGGCCGTGGTCAACGAGCTCATCACCGGGATTATTTTCGGTAGTCTCAATCTTGTCAGTTTCTAGGCTTGGATCGCCACGCCCGCTTTGGTAGCCCGCACCAGCATTGGTGCGGCCGTAGTCGCGACGTGTCCGTATCGCTCGCGGTCGATATAGCCGAAGCCGCACCTCCGTTTGACCGATAAAACCGGCGGATTCTGTTCTATCTGCCTTGGGAGGTCGGTTTACGGTGCGCGCAGTGGCTTCTATTGGTATGACGTCGGGGCTCGCTCGGTTTTACGACCTGCTGCTGAGTCTGGCGTGGCGTGATATTCGCGTTCGCTACAAGCAGTCCGTTCTCGGCATCGCCTGGGCCGTGCTCTTGCCGCTGTCCATGATGCTGGTCTTCACGTTTGTGTTCACGCGGGCGATCGACGCCCGCGGGGTGCTGAACGTCAACATGCCCTACGCCCTGTTTGCGTACAGCGGCTTGGTGCCGTGGGCGTTTTTCAGTTCCAGCCTCGGCGGTTCGGTCAATTCCCTCGTGGCCAACCGCAATCTCGTGACCAAGGTCTATTTCCCGCGTGAGGTGTTTCCGCTTTCGTGCGTCGCCAGCGCCTTTGTGGACTTCTGCGTAGCCATGACGGTTCTGGCTGGTTTGATGGTGTACTTTCACCACCGTAGCACATGGTCGTTCGAACCGACGCTCGCCATGACCTTTCTTCCGGTGGTGATCCTCGTGCAGGTTGCGCTAACGATTGGCTTGGGCATGATCCTGGCGATGGCGAACCTGTTTTATCGCGATGTACGGCAGATATTTGGTGCCAGCATTCAGCTTCTTATGTTCGTGTCGGCCGTTGTCGTGCCGACGCCGTCGGATGGCTCCACACTGGCGCGGGTGATTGCGATCAACCCGCTTTCACCCATCATCAACGCCTACCGCGATTGTATCATCTTCGGAAGACTTCCCGACTCAGGACCCTTCCTCTACGCAACGGTCGTGGCGATGGTCACGTTGGTCGTGGGTTGGTTTCTGTTTCGTCGTGCGTCGTACAAGTTTGCGGAGTGCATTTGATGACGCAGACGATGGTACATTTCGACTATGTTTCCAAACGGTTTCGGCTTGGTGCATCGCATGATTCGCTTGGTGATTTGATCGCTGCAGGCGTTCGCCGTCTGGTGAAGCGAGAGGTTTCGCAACCTAAGGATGTGTTTTGGGCGCTGCGCGATGTTGATTTCACCGTGGGGCGTGGGGAGTCCGTGGGCATCATCGGTCCCAATGGCGCGGGGAAGAGCACCGTCTTAAAACTCCTTTCGGGGATCATCCAGCCCAACGGCGGAAGCGTCTCCGTGCATGGTAGGCTTGCGGCGTTGATTGAAGTGGGCGCGGGGTTTCACGGTGATCTGACCGGGCGGGAGAACATTTTTCTCAACGGAAACATTCTCGGCATGGGACGCCGTGAGATCCGTTCCAAGCTCGACGACATCGTTGCGTTCGCGGGTTTGGAACGCTTCCTGGATACACCGGTCAAGCGCTATAGCTCAGGTATGTACGCCCGTCTGGGTTTCAGCATCGCGTCTCACGTCGAGCCGGAGGTGCTGCTCGTGGATGAAGTGCTTTCCGTGGGGGACGCGGTGTTTCGGCTTCGTTGTATGGACCGGATGCGTCAGCTAGTTGCGGCCGGTACCACGCTCGTCTTCGTGACGCACGATCTTGACCAGATGCAGACGATCTGTGCCCGTGCCATCGTACTTGAAAACGGCAGCGTGGCCTTTGCCGGGTCATCGCGGGATGCAGTCACAGAATACATGAAGGCGATGTCCCGGTCATATGCCCATCGCGGGCTGGAAATCAATGGGGACGATGTTCAGTCGCCCGCGGCGACTGTCCACGATCTCACGCTGACGGACGAGCAAGGTGAGACGCTGGTTTGGGCACGCCCGAACGAGACGATCCACGCGGAGCTGTCGTTTTCGCTCGTACGCGATGTGCCGCGTTTGATCGTGGAGCTGAACATGCGTGCGTCGATCGCGGAAAACCTGATCAGCGTCAACTCGGGCCGGGGCGGCACCTACTTCGAGGGGCGTACGGGGCGACACACACTGCGGCTGACGCTGCCGAACGTGCCGGTTTCGGGCGGACAATACCTTTGGAATGTGCGCATGTGGGATGCCGACACGGGCGCGCCACTGATCGACACACCGTTTCGGTTTCCGATGGTCGTGGACGACGGCGGGGCGGCCACCGGCGCTCTGGCACTCCCGCACCAGTGGTCACACGTTGGTCCGACGCGCACGCTAACGCAGGCATCGGCAACAGTACCGGGAGTCACAGTGACGCCAACGGCCGCACTGGAGGGTACGCCATGAAAATCTGCCTACTCGCAGACGCGACCTGCATCCACACGCAGCGTATCGCCTCCGGGCTGGCGCAGCGCGGACATTTTGTCCGTGTCGTGTCGCACAAGACGCAATACATCCGTGGTGTTGTCGTCGATCGCTTCTCGGCCCCGCGTTTTTCACTGCGTTACCCGTTACGCTCGGACGGACGCATGAAGCTCTACCTGCGCCGCCTGATGCGTGAACATGACATCGTGCACATGAACTTCCTGACCGACTGGGGGCTGACGCGCGACATCGCCGAAGAGGGGTGCTTGGTTGTGTCGCCGTGGGGGTCGGACATCGTCAAGCCGCCAGATCTCGACGCCTATCCTGATGGACTCCTGGAGAAACGCCGCGACCTGCTCCGCATGGCTCGATCTGTAGTTGTCTATGGTCATCCGTTCATACAGACGGTCGCAGCCTTCGCAGGTCTTGCCCCAGACAGCATCGTCAGCGTACCCCTCGGTGTTGACGTTGATTCCTGTACGCCGCTGCCGGAAGACCAGAGACGCCGGGGACGCGTCGGTTTCTTCAAGGGTTTTAAGGCTGTCTATGGGCCTACCGTGTGGATCGAAGCGATGCCGGATGTGTTGCGGGCTGTGCCGCATGCCCGATTTGATCTTGTCGGCCGTGGTCCAATGCTCGAAACGTGTCGACAGCTCGTGAAAGAACTGGGTGTCGAGCACGCCGTGACCTGGGTTCCGTACCAACCGCATGAGGCGATCCCGGACATGCTCGGGAGTTGGTCGCTCAGTGTGATGCCGTCGGTGCAGGAAGCCTTCGGCGTTGCGGCACTCGAGTGTGCGGCTATGGAGACACCGGTCGTCGCGAGCCGCGTCTGCGGATTCCGAGAAACGGTTCGAGATGGCGAAACGGGAATCCTCGTCGAGCCGAACTCACCGAAAGCGCTGGCCGATGGCGTCATTCACCTGCTGAACGACGACAAGCTCTGCCGCTGTATGGGAAACGCGGGGCGTGTGATGGTTCGTGAGTCGTTCGATTGGCCTGATTGCCTGGATCAGCTTATTGAGGCTTTCGAGAGAGCCGAGGCCGCTGAGTCAGCCTCCGCATGCCCCGTACTGGTGTGACCGTGCTGATAGTGCCGGTCGTTGCTGGTTATTCACTTCTCAATCCGCCTTACGATGCCGTTTTCGCAAGCGCGGCATTTCTGGTGCCGATAAACAATGGCCTTGCGTGATCGGGGCGGGAGGTACGGTGCGATGGTCCACCTGGTGGGGCTCGATCGGACGGGAACGAATGGAACAGACACTCAATCCTAGCCGCAACGTCCTGATGATTTCGTGCGCATTCCCGCCGACGGGTGGACCGGGCGTGCAGCGGTCTCTGAAGTTTGCGAAGTTCCTTCCGCAGTTCGGTTGGCGTCCGATCGTCTGGTGTGCCGGTCCGCTTGCCGGGCTTCCACGTGATGACACGCTTCGCGCCGAGCTGCCGGATGATGTTTCGATCCACACCCACGCGCATCGGCCGATGACGAAACCCCGTGGGTTTCTGGCCGATTTTGCAAGGCGCGCTGCGGGTCGGCTGGGTCGATCGAGTAGACCGAAAAACGTGGACGCGCCGCATCAGGATGAGTTTATCACCTGGGCCGACTCTAGTATGGAGCCATTGCTGGAGCTGATCGAACGGGAGCAGGTTTCTGCGATCTATTCCACCTTTAGTCCGGCGTCGAACCACTGCCTCGCGATGGCACTCAAGACACAAACCGGCCTGCCTTGGCTGGCCGATTTTCGAGACCTGTGGACAGACGATTACCGATATCCCAAGGCGTCGGCCGCACGGTGTGAGGCCGACCGTGAGTTGGAACGTCGTTTTCTCACGATGGCCGACGTTGTCATCGGCGTGACGCCGCGTCAGACCAAGATTTTAGCGGGCGCTGCCGGACCCAATGCAAGAACGTTTGAGACCATTACCAACGGCTTCGACGCGGAAGATTTCTCGGCGGGTGCGATCGCGACAACCCCGACCAGCGAGTTTGTACTCGCGCACGTCGGGCGGCTTGACCAATACCGCAGCTACGATGCTTTGTTCGATGGTTTGAAACGATTCCTGAATAACCTCGGACAAGATCGAAGCCGGTTTCTTTTTCGTGTTGTGGGTCATGCCGGCAGCGTAGCCCGAGCGAAGCTCCAGGATGCCGGTGTGCGGTGTGACTATGTGGATTATGTCGAGCACGCCCGCGCGATTCACGCGATGCGTTCGGCCGATGCGTTGCTCCTGACAGTGCCGACCGGCCCCAATGCCGGCTCGGTCATCCCTGCGAAGTTATTCGAGTATCTGGCCGCACAGCGGCCAATTCTTACCGTAGGTCCAAACGGCGGAGCGTGTGAGCGGATCGTCGCTCAGACGCAGGCCGGCTTGTCTGCCGGTGTTGAAGCGGACCAGATTGCGGCCGCGATCGACCGCATGTATTCGGCTTCGCGCAAGGGGCAGCCGATGCCCGGTTGCTTGCCGCAATGCCTTGCCCCGTTCGAGCGAAAAACATTAACCTGGCGGCTGGCCGATCTTCTGGATCGGACGGTGGCCACGACTGAACCGGTGGCGCATGACGCGCCCGAAGCCGCGAAGGAGACGCTACTATGCAGCCCGTAGTTTCCGTAATCATTCCGACCTACAACCGGGCAGCCTACCTGCCGCGAGCGATCGACTCCGTGATCGCCCAGACGTTTGCCGACTGGGAGATCGTCCTCGTGGATGACGGGTCCACGGACGACACACATGAAATCATCGAACCCTACGCCAGACAATTGGGCGACCGGCTCGTCTACCTCAAGCAGGGTAACCACGGAAGCAGTCACGCTCGCAACGCAGGTATCGAAGCCAGCGCCGGGCAGTATGTCGCGTTTCTCGATTCGGACGATGAGTACCTACCCATGAAGCTTGCGCGGCAGCTAGAGCTCTTTGCGGCCGATTCCGACTTGGGACTCGTCTATTCCGACTACGCGTATGTTGATCTCGAAGGAATGCGTCACGACAGCGCCTTCGATACGAAGTGTTCCAAGGCGCGGGAGGTCGCGTACGAAGCCGTTGGTGAAAATCTCCACGTCTGCGGCGAAAGTCTCTTTGACACGCTCCTGGAGGAGTACTTCATTTCGACGATCACCGGCATGGTGCGACGCGATGTGCTCGCCCCGGCGATACGATTTCCAGAACAGATCGCATACGCTGAGGAATGGGTGTTCTATCTCAAGACCGTCGCGCGGTGCCGCGTTGGTTTTGTGGATGAGCCCCTGTGCCTACATCACTTCGTGCAAGGCAGCCTAGCCCGCAGCGACGCAAGCGAAAACACCGTGCAGCTTACGCGTACGCTCGACGCCATCGTGGAGGCGTTCCCGAATCTGAACTACAAGCAGCAATGCCTTCTCGCCGAGCACAAGGCGCGGAGTTTGCGTCAGGTTGGCTACGACGCCCATCGCGAACGGCGTTTCGGGGATGCGGCGCGTGCGTTCGCATTGTCGTTCCGGTGTGCGCCGCGTTTGGGCGTGCTCGCGGAAGCCAGCGACTCCCTCTGGCGCGGCATGACAGGTGCGAAACAACGATCGGCTGCAAGCGACAAGGCCACTTCTCAAGGCGAAACCTATGGGGTCCGATAAACAAGCGGCGGTTCCGGTGGGGTGTTGTTGGAACGCAGACCCGGCGGGGCGATGAAGGAAACTATATCACTGCGATGACTACAGACACTGCCACGAGAACGAGACCATCAGCCGCGCCATCGCCGGTTTCTCCATTCGACGCGACACCTGCAGAGATCGCGGCCGTCTGGGATCGCCTGTGGCTCCACACGCCGGATGACGCAAAGGACGACGCCCTGATCGAACGAGAGCGCCGGAGTCCACGTTGGTTTCGCATCCGAGATGAACTCACAAGGAAATTCGGCAGCCTGAATGGCCTGCGAACGGTCGAGCTGGGCAGCGGACGCGGCGATCTCTCCGTCTTACTCTCTCAGATGGGTGCCGAGGTGACGCTGCTCGACGCGAGCGACCGCGCACTGGATCAGGCGCGGCATCGTTTTGACCGGCTCCAACTCAAGGCATCGTTTGTGCGCGGTGATATGATGGAGCCGGCGGCCGGTCTATCGCCGCGGTTTCAGTTTTCCTTGTCCTCCGGCGTCATCGAGCATTTCCGTGGCTCCGATCGCACGCGTGTCACCCGGTGCCACCATGACGTGTTATCTCCCGGCGGCATGACGGCTATCAGTGTGCCGCATTCGTGGTGCCTGCCATATCGTATGTGGAAATTCTACCTTGAACGCCGGGGCTGGTGGCCTTACGGCATGGAAATACCTTACAGCAAGCGAGAACTCGTCGGTCGCGTCGAGTCGGTTGGCTTTATGAAAGCCGGCGGCTGGTGCTCCGGATTCTGGCAGTCGGTTTCCGATCAGTGCGTGAAGCAACTTCTCGGTCGCCGGATGAGCTGGGCCGAAGCACCTTCCATCTTGGATGCGACGATGGGGCTGGTTCTTTTGGTGATGACGGAGCGTAAGCCATGACGGCAGAGGTATTCGCTTCCGTTTCGACGCCACCGGTTCTTGAAGCCGGGGACGCGGTCGAGCGTCACTTCCTTCACCGTGGGCACGGCGCTGAGTTCGACATG
>JAJRSR010000197.1 GCA_024278695.1 Planctomycetota bacterium | reverse complement strand
AGGAGCAGCCAGATGGCGGAGCTGCGCGGGTCACGTTTGTACATGACGGCGTGGGCGGCCGAGACGCACGCCGACACAAACCAAGCCGCCACGAAAACCGTGACCGCTAGCGACTCGAACGAGAATGTCGTTTCAGGTGAAACGGGGTCGATCATTACGCCTGAGTCTACCGACAACGACCCGCCGCGGCGAGCGCTGGGCTTTCTCCGGCGACGAGCGGGCGGCATTTCCTCGTATGTCGGTGCGAAGGTGTATGATCTTGCCGTCTGCGCGGGAAGGCCTTATAGGCGCACTAAACAGGACCCAAACCCACCGAGAGATGGGGCGATAAGCTATACGCCGCATGGCAGACCGTCGCGAAAGATTGAGACTGATCTAGCTTTCGCCGCCGGTGTCGCGCCATAGGGAAAGATAGAAGAGCCGGTCTTCTTCGGCCTCGTGCCGGCGCGTGACCGCGATGACCTCACGCACGCGCATGGCGAAAACTTCTTTGTCCTCAAGCGGGTGGTCGCACATGGTCTCGACGGATCGGATCAGGCGGTCGAGCATACCGAGAAGGATCGAGTGTTCCGAATGGAGGCGTGCGACCTGATCGGCGTATTCGGGGGAAAGCTGTGCGATGGAATCCCCGCCCGTGTGGTAGGCGGCCACCGCGTGGTGCGTACGCAGTTGGGCATGAAAGCGGCCGAGTTCTGCCCCGAGGTCTTCGTAAAACTCGTGATCGAAAAGGCGGTCGGGCATGTGGGCCATTCGCTCTTCAACGGCGGCCAACGCGTCGCTCATGGAAACAGACATCGTTCTGGGTGGTTTGGTCTCTGGTTGCGTGGTGGTCATTGGAATCCTCCGATTCATTGCTACGGTGTAGCGTCGCGGTCCTGATGAACTCGAACCTCAGTCGAACCTTCTTGGCCCATCCTTGAGAAACCCCAGTCTACTTGCTTGCGTACCGTGATTCAAGGAAAAAATAGCGCCGACGTTGGTTTTGGTGCTGATGCACAACGGATTGTCCGTGGAAAGCGATCATTAGCTAACGTGGGGGAGTTTGTTGTGCGTTTGCATATTTCGTATACTGCTTGGTCTTGGTGTTGGCATTACGGGCGATCACGGGAATAGGAGACCGGTTCATGGCAGCTCGAATCAAATGGTATTACCACCGCAAGGGATGAAACTCCTGCATCAAAGCGCAGGGGTTCCTTGCGAAGCATGGTGTCGAGGTTGAAGAAACGGTGGATGCCGGCGCGAAGCTGGGCGGTGAGGCTGCGATCAAGCTGGCGAAGGCGGCTGCGGTGGTCACGGTGGCCAAGGGTTCGAAACTCGTAGCTTTTTCCATGAAAAAAGACGCGCCGGATGATTCCATGTTGCTCACGCACATGCTGGGGCCGACGGGGAATCTTCGAGCCCCGACGATTGTTTGCGGGCGGTCATTGTTGGTCGGGTTTAATGAGGACGTGTATCAAGAGACGTTGTTGTAACGTGCGGGCTTGGGGTGTGTTGTTGGATCTGGAACCTATGGGCATGTGCCGGTTGAAGATCAAGTGCCATGTTGTGGCATTATTGAGTGCCGGCGTTGTCGGGTTTGCTCTTGTTTCCGGCGGTGGTTGCGCGGCGACGGCGGTTCCTTTTCCGGTGCGGGCGTTGGATGCGGATGAAGCGTACCGTCGATCGCAGATGGTGTTTGAGGAAGCGGTGTTCTACAAGCCGGACGAGTCACATGTTGAGCCGTTGCGGCCGGAGATGGCACCGCTGATGGTCTTGGAAGTTGGGAATGGGTCGCGACCGACTGCGAAGATGTCGGGCTTGGGCTTCGTTTTCACCGGGGCCGATGACATGTTGCGCGTCGATGATGCGCAGCCGGTGGTCTATGCTGCGCTTGGTTCGAGTTTTGTGGGGGGCGCGGTTCGGTCGCAAACGGTGGTGGCGTGGTGTCAGGAGGTGGCGATCTCGGAGGATGCTTACGAGGTGGTGTGTCGTGGTGTTCGCGTGACGCACGGTGACAACGGCTATCCGCTTACGTGGGAGGTGCTCGATCCGAAGCGGCTCGGGTGTGTGATCTACGTTTCTGAAACGGTGGAGTCCCTATCAAGGACGAGTTATGGAGCGCCTGTCGCGGGTCGTCGGCATAGCGTTGAGCGTGCGGTTGAAGATGAGCTTGGCGCGGTGGTACCGCGCGTGCTGTCGGACGGTCCGATGCCGATGGGGCCGTTCGTCTACCTCGACGCGGCGCGTGGTGACGTGACGGCCGTGCTGTGCCGGTGTATGGCATCTCAGGTCGATCGTTTTACGGAAACCCGACAGTACCGGGTGCTGCCGCTGGTAGAACTCGGCGGATTGGGTCGAGCTTTGACGGAAGATGAGACGTCGCTTGCGGCGCGGCTTCGCTGGCCCGACGGTATCGAGTGATCTTTTCGTGGAAGCATAGAACCGTAAGACCGATAGGCCATCGTACGCCATGAACATTAGCGAAATCTTTTATAGTATCCAAGGTGAGGGGATGTTGATCGGCGTGCCGAGCGTGTTCGTGCGGACGAGCGGCTGCAACCTTCGGTGCGTCTGGTGTGATACGCCCTACGCTTCCTGGCAGCCGGAGGGCAGCGAGATGGCCGTCGATGGGGTGCTGACTGAGGTTGCGGGTTACGACTGCAAGCACGTCGTGGTGACCGGTGGCGAGCCGATGATTTTTCAGGAGGTGGCGGCGCTGACGCGGCGGCTTCGCGAAGGCGGCTACCACATCACGATCGAGACGGCTGGCACGGTGTGGCAGGATGTGGTGTGTGATTTGGCCAGCGTGTCTCCCAAGCTGAGTCATTCGACCCCACACGAACGCGAGGGGGGGCGTTACGTCGAAAGACACGAAGAGGCTCGTCTGAACGTCGAGGTGATTCGGCGGTTCATGGGCTTGGGGGACTGCCAACTGAAGTTCGTGGTGGATCGAGCGGAGGATCTTGTCGAGATCGAATCGTTGATCGCGGAGGTGGGGGGTGTTGATCGGCGGTCGGTGATGTTGATGCCACAGGGTGTCACTGCCGAGTCGATCGGTACAAAGGCCAAGTGGCTGGCCGGCGTGTGTTTGGAGAGGGGCTTTCGTTACTGTCCGCGATTGCAGATTGAACTCTTCGGCAATACGCGTGGGACGTAAGTCGTTCTAGCCGGGGGCAGGTGGTGGTCAGGGGTTGTGCGGGGGACACGGGTCGCTGCTGCCGGTCCGTCCCCCACCCTTCGAGCGTACTCGAAGAATGATTCTATGGAAGAGGGTTCTCCTGCAGGATGTATTTGACGGCGTATCTTTGTGGGATCGCTAAAACTGAATCCTTTTTCACAGGACCCCCCATAATGCTGTTTATCGGAATCGATCAGCACAAGCGTCATTTGACCATTTGCATACGGGATGAGCAAGGTGAGATTGTCTTGAGGCGGCAGGTAGGCACGAAATGGGAGGTGTT
>JAJRSR010000196.1 GCA_024278695.1 Planctomycetota bacterium | reverse complement strand
TAGCTCAGTTGGCAGAGCAGCGGTTTTGTAAACCGCAGGTCAACGGTTCGAGTCCGTTCGGTGGCTGTTGCGTAAGTCCCGCTAAATGAAGCACATCCTCAAGTACCGCAAGGAGTTGCGCGCGGCCGAGTTGGCCCATGTTGAGTCCACTGGAATCCACCGAAGTCGACTGAAGTTGCTCGAAAGTGCGCAAGCACTGATGCAAGACAGCCTCGTCGGGCTCGCCTGAGCAAGACGCTCCAATACCGCTGCTCTTTGCTGAGCAAGACGTCGTGTCCAGAGAGGGTAGGGACGCTACGGCGCTGGCCTGCTCCTCCAATTCGGTATGCGAGTAGCGGCTTAGTGTCAGGTTCACATCGCTGTGGCGTGCAAGGTCTTGCGCAAGCTTCGGGTGGACGCCGCCGCGGGCGAGGTTGGAAATAAACGTGTGTCTCAGCGCGTGGAAGTCAGCCACTCTACCCGCCTCGTCGGCGTAGCAGAGGAACGTCGACTTCGTTCGACGCTTTTTCTCGGCCGGGGCCTTGCCATCTTCTATCCATGCCAAGCGAGCGGCTTCGAGGTCGGCTCGGAACATCTTGGCGGGCTTGTCGGGAAGCTCAAAAACCGGCTCCGCGTCCGACTTGCCACGCAAATGTTTGCGAAGGGTGGCGGCAGTCTCAAGTCGTAGCGGCAACGTGTCCTGGCGTCGGCGTTTGCTGTAGGAGGCGGCAACAGTGATGGACGGGGCGTTGCCCGCCAGGCACAATGAGCCTCGCGTCAGGCTTCTGAGTTCGCCCACTCGCAGGCCTGTTTCCACGGCGACTCGGTAAACGAGGGCACGCGAAAACCCGGAGATTCCGAATCGAGGGACCTCCGTTGCCACGTGCTTGAGGAGCTCGCGCAGTTCATCGAGCGTGAGCGCGCGGCGGTCGTGCCGACGATCTGTGCGAACATTGAGTCCCTGAAGGTGCGATACGGGCGACTCAACGATTCGACGGTCCTTGACGGCCCATCGACAGAACTGCTTGATGGCTTGTAGGTAGAAGTTGAACGTCTGCGCGCTTATCCCTGCGGTCGTGGTTCCGTCTTCATTGATGGTGTCGGCTGCCATTTCGTTCAGCTTGGCCATGATGACGGACGGGCGCACATCCGACCAGGACCGGAACCCGCATTCGTCCAAAAGCCGTGTTACTCGCGTGCTAAGAAGTGAGATGTGCTTCTGCGTAACACCTTTCACTCGAAGAGAATCACGGAAGTCGGCGAGATGCTCGTATAGGTCTTTTCCGGTTGCGATACGGCCAGCTCTTCGCCAATGGCTTCCAGCGAATCGACCACGGAAGCCACGTTCTCAGCCAGCGCAGCACGAAAAGCGATTAGCTCCTCTGCGGTGTCGATGTTCGTACCCAAAGTATCCATCCCCCGAGCATGCCACGAATCGGCACGGCTTTGCAACTGGCAGAATCTCAGATTCGCTCGTAACGGAGTTTTCAGTCCGTACCCACCCTCAAGGTTCGGCCAAGCTCAGAAAAAACCGTACGCCGCCTTTGCGGAAATCTCAGGGCAAACGAGCGTCGTTTCGCTGCTCACCAAGAAGACTTCGCTGACCGCCTGCGGCGCGGGACCCTGTCGGCCGTCGCTCGCCCAGCCAAGCGAAGCGAGCCGGCGGCACCTGCGGACGGGCTCCCCGAATCCTGAGCTTCAGGAACTACGGTGCCCACGCGGGTCGAGAGGCGGCTCTGCCGCCCTGATCGCAGGCAGAACTTGAGACCGTCCTTGCGCCAACGCGGCGAGACCGGCGGTCCCTCCACGCATCCATTGCCCCAAGACACCGTGCCGGAGTGCTATAAAGCGTTCTTTCGCAGCCACTTGCGGGCATTTGCCCGCGGTCCTGCAAACCGCGGCTCGCCATCACAAGGTATGGGGGATGCGATCGTCGGCCACCAGATCCTGCGAAGCCAACCGGACCGGAGAGCTCCTCCACAAGCCTGCCCGGGCGAGTGGATCGGGGACTTGCGGTGATAATCTCGACGCTTCGGTCATGCTGAGATTGACTGCCGAGTCGCCTCAGCGTAAACCTTAAAATAATTTGAAGGTGTACGCATGGCCTATCGAGACACCCAGCACGCGCTGCGGAAGCTCACTGCAGTCGCCGCCGTCCAGGGCGGGTACTTCACGGCCCAGCAGGCCGAGCAGGCGGGGTACGTCTATCCGCATCTGACGTATCACGTGAACCGCGGCAACTTCGAACGTGTCGGGCGCGGCCTCTATCGCATCCCGACGATCCCCCTGAGCGAGCACGACGACTTGATCCGACTGACGCTTTGGAGTCGCGGTCGAGACGACGTTCCGCAAGCGGTCGTTTCGCATCAATCCGCCCTCAGCCTCCACGAACTGAGCGACATGCTGCCAGGCAAAGTCCACCTGACAGTGCCGCGTTCGTTTCGGCGGGCGGCACCGCCCGGTTGCACGCTCCACAAAACCGACATCGCCGAGTACGAAAGCACGGCTTGGGGCGTGTATCGGGTCACGACGCCACTGCGTACACTGACCGACATCGCGGCGGAAAGCGCTGTGCCTTCCGAGCAACTGAGAGTGGCGGTCCACGACGCACTCGAACGAGGACTCGTTGTGCTGTCCCGGCTGCGCGCCGCAGCGGCCGACACCGACCCGCATAGTCGACTGCCCAAGCTTGTCGCGGCGCTATCCTGATGGCCAAACGGTACGACAATCCGGAGGCGTTCAAGCAGGCACTGATGGCGCGGCTCCGAAACGCCGCTACGTCGCGCGGGCTGTCACTCCAGGACATGCAGATCAAGTTCCTCATCGAGCGGTTGCTGGCCCGTCTGTTCGCAGACCCCAACGCGCCATGGCTGCTGAAGGGCGGCTTCGCCATGGAACTGCGGTATCGGCCGAAGGCGCGAACCACTCGTGACGTCGATCTGACAGCTACGACAAGTACGAGCCTGATCGAGATGCGGGAAACTGCCACCGTGTGACACCAACGATGGCACCACGAATAAAGTGGTAAAGTCGTGCAACGAGGCACACCAAGACGCCCCGAAAAACCGGAGGAGGAGGGATTCGAACCCCCGTGACGGTTACCCGCCAAACGGTTTTCAAGACCGTCGCCTTCAGCCGCTCGGCCACTCCTCCAAATGGGATGCGGACGTTTCGCCGCGCTGGAGCGACATACCACATGCACCGGGGCTTGATACGACCACTTCCGCAGCCTGTACCCACCTATTCCTTAACCCAGGGCTTTTCGGGTTTTTTCCGCCGCTCCAAGACCGCACGATAATCCGGTAGAAATGCCCGGTCAACCCATTCGCGTAACTCCTGACGCATTGACGCTTTGTTGGCATTTCGGGCATGGCACGGCTATCATAACAGCATAGGCTTGTACGATTGATATTACGCAAGCTGCTGAAAAGAAAAGCGAGCCCTTGTCGCGGGCTTGGGAACGTGGGTTTTCAAAACCCTCGAAACGGAGTGGAATGTCACGATGAATCGACAGCGCTTGTGTTTTGGATGCTTCTTGGCTTGGGCGGCCTGCGGGGCTGCCGGCTTTGCACAGGAGCCAGGGGGGATGTATGTCGGCCCCGCAAAGGATACGCATTCACCAGAGATGCCGCTGCCCATCCGGTATGATGCGGATCGCTTCTTTGTCGAACCCATCACGGCCGACATGGATGAAATGACATTTCTCACAAGCACCGGCGACAGCGATTTTATCTATTCAGACAAGGTGGCTGAACTCTCGATCCCAATCTCTTTGCAGGGAACAAGCTCGGCGATATACCTGCCGGAGTTCAACCCCGATCACTCCGTTCCTGTATCGCGCGGTGCCGGCGGGCGTTTGTCGATCCAGGCCAAGCGTCTTCGGCGTGCGTACTTCGGGAAGGACTGCTGGGGGATTCTCGGGCATCACTGGTTCGCGGATCGCGTATGGACGCTCGACTACCCCGCGAAGAAGCTCAGCCTTCGTGCGGTTAACGGCATCCCCACCGTGTCCACCGAACACCGCGTTCGCCTCGGATTTCGCTTAGGGCCTCGGGGCGAGCGCGTAAGCAATCTGCCGCGTATGAGCATCAAAGTTGCCGGCGAATCGATTGACCTGCTCCTCAATACCGGCGCAACGGCCGTGCTCTCTGAAGCGGCGACGAAAGCCTTGGCCGACGGAAAGGCCGCGACGCGCGCCGTAAGCTTCATCACTGATACACGATTGGCAGCTTGGCAGAAAAAGCACGGATGGCGCGTGATCGAGAAAGCGGAACAGGGTGGAACAGGCACCATGATCGAAGTGCCCAAGGTGCTCATCGGAGGGTACGAGGTTGGTCCTGTCTGGTTTACTTCCAGACCAGCACGGCTCTACAAAGATCAGATTTCCAGGCGGCTCGACGCGCCGGTCGAGGGTGCCATCGGCGGAAACTTGCTTAAGTCATTCCGCCTGACCTTAGACTTCCCCAACGCAATGGCCCATTTCGAGAAGCCGTAGCGCGCAGTGACACGCCGGATACAACCGGACCGCTTCGCCTTACCGTAGCCGATTCTTCGGAATTATCGAACCTTCCAGCAATCCCGAAAATCTGGACGGATCATCACCTCCCATTGAGATTGTCCTGCTCTGGCGTAGCCCACCCCGTTTCGCTAAAATGCTGCAATTCTCCTTGCCGGATGCATCGGAGTGTGTGTCGGTGGTACTGCGGCGCGGCAGCGCTCTTCAATTGAAAGGAACCGTCTCGTGAGTGCATTTTCAACTAGTTCAACTAGCAAATCAGGACACCGCTCTATCAAGCCCCGACCGTTCGCCCCGCGCGGCACCTTCGTGCGTTATGGCGCATGCTTGGCGTTGGTGGCGCTGTGCGTACACCCACCCCATGCCGGCGCTGGCGAACGCAAAGATGGCACCCTGAAGGTCCCTCAAAAGAGCGTCGAGACAGAAGAGCTGAGCATCACCGTATCTGATGCTGAGGTGTACTGCATCGCAGCGGGTCCCAAAAATGGAAACCCCATTCTGTTAATGCACGGTGCCCGCTTCAGCTCGCAAACGTGGCTTAGGACCAATACGATTCAAGATCTTGCCAGCGCGGGTTACCGCGTGTTTGCGATCGACATACCCGGCTTTGCAAAATCTCCCAAGGCTACGGTCTATGCCAAGACCTTCACGAAAGACCTGCTTTCCCAGCTCACAAAAAAACCAGCGCTACTCGTGACGCCGTCGTTGAGCGGCCGATTCGTGTTCCCACCGGCGATCGAATTGTCACCTCAGATCGCAGGCTGGGTGGCGGTGGCACCGGCGGGTATGGACTTCCACAAGGATGACCTGGATAAAATCAAACTCCCGACGCTCGTGCTTTGGGGCAGCAAAGATGGCGTCTTTCCTGTCGCTCAGGCAGACGTACTGGTGGCGGCCATCGCCGGATCCAAGAAGGTCGTGTTCGAAGGTGCCAACCATCCCTGCTATTTGAACGAACCTGAACGATTCAACAAAGAGATCATCGACTTCGCGGCATCAATCTTTCGCGACAAGAAAAAGGGATAGGCGGCGAGCATAGGCGCAGTACCATCCGAGAAACCACGACGGGTGCGGTGCGACCCCACAGCACCAGTAACGTCAGTACGCACCCAACGCGTACTCAACACGGATCGGCTCAATGTGGATCAACCGTCATCAACCTTCGGCCGGCTCCATACTGACCGAAATCTTTAACGACATGAACTGCTCGCAGTAGAGCTCGGCCCTTTCACGGTGGGTGGTCACGAGCAGCGCCACGCCGCTTTCGTGAGCCTCGATCGTGCGAAGGAGTGCCTGCTGCCGGTCCAACGTGGTCAAACGCACGATAGACTGAATCACATGGTCAAACGTGCTGACGTTGTCGTTGTGGAGCAGCACCTTGTAGGGCGGTAACTGTTGCGGCTTGCGCTTGGGCGGCTGAACCTTCTTCTTGGGCGCTACGGCGGTAGCGGTACCGGCCGCGTCGTCCACACCCGCTTGTTCTAGTTTTTCATCCGACATATCGATTAACCCCTCAAGCTACCGTCACCCGGTTTAACCGTAACCATTGTACCGCGTCAACCAACCGAAGCCAACCACTCCCCCCGATCGGCATTCGCGATGAAACAACCACAGGAAATCCAGCCACGGCATAACCACGAACGAACACAGAAGCCATAACACGCATACAAACCAACTAGGCGGCGGAATCCGCAAAGGCCTGCTGCGCAGCCGTAATCCCCGCTCCGATGGTCACAGCGTAACCAAGCTCATTCAGTGCAAGCTCTAGCGCCGCGATGGCACCGAGTGTATCGAACGCGTCAACATACCCCATGTGCGACAACCGAATAATCCGACCCTTGAGTTCACCCTGGCCGCCAGCCACGGAAAACCCATGCCGGTCGCGCATCGTCGCACGCAACTTCGGCTCATCAAACCCGTCAGGAAGGAGGATCGCCGTCACCGAATCGACGGTATCCTTCGCATACACCCGCAACCCCATCGCCACGGCCGCAGCACGCGTCGCCCTAGCAAGAGTGGCTGTCTCCGACCAGATCGATTCCAGCCCGCGTTCCTTCACGCCACGTAGCACATACAAGAGACCGCGAACCAGCGTCACGGCCGGCGTGTACGGCGCGTCGAACGATTCCAATGATTTCCGGTACGCCTTCAGATCGCAGTACAACGTCTGCGTTTTTCCGGAATCAACCCGCTCCCAAGCGCGAGGGCTGATCGCCGCGAAGCCAAGACCCGGCGGAAGCATTAACGCCTTCTGCGAACCCGTGACGTACGCATCAACACCCCAGTCGTCCATTTTCACGGGTATGGCACCCACGGCCGTGATCCCATCCACCAATAGCAACGCGCCGCGATCACGTGTCACCTTGGCGATGCCGGCGACGTCGCTCAGCGCGGTCGTCGATGTTTCGCTATGGACGACGATCACCGTGTCGATCTTGGCGTCGGCGTCCATCGCCTTGACGATGTCGGCCGGTTTCGCACCCGTGCCCCACTCCAGGTCCAGGTTGGTGTGGTCAATACCGAACGTGACGCATTCCTTGGCCCATCGCTCGGCGAACTTCCCGTTGCGTACGACGAGCGCCTTGTGGCCAGCCGGACAGCAGCCAGCGATCACTGCTTCCATCGCAGAGGTACCGCTCCCGGTAAAGGTCAGACACGTCGAGCTGGTTTGAAACAGATACTGCAAGAGCTCGTGAACCTCTCGGTGCATGTCGCGGTACCACGCCGTGCGGTGGTGCTTCATGGGCCGCGCCATCTCAAGCAGCGCTTCGTCGGGAACCATAACCGGACCGGGCGTAAACAGTCGTTCCTTCTTCATCGCATTTACCTTTGCCTTGCAGTGTTACTATCTCGGCTGGCGCTTTGGCTCTTGAGCCAGCTTCTGTCGTTACTTACGGACCGTCATTATACGCTGCGCCGCTCACCGAGCTAGTCACGATATCCACAGAACCGCCGCAATCACCGGTTCGACGGTCGCGCATAGGCTTCACTTCGTGGGATTCCGGATCTGATGGGGGTTGGCCATTACTCGTGCGGCGCGTACCGTCTTTGGGGGCTGGGTTCGCGCGGCGCGTCGTCACGTGTCTCAGTGAGCGTAGCGATCAGGGCGTCTGTGGGGCCGAGCGGAGCCGGATCACGAGCAACCGCACCACCCGTAACGTTTGGCTGCGGCGCGTCAGTCACGTGCCGGTAAAACGCCATAAACTTGGCCTGGGTCGTGACGCCGATGACCGCACCGACCGCCGCCAGGATTGGGTCTGTCAGGCTAACCACCCGCACACGAATGAAGAGCTGCGCCACTTCGATTGCACAGGACAATAACACGCACACATACGCTGCGGTGATCGTGGTTCGATAGGTCGACATGGTGGCAGCACGCCGCCAAAATCTGGCAAGCAGTGCGGCGAGCACGGCATAGGATGCGAATTTTTCCATCACGTCGGTCATCATCAGATCGAACCGCGTCACGAAGTAGGCCATGAACGGTAAGAACTCCGTGGCTGACATTTCTGCGCCGACGCCACCCTCGGGCATGCTGAACGTCAAGGGGACGAGACCGGTGTAGACAATGAACATCACCGCCGTGGTGATCGCGGCATGCCCGAGGAATCTCTGCGTCTCCGGTGCCAGCGAGCGCGTGCCGCCGGATCGGGTGTCGAGAAGCACAGACCGCACGACCACGCCGACGGCCACACCGAGAAAGCGAAACATCACGTCGGTGACATCAAAATCTCGCATCATCAACGGGATGTGCAACACACTCAGCCCCATCGCCAGCGCAATCGCAAACCACCATGTTAGCCAGTTTGTAGCGCGCCGCGTAAACCCGTAGTGACGCACACACATCGAATGCACCAACCACGCAAACACGGCGAAAGCCGCAAACTCCAACGCCCATCTCGACCAACTCCGCAGCGCCGTCCAGCGGCGGTAATCTTCCGTGGCGTGGGCCGCTGATAACGTGGGCGCATCATGCGTCGTGTCCTCCCAGTTGGCCGTGGCGAACGGCATGAAGTTGGCGGCCTTGATCGACTCTTTGAGCCGGTTGGTGTCGAACGAGAACGCAAACGGCATCGACGCGAACATCACCAGAAGCACGACGTAGCTCTTCACGATCGCGACGCGCGGCTGCGAGCGGAACTCCCGCGCAATCGACTCCACCACGCGCGGAATCAAGAACTGGCACACAAACGAAAGCGTAACGCCCACCGCAACACCGACGACGTTACTCACCACATCGATCAGGGACGACACCCGTGACGGTGAAAAGAATTGCAGATGCTCCACGGCGACCGTGAGCCCCGCCCCAGCCACCATCACCGCCAACACCGAGACGATTCTGGACCACCCTCGCCGCCTCAGCGTCCAAAACCCCAGCGCACCGATGGGCGTGTACAGGAAAATGTTGCTGATGATATCAGGCAGGGTCAGCCGCCCCACCGAAAAATCAAAATAGGCGCGAGACCCGGCATCCGAAGTGCTGAACGCAAAATCAAATGGTACGAAACTGGCTTGTAGAACGAATAATAGCGCGAGCAGCGCGAGGCACTCGACGAAGCGCCGCTGCATCAAAGGCGTGGTTGATTCATGCCGACCTTCAGCGTTCATTTGCCGCTCACCTACGCCGCTACGCCCCTTGGCGGTGTCGGGCACGTAAGACCGAATCGGTTAAGACCGGATCGGTCAATAGCCACGCAAACGCTGACGCGGCGGCCACGCGGCCGGAAGCTCTGGAGCGACCGGCTTCCAACCCTCGGGAACATCGATCACCTCAGGCTCATCGAATTGGATTAGCTCGAACATACAGGCGTAGAGCATCTGCTCAAACTTGCGACGCACCAGAGCCTTGGAATCGGTATCCCAAAGATTCGGTGGCTCCTTGGAATCCGCCGCTTTCGCCTTCGCGCGTGCCAGCGTTTTGGCATCGGACTCGGTGGCCGGTTGCCCGGGCGTCACAACCTTCGCACCGCGTTTGGCCTTGGGATCGGGCGGGACAATAGACTCGGCACTCGTATGAAGGTACGCGATCGGACGAAACGCTGGCACGTCATAGATCACGCCGATCATCTCGGTCTCGTCCTCGCTGAGTTCGTTGACGGCGTAGACTAATCCCAACCGCGCGTCCAACGCTCGAAACGCGGACACAATCTGCTCGGGCTCTGCAATGCCGCCGCCGAGATCAAACTGATCTATCGGGAACACCTCGCTGATCGCCATCTGGTCATCGAATGAGGCGTTCCAACGCAGGAACTCATTTCGGGGATCTTTACGGATCACAGGCACGACCTGGCGCACTTCCGAATCAAGCGGAAGAAGCCCCACGCGCGTCACGCCCAGGTTCGCCGGGAACAGCCCCTTGGTCGGTCGGGGCACAACGATGCGATAGTGCTCCTCCAGCGCCGGCACTTCTATCGGCGCGATGTCATACCAAGCCACGATCGGCTTGGGCATCCACACGGCGACGTCCTTCTTTGACGAAGCGCAGCCCGCAAGCCCCGCCAAAAGCACCACGACAATCGCACAGGTATTCGTTCTAGCCTTCACGCTTTCGGACCTCGCTCACGAACCCAGGCCGATGACACAACACCAGGTAACACTGACCGCAGCCAGCGTCCTGGACTCCTTGCCCTAGTGCTTGGAATATCGGATGTTCTTCGGAACGACTCGTCCGAAAAACCGCGAAAGCCCCGACGATTCTGCTAGCCTAACCACGACCTCCCAACGCCACTGTTATCGGGCGGTCCGCGCGCCAACGCGATGTCGGCACCGATAAGTTACGCCACCCTGCCCGTTATCCGATGCACCGGAGGGGAAATAAGTCGGGGAAATGAGCCTTCGAGCAGTCGAGTAGAGGTTACGCATGCGTACGCCAGTTGCGGCAGGACAAGCTGGATCATCGGTGGCATCCGAGGCCATCGTCACGATTGGCCCGCGCGGGAACACCGGCCCCAAGGTGTCCGTGTCGGCCGTTGGCGCACGTGTGGTTCGCCTCGCAGGACAGTCGCTCATGCGTCTGCCCGTGTCCACCTGGCTCCTTGCGGATGTGTCCATCGTCAGCGGTGCCGTCTACACCGGCTATCATTTCTTTCCGCCGTTTCAAAACCCCGACATGCCGCACGTCGAGTTTTGGCAGGCGGGAGCCATCTTTGCCTTTGCCGTGGTCGTGTCGAGCTTGGTCTTCGGACTGTATGAGCGCGAAACCACAACCGGACGCTCGCGCATCCTCACGCGTATGCTCTTGACCACCGCCTCCGCTACCGTGGTCGCCTACGCCATTATCTACGTCATCATGTACGCCACCGTCAGCCGCCGTACCGCGGCCCTCGCTATGTCCATCTTCTTCGTAGGCAGCGGTAGTCTTCGGTTGCTGGCATTATGGGCCGTCAATACGATGCATCGCGGCTTGCTCGTGGTCGGATCACGGGCACTCCATGACTCATTCCGAACCGCTCAGGCCAACGGCTTCCTTCATGAATACCGGTTGGCCGGGTATGCCACGGCCTACGACCACAGCGACGGCGATCGCCACGATCCGGATTGCCTGGGCGACATATCGGGCGGTCTTCCTGACCTGACCAAGTACGGGGTAACGGATGTCGTGCTCGGAGCCGGCTGCACACACGACCCCAAGGTGATGGAGTGGGTCGTCCCCTGCCTACAGCAAGGCTGCCGCGTGACAAGCGAAGCCGTGTTCTACGAAAAAGCGACCGGACAGATCCTGGTCGATGAGATCACACCGGCTTGGTTCCTCTTTGCCGACCTGAAGGTCCACTGCGACGAACACGCAACCATGAAGCGTCTCGTCGATATCGTGACGTCGGGCGTGGGCTTGCTGCTCACCTCTCCGCTTTGGCCGCTGATCGCGTTGGTCATCAAGCTCGGAGACGGCGGCCCCGTCTTCTACTCACAAGAACGCGTCGGGAAAAACGGGCAGAACTTCCGGCTCTACAAGTTTCGCACGATGCGTACCGACGCCGAAAACGGCAAGAGCATCTGGTGTTCGCCAAACGACCCAAGGGTGACCCGTTTTGGTCGGCTGTTACGCCGCTCACGGCTTGACGAACTACCGCAGCTCTACAACGTGCTGCTTGGGAAGATGTCCATCGTCGGCCCGCGACCGGAACGACCGGACATCGTCGGGGAATTGACGGAGAAGATTCCGTACTATCAGGAACGCCACCTGCTCAAGCCGGGGATCACCGGTTGGGCACAGATCGGATTCCGGTACGGTGCCTCGATCGAAGACTCGAAACGCAAGCTGCAATTCGACCTGTACTACCTCAAGGAAATGTCCTTCGAGCTGGATATGATCATCCTGTTCAGAACGATCGGGACATTTCTGCGCGGCGGGATCTAGGCAACAAATCTTCGTAAGTTCAGAACGGCCGATCGCTGATTTCTCCGAGACCCGCCTCGCCCCACATTCGCCGACGATCCATGATCCAGCGCAGCGTTGACACCATACCGGTGGACTCGCAGGCCGCACAAAGCAGCGCCTCGTCAGATGCATCCGCAACCGGTTTTCCGAAGGCAACCGCAGTGATCTTGTCGGCCAGCGCTCGATCATCCGTAAACGATGCCGACGCCGCGTAGCCAGCATCATCTCGGCAGCGCTGCTCGAAACGGATGCGCCAGAACACCCCGGTGATCTCGGCCATCTTGACGGATAGTGCGGAATCGCAGCGAAGCTCAAGAGGTTCGGACTGGGTTGCGAAGTCTACCGCCCGGTCGTCGCGGGTATCGAGTTTACACGCCCACCGCATCAGGCAGAATTGTCCCCAGACTTCATGCATGCGCAGCAGGACTTCCCCATCGGAATAGCCCTTGAGCACACCACGGTCGATCAGCGTCTCGCGAAACGAACGCACCGCCCCGGGTGACACAACGGGTTGATCGAAAGCCAACGACGCGCCGCCGCAGCGCCTGGCCGCACTCACGCGAAGCTGTACGAGGTTGGCCTGCACGGCAACGGCCATCGCGTGCACGTCATCCGCGGCGCGGGTTAGCGGCTGGTTGGCGGGCTGGACCGGTAGTTCCAAGGGGCACGTACTCATCCGCGTAGTGGTAGTCCATCCTCGTCGCGCATCGCACCGCAGAAGCAGAGGATACCCTCGATAAAGCCCCAGATAGAAGTAATCCCGCCGAAGCAAAACGGAAACGTAACCACGCTGAGCACGACCATGATGACCCCCATTTTCGTATGCCCGAGATAGAAGCGGTGCACACCAAACGTCCCCAGCAAAATACCGAGCGCCCCGGCCACCCAGCGGTTACGCCAGGAGTAGCCGTCTGCCGTCATCTGAGCATAGGGCTGCATGGGCGGCGCGGCTCCAGGTGCTTGCATCGGCGGCAGCGGTGGCGGTGCGCCGCCAGCTTGACGCTTCGGCTCTACCTGAGCACTACAGTGCGGGCAGGCTACGGCCACGTGTGCGTGAGCGGGTGCCACGCGCATCGCCCCGCCGCAGCTTCCGCAGTACACCGTCTGTGGTCCGGTACCGATTGTCTCTTCCGTTGATCCGTTCATGGGCTCGCCTCGACCGTGGGTTTCCCTCTATCTATCCTACTACGTCAGGTCCGCCGGAGCCAACCCCTGCATCCAGCAGACCCGCTTTCCCGGCATCGGGGCGCGGCGAAACCAAGCCGCAGCCACCGGGTCCGGGGTTACTATTGACTCCATATTCTTGAAACCGGCCTGCATATTCGCCGAAGGACGTTATACTAATCCCCGATGTTTGGAATCGCTAACCATGACCCTCTACGACCAACATTTGCACTCCTGGCACTCCTTTGACTCTAAGGCCGACCCGGTTGCGAACGTCGAGGCGGCCATCGAGAAAGGTCTGTCCGGGCTGACCTTTACCGAACATTTCGACGTCCATCCCAACGACTGGACAACCTGCGTCTACCAGCACGACAACTATACACAAACCATCCGCTCGCTTCGCAAACAGTTCGGATCAAACATCTTTATCGGGCAAGGCGTCGAGGTATGTTTTCAGCCGACACGCATGGCGGTCATTCTTGATTTTCTATCGCGGCATGAGTTTGACCTCGTGATCCTCAGCGTCCACTACTTCGGCGACAAAGCCATACACCGGCGGGAGAACTGGGAAGGCCTCAACGCCACGACCATAACCCGGCTCTACCTGGAGACCGTTTTGGAGGCCACGCGATTCTGTGAAAAACTGCACACCAAGGGCAATCGCGTCTTCGACGTGCTCGGCCATTTGGATCTCGTCAAGCGCTATACCCACCGGTTCGCACCGGCCAGCAACATCGCCAGCCATTGCCCCCTGATCGATCAGATTCTCGAATCCTGCCTCAGCGCCGATCTGATACCCGAGATCAATACATCCACGCTACGCCAAGGTCTTCACGAGGCCATGCCGGCCGTTGATACATTGGCGCGGTACGTTGAACACGGCGGCGTGGGTGTCACGCTCGGGTCCGATGCCCACATGAGCAAAGATATCGGGGCGGGGTTTGACGCAGCGCTGACGGCGATACGAGAAGCGGGTGTTCCCAACATCGTGGTCCACCGAAAACGACAACGCGAGATGGTCCCGCTACCACCCAGCGCCACACGCGCGACATTATAACGCCGGTGGTGCCGAGCCATCGAGCAAGGGACGTGGGGCTTTTTCGATCTCGGTAATCAACGCACCCCGACGCCAAACACGAACATCTCCCGTGCTCTCGGATAGCGTGATCGCGATGCTCTTGGTGTTGGCCGTAATCGCAGCGGCGGCGGCGTGACGCGAGCCGAGCCCCTGCGGCATGGTCGCCCCGCCCAACACCGGCCGCAGGTTGGTACACGCCGAAACGATCACGCCCGTCCCCTTGATGATGAACGCACCGTCCATCTTGGCGACCTCTTTGATCGTATCGCCGATCGTTTCGTCAAGAATGTTGCGGTGCCTTTCCGTATACCCCTTGAACGGGTTGATCCGCCCCTCCATCGAGAGCTTCAAGACCTCACGGTGGTCGCCCACGACGAAGATCGCCCCGACCGGCTTGCCTTCACGACCCTCATGGGCCAACTCCATCGCGATTCGAAGCACCCGCTCAAACACCGGCCGCCGGATATGCTCGGTGAGCTTGGGCTGCCCGACCGACTGAAACAGCTCATACTCCTCACCCACACGCATCGTCACGACCGTGTCCACATCACGACCGGCCGCCCCGGAGAGAAACACGAAAACCTCGCCCGGTTTGAGCAGCCCTTGAGAGAACGCGATCAGTGTGGCCATCTTGATCTGCCCCATCCGCGTCAGATCAAAGGAGGGAACCGCGAGCGCCGGCACCCCTGCGTCGGCAGCTAATTGTTTGTCCTGGTCATCACGGCAGATGGCGATCAGCTTCGTCGGCTCGGCAACCGCGTCGCTGATTGTCTCAAGATCATCCACGGCGGAGGCGTAGACGAACATCGCGTGTGCGGACACGTCCCGGGCCACGGCGACGCCGGCCGAAACGATTGCGTTGGAGAATTCTCGGTCGGTCTTGGACATTCGCGACTCCGCAACGGGCTTCGTTTGAGCCGCGCTGATACCGGCACTATACTGATCGGCGTGAAACGCGACAAACTAGTGCGAACCGCTGCCTACCATACCGCCGCCTGCTTGCTCATGCTGGCACCCGGTATGCCCGCCAGTGCTGCCACGCCAAAACCCGGCGGCCTGGTGTCGCTGGACGCGGAACAGCGCACGTTTCTATCACGCATCGCCCGGCGCACGCTCAACGACGCGGCCCGCGGACGCCCGGCCTACGAGCTAGCCTTCGTGCCGGCCCCCCTGACGAAAAAGCATGGCGAGGTGATCATTCGACTCCGTCACGCGGGCTACCTTCTCGCGTCGGCATCTTCCGGCCCCGGCGACGTGGCCACCGTGACGCGTGACGCCGCACTGGCAGCCGCCGAGATCTGGATCAAACGCTACGGCGACGTGACAGACCTGCGTGATACGATTCTTATTGAGATTGAGGTTGTCGGACCACCGGAGCCGGTGCCTACGAAAGTTGACTGGACCGTGCCGCGTGCGCTCGATCCGTTTATCGAACCGGGTGTCCACGGCATCGTGCTCCACGGTCCGACGGTTCACAAACGGTTCACGCCGACCGAGTTGATCACATCAGACATGGTGCTGACCGACGCTTTGAAATCCATCGCCCAGAAAACGCACAGCATTGCTACGGATGTTGAGAAAACACGGCTGATGCGTTTCCGCACGGAGCACTGGTACCAAGCTGCGCCCGCCGGACGCGTGGTGTCGCTGCATCGCGGAATGACCCTGGTCAAACCGGAGGCCGTAACTGCGGCCGGGCTGGATACCGCGATCGAGGCGCTGGGTGACTATATCATCTACCGGCAGCAGCCGTCCGGACTGTTTACCTATCAGTACGAACCGGCGTGGGATCGGTACGTCGATGAAGAGAACCTCGTGCGGCAAGTCGGTGCCACGATGGCCGTAGCGGCCTATGCTCTATCATCGGGGCGTGGCGGCGCGGCATCGGCAGCAGACGCGGCCATCAGGTTTCATTTACAGGGACTCCGTGATGTTCCCGGTCGAACCGACGCCGCCTATATCGCCACATCCGACGGACGAAATAAACTCGGCGTTACGGCGCTGTTGTGCCTGGCGCTGGGTGAACATCCCGCTGCCGAGACGTACGCCGAGACGCGCCGCAAGCTGGTGGCCGGGATGCTGATGTTGCAGCAACCCACGGGCATGTTTGCCACGGCGTTTCCACCGGCTCGGGATGTTGGGGCTCAGGATTATTTCCCGGGTGAAGCGTTGCTCGCCCTCGCCAGCCACCATGAGCATGAGCCATCGACCGAGGTACTGGACGCTTTCGACAAGGCGATCGGGTTCTACCGGGACTATTTCCGCAGCCGCCCCTCTCCCGCGTTCGTACCTTGGCAGGTACAAGCGTTTGCCAAGATGGCCCGCCACAACAAGCGGCAGGAATACATCGACTATGTGTTTGAGCTAACCGACTGGCTCGCGGTCAAACAGCTCTCGCAGACCAACTGCGAATGGCCGGAGCTCTGGGGCGGGATCGCCGGCTATCAGCCGGGCCGCGCCGGCGTGAGCACGGCGTCCTACTTGGAAGGGTTCGCAGATGCCCTGGCCTTGGCGCAGCACACGGGCGACGCGGCACGCGCGGCTCGGTATGAGAAGCTGGTGCGCGGCGCGGCGCGTTTCGTACTGCAGCTACAGTTTCGCAAGGACGAGGCGTACTTCGTACGGAGCATGAAGGATACCGTCGGCGCGATTCGCGCGTCACCATCGCTGAACTTGCTGCGCATCGACCACTGCCAGCATGCGCTCAGCGCACTCATGAAAACCCGCCAGGTACTCTTTGGCGATGACCGCTAGACCGCACAACACCACACCAGCCGCAACGCCCCCCGGCCCAAGCCTCGCCGCCGCTTCGGTCCCGCTTGCGCTCGCCGCGATCGTTCTGGTTGGCACCGGGACGTGTTCGCTGTATGCATTCGCGACACTCGTTTTCGACGGTGCCTTAGCTGCGGCCGTGATGCTGCCGGCAGCCCTCGCCGGGCTTTGGCTCGTGCCGCTACTGGGGCTGGGAGATTTACCCCGGCGGTGGCGGGTTCTTCTGGGCGCGGCACTGGGCATCGGCATTCTTGGCTTGTTCGTGCTGGCACTGGGGTGCGCGGGGGTCCTGTCGCGCGGACTCTGGATCGGCATCCTCTGCGCGATGTTTTTAGCCGGTGCCATTCGCGTACGCTCAGTTCTTGTCGCGAACACCGCATGCGCTAGCGCTAAAGCGCATCACGACGCGATGCGTTGGCTCTGGCTGTTGCTCGCACCGATGCTGGTTCTTGGCATTCTGTCGGCCGTCCATGCACCGGGGTTTCTCTGGGCCGAGGAAGGCTGGGGCTACGACGTTCTCGAATACCACTTGGAACTGCCCAAGGAGTACCACACCGCCGGAGTAATCGCCTACACACCGCACAACGTCTACGGTAACTTTCCCGCCAACGTCGAAATGCTCTACCTGCTCGGCATGGTCTTGTTGGACGACGACATGGAGGCGGGCACAACGGCGCACATGATTCACTTGTCATTCGCGCTATTGACCGTCTTCGCCGCGTACGTTGGCGGCCGCGAGTGGTCACGGCGCGGTGGGCTCGTCGCCGCACTCGCGATGGGATCAGCCGGGTGGCTCGTGTATTTTTCCGGCATGGCGTATGTCGAAAACGGATTGCTCTTCTTCGGCACTGTCGCTGCGGCCGCGGTATTGCGTGCGTTTCGTACGCAGGATGCTTCCACCTGCGAGAACGACCAAGCGTCGGCGGATAAATACTGTGGACGCTGGTTTGCTGTGGCGGGGATCTGTGCGGGTTTGGCGTGCGGCTGCAAGTACACGGCCATCCCGATGATCGCGGTTCCCGTCGCGCTCGCGGCGCTACTCACCCGTGAGCGTTTCTCTCGCCGAGTACGCTTCGCGTGTACCGCGGCCATCACTGCAGTGATCGCGTTTTCACCCTGGGCGATCAAAAACCTGGCCATGACGGGAAACCCGGTGTTTCCCCTGGCAAACAGCGTGTTCCAAGCTGAGCCAGAAGGATGGGGCATGGCCGAGTCCGCCCACTGGGACCAATCTCACGACGTGCGCTCCGAGCTAAGCCGCCAACGCGGCAACGACGAAGCGTATAGCGCGTCAGCAATCCTGTACCGGGTCGAAAAGGTTTGGGACCACATCTTGCGTGACAAATACGCTCGGTTTGGTCCGCTTCTCTTTGTGCTTGCGCTTTTCGGGTACTTCGCGAGCCCCAGAGACCGCAGGACGAACGCACTCGTGCTCATTCTCGTGGTTCAGCTTCTCGTTTGGCTTTTCGCCACGCACCTCTACGCGCGTTTCGCCGCGGTCATGCTGATTCCCCTCACCCTCTTGGCTGGTCGGTGCGCATTCGCTGCAACATCAACCCTGAGAACGGCAGCGCTTGCAGGCGTTATCTTCGCGGGCGTGGGGCTGAGCTTCGTTGAGACGCTTAGGCTCTACCGCACAGAATCACTTCCGGGGGCGATCGCGCCGGCGTCTCTGATTTACGAGGGGAAGCTGCCGGGTTACGAGCACTTGGTCACGATCAACCGCGAGCTACCCAAAGACGCACACCTCCTGGTGCTCGGCGACGCCAAGGGGTTTTACTACGACCGCAAGATCGACTACTGCGTCGTGTTCAACCGAAACCCCTTCGTAGAAGCGATCAAACAAGATTCACGACCGCAATTCGTCGCGGCGTGGCTGCGCGAGCGGGGCTACACGCACCTACTCGTCGACCAAAGCGAGATCAACCGCCTCCGCTCGTCGGCGTACGGATTTCCACCGGAGGTCAACGACCAGCTCTTCGAGTCGCTCGAAGAATCCGGCGTCATCAGACGGGTCACGATGGCGTTGCCGCCGCGAACGTCGACCTCGAAACGGCTCTACGAGATGCAACCCTAGCGACTGCCACTCACCATGCCCAAATCATAGCTCTTCAGGGCAAGATTCCGGACCACGTGCGCCGATAGGGCGTGTAGGGTTGTGGTGCGCGCTCGTCGGAGCGACCAACACCTCCAAGCGTTTATTCTCCGACCGCCAAGGGCAGTGGGTATGACTTTCGCATGACAACACTAACTGTAGACGCCCACCGCGAAGCACTGCTTCGTGCGATTGACCAGCGCCGGCACTACGAGTTCCTCATGCTGGCTGAGCCGTATCTGGCAACTTGCCCGGATGACCACTATGTGCGGCTGATGTCGATCCGGGCCTACCTCGCCCTCGGCCTGGTGGTTCCAGCTCGGCAGGCGCTCGAAGCCAGTGCCGTAGCGGGATCATTATCCCCCGAGTTGGAATCGCTCCGTCCAAAGCTCGCCGCCATCGACGCACCGCCGTCAAACTGGGACGATCTCGCCCCGCAGTTCAACGCCAACCTAACGGCTCTGAACGCGCGGGGTGTTGACACCGCACCCATTCGTGATTCCTGGCAACGGCGTCGTTCGCGATACCTGCTGTATCGAGATACGAACGACGTACCGCAGGTACACCGGCAAGCCGACGACGACCGATGGTCCTGGTTTCCATCACTGCGCAATCATCCGCAGGCCACCGCCAGCGAGCCGCTCCCGAAATCGCTCAGTGAGGCCATGCCGCTGCCAATCATGTTCGACGGCGTCGGCGAGGGCTTGCTGTTTGAACGAGCCTACCATGCGACGCTCGACACGTTGGTCGGGTATAGCTGTGCGCTGTTGATCGTTGAACCGGACGCGGCCGACTTCGCCGTGGCGCTGCACCTGCGCGACTGGCACAACCTGCTCGCAGACCAACGTTTGTTTTTCTTCATCGGTGATGACTGGAAAACTCACCTTGAGCGACATTGGATTGACCAGCCCAACATTCCACTCCCCGTACACGCGCTAAGCATCGGCCCGCGTTCTCAAGGGCCGGATCAAGCCGCTCTGGTAAGCCTCGTTGAAGGCGCTCACCATGACCGCGAAAGCAGAATCCGCCAATCCTTATCACGACTAGAAACGCTATACGCATCGCACACGATGGCCGATCGCGCGCGGCGGTTCACCGAAGCGCTAAACGGCACCGGACCACCACTGCGCATCCTGGCCGCAACGAGTTGCCACACCACCTTCCTACAACATTCGATGCGCGACGCGCAGCGTGCGCTGACCGCAATAGGCTGCGATTGTCGCGTTTACAAGGAAAAAACGCATTACGACATACTCAGCCCGCTTGTCTACCACGACGTGATTCGAGGATTCAAGCCGGACTTATTCTTCGTGCTCGATCACCTTCGGTCATCGTTTTCCGG
>JAJRSR010000195.1 GCA_024278695.1 Planctomycetota bacterium | reverse complement strand
TTGACCTCAATGTCTGGTTGATCGAAAACGGTTACCTCAAACTCAAGGAAGGCCGCGCGGGCCAGAAGTATCTGGGCGGGGTCGATTGGTCGCAGTCAACGGCGTACTGTATTGGGCTTGCCGGCATTTGGCTCAACATCAAGGGGCGTGAGGCGCAGGGCATCGTGGACCCGAAGGATGCGGGCAAGCTCCGTGACGAACTCTGCGAGAAGCTCACCGGAATGAAAGATCCTGGTACGGGCGAAGTGGCCGTGACCCGTGCGCTCAACGCATTGAAGATTTATTCGGGGCCGTACAAAGCTGACGCGCCGGATATCATCATGGGGTACGCTAAGGGCTATCGGGTCTCGTGGGAGGCGGCTATTGGCGATATCACCGACAAGGTCTTCCACGACAACGACAAGGCCTGGAGCGGTGACCACTCGATCGACCCGAGCCACGTTCCCGGTGTGATGTTCTGCAATCGAAAACTCAAGGTCGAACGCCCGCACCTGATGGACCTTGGTCCCACGGTGCTCGATATGTTCGGCGTGGACACCCCAAAACACATGGATGGTCGTCCTTTGGCGGTCGCCGAGGCCGACGGTTCCTTCCCATCAAGCCACGGCGCGATCAAGACGGAGACCGCCGCAGCGGCCAGCTAACCAATCTGATGTACAACCACAACGACATTACGGCACGCAGCCCCTACCGCGCTACGCGTAGATTCCTGACGCTTGGGATGTTGGCCGTGGGGCTGTCCGGCGGGGCGATGACGTCCTGCTCGAAGGACTCGGTCGCTGCGCCGAAAGTGATTGTGCTCGGTCTCGACGGCATGGACCCGCGGTTGGCCGAGCGGCTGATGGACGCGGGTGAACTACCAAACCTAGCCAAGATGCGCGCTGGCGGCGGTTTCAAGCCGCTCGGTACGACCATGCCGCCGCAGAGTCCGGTGGCGTGGGCGAGTTTCATTACGGGTGCGAACCCCGGCGTTCACGGTATCTTCGATTTCATTCATCGCGACCCGTCGAAACAGTGCATGCCCTATTACTCGGCCGCTGAGACGGTAGAGGGCGAAGGCGCTTGGGAGGTCGGAGATTACCAGATCCCGCTTTCCTTTTGGCCGTTCAACCATGCACCTACGCAAACGCTGCTCAAGCGCGACGGCACGCCGTTCTGGGATTATCTCGACAGCGCCGGCATCGCCACGCGATTCTACGACATCCCGGCCAACTACCCGCCGAGTCCTTCAAAGCATGGGCACATGCATTGCCTGAGTGGGATGGGCGTGCCGGATTTGCACGGCACTTACGGCACGTATCAGTATTTTTCGGAGCTTGTCATACGCCGTAAGGACGAAGGCGGCGGAATCCGAAAGCCGCTGACTTTTCGTAATCACAAGGCGAAGTCGAAAATCGACGGGCCGCACAACACGGCGCTCAAAGTTCCCGAAGCCGCAATGATCGCGTTTGAGATTTACCGTCACCCGACGGAACCAAGCGCACGGATCGACATCCAGAACCAGACGATCGTCCTGAAGGAAGGCGAGTGGAGTGATTGGGTTAAACTGAGTTTCACGTTAGAGATGCCGAGCTTTCTACCGGCAGGTACCGCGCCGGGTATCTGCCGGTTCTACCTGAAAGAGACGCACCCGAACCTCAGCCTGTATGTGACGCCGATCAACATTGACCCGAGCGATCCCGGCGATCAGCAGATCACCGAGCCGCCGGAGATGATTACGGACATGGCCGACGAGCTTGGTCTATTCTACACTACGGGATTCCAAGAAGACCACAAGGCGCTCTCGCACGGCGTGTTTTCCGATGCGGAATACAAGGAGCAGGCCGCGTACGTGTTGGATGAGCGGTTGAACCTGCTCGACTACGCGAAGCGGCATTACGAAGATGGACTACTGTTCTTCTACTTCTCCAGTACCGACTTGCAAGCGCACATGTTCTGGTGGGACAGCGACGAGAAGCACCCGCTACGTACGACCGAGGATGCGAAGAAATACAACCAGACCGTGATCGATATCTACAAGCGTATGGATGAAGTGGTCGGCGGTTTGGTCGAGGCGTATGGCGACGAGGCCACAATACTCGTGATGTCGGACCACGGCTTTTGCAATTTCCGCCGCCAGGTGAACGTGAACACATGGCTGCGTGATAACGGCTATCTTGGTCCGGCCGATGCGCGTTCCTTGCTTAACCCGATGCTGGGGCAAATGGTCGATTGGACGCGCACGCGAGCCTATGGGCTCGGGCTTAACGGGCTCTATCTCAACCTCGCCGGGCGTGAGCGCGAGGGCATCGTACGTCCCGACCAACGGGACGCCTTGCTCAGCGAGATTTCCCAAGGGCTTCTCGGATTGCGTGACCCGAGTAATGGCAAACCCGTTGTCAAGGCTGTTCACCGTGCCGATGAGATCTATTCCGGTCCGAATACGGTGAACGCTCCGGACCTGTTGATCGGTTTTCATCGCGGGTATCGCGCATCATGGGCGACGACGCTTGGTGATATGAGCCGTGAGGTGGTTACCGATAACGACTCCGCGTGGAGTGCCGATCATTGCATCGACGCGAGCGAGGTTCCGGGCGTGATTTTTTCCAACAAGAAGATTCGCCGCGCAAACCCCTCGTTGATCGATCTGGCACCGACCATCTTAAAGCAGTTTGGCGTAGACGTGCCCGCCCAGATGGTGGGTGGTAACTTGTTTGAGTCTGAGGCGACCGCGAGTGTCGCCGTCAAAGACAAGGAGTGAACCCGTGGCGAAGATCAAACTGGACGGCGGTCTGTACGATCGCGTGAAGAAAGTGTCGGATCTCGCCGGCTATCCGTCGGTAGATGATTTCATTGTTCATCTGATTGAGAAGGAGCTCTCGGTGCTCGAATCGGCAGATTCCGATGCCGAGGTTGAAGAGCGTCTTCGCGGTCTGGGGTATATTGAATAAGTTGGTCGCCGCGTGATCCGCTGGTGTACTTGAGTCTGACGCATGGTCGAAACCCTCACGAAATATCTTATGACTAGCGCCGACGCCGTGATATCGGCGTGGGATGGGATCGTGTCGGTCCTGGGTTCGGTGTTAGGCTCGATCGACGCGGTCATCGGACCGGCGCTGGGTGTGTTGTTTTCCACGTTGAACCCGATCGCTACGGCTGTTGGTGACGTGGTTTACGCTTGCCTGAACCTAATGCCACCGTGGGCGGGAATCACGCTCATTTCCGCGTTGACCGGCGTGGTGATGTTGATTGCGTTTCGGTACACGTCCAACCAAGACGCGATCACGCGCGTCAAGAACGACATCAAGGCCCATCTGCTTGCGCTTAAGCTGTTCAAAGAAGACCTGCGTACTGTGTCGCTGTCTCAGGTTCGACTCCTATGGGCTATCTGCAAATTGCAGCGGTACGTATTGACGCCGGTCGTGGTGGCGATGCTTCCGATGTTGTTGCTACTTGCGCAGATGGGCGTGCGTTATCAATGGCGGCCGGTTTTGCCCGGAGAGCCTGTCGTGCTGAAAATGACCGTGGATTCGGAGTCGGTCGATGCGAACGCTGTGCGCCTGGCGCAGCACCAAGGGGTAACCGTGGAAGCGGGCCCGGTTCCCGGTGGCGGCCTTGTGTCGTGGCGGCTGAGCGGAGCGGCTTCAGGAAGATACGTTCTTGGCTTCGACGTCGGCGGTGAACAAGTGA
>JAJRSR010000194.1 GCA_024278695.1 Planctomycetota bacterium | reverse complement strand
TTCAGGCTCAGGAGCCGCTGCGGCCTCGTGAGCCGCTCGCCAAGCTGTCCTCACTTACGAGACCGGGTTTTCCCGCGCATCTTGTCGTGAAGTTTCGTGATGATATGAAGGTTCGAGCGGTTTCCGGCTCGCTGCGGTCGCTGGCTGCGGCCGACCTATCCCGGCCCGATGCCGTAAGAGCGCAGCACGGCTTGACGTTTGAGCCGCTTATCGAATTGCCCCAAGCCACGTTGGATTTTCTGGAAAAAACGGCGGCAGACAACAGCGGCATCGAACAACCCGACCTCGCCGGCATGATGGTGGTCTTCGGCCCGGCCGAGGCGATGGAACAGGCGGCCAACGAGCTATTGGGGCTGGAAGAACTCGAATGGGCGCAATTCTCAGCACTGGATCCGGACTTGCCAAGCGGTGGGTGCACTGTACCGGGTCCATCTGGTTGCGCTCCGAATTCGGTTCCCTTCTGCACGCCTCCTTGTAGTGACATTGCGCCCAACACATGTGACTATTCAGGTGATCAGGGTTGGCGCTGGGGCGATGGCGTACGGCTGGAATCCTTGCGCAATTCCAGCTATGGGTCTGGGGCGAGAGGTGCCGGAATTCAGATCGCCGACGTGGAACAGTCGTACAACTGTGGACATGAAGATTTGTGTTCAGCCAGCATGCCCATCACTCCGCATGTTTACGCCGACGCAACGCACGGTACTGCCGTGCTTGGTATCCTTGCGGCAATGGACACGACGAATTCCAATGGAACTCAGTATGGCGTGATCGGTGCTGTACCTGATGCCGAGTTATTGCTCTTTTCGGAGATGCCAGCTAGTGGTAACGGGTTCGTCACGCCTCAGACTCGCGCAACGGCCATCGCGGACGCTACGGCGCAGCTCTTGAACGATGGCGTGAGCGGCGACATACAACTGTTTGAAATTCAGACGTTTCTTGGCCCCGCACCGAATTCTCTTGAGGAGGCACCTACGGAGGTCGTATCCGATGTGTTTGTGCTTACGAAGCTCGCCACCGATGCAGGGGTCGTGGTCGTCGAGGCGGCTGGCAACGGCGGCTGGAATCTAGACGGGACGGATTTCGCGACATGGCGGAGCTGGGGCGACAGTGGCGCGATCATGGTCGGTGGGGGTACCGCAGACGGAGTTTTTCAATGGGAGATTGGATGCTACGGCGCACGCGTGAACGTGCAGGCGTGGGGCGATGACGTTCTCACGCTCGGGTGTATAGGTGGCAAGTGGGCTGACCCTGGCAGCGGTGACCAGGATCAGTGGTACACGAAGTTTAATGGTACGAGTTCGGCCTCCGCGATCGTTGCCGGTGTTGCCGCAGCCATGCAGTCCCTGGCCGACACGCAGTTCGCATGCACTCTGCCCAGCGGAAAGTACCAGCGACTCTCACCGTTACAGTTGCGGAACCTCTTGATCAACACCGGACTCCCCCAGGGCGCGCCCGTGAACCGTCCGGTCGGACCTAGCCCAGACGCGTTGGCGGCTGCGGATGAGCTAGTCACGCTCGGCATTGCCGACAACAACACCAACAGCATCGACGATATTTGTGACATCTGGGCCGGTACGGAGCAGGACTGCAATGGTAACCTCGTCATTGACGCCGTGGATATTGCAACTGGCGTGGTTACAGACTGTGATGCCAATGGTGTGGATGACGATTGCGATCCATTCGGTGCGTGCTGTCAGAGTGTTCCCTTGTCGTTTCCGCCTGTGTTCACATGTGACGGAACGACAAGCGGTCTCTGCTGCCAGCAGGGCGGCAACTTCGCCGGTGCGGGTACGAGGTGCGGGACAACCGATTGTGCGACGCTACCAAACTAACGGCTATCTGCATAGGAGGCATGGAATGCTTCGTCGAAAGAGACATCAGATTGATCGGCGTTGGATCTTAGCGGCGTGCTGTCTTGTGATGGGTTTGGTACCAGCACCGGTTGCTGCTCAGGGAAAAATCTATTTCTCCTCGATCGGTTTGATAGACCAAATGGATCTCGATGGTTCAAACTTGGTAACGATCTATTCAGAGGCTGCCGCTGCACCCTGGGCTCTAGCGCTGGATTTGGACGCAAGCGAACTCTATTGGAGCGATCTGGCCACGTTGGAGATACTTCGGTCAACGCTCTTAGGGCAAAACGTGGAGGTTCTTGTTGCCGGCGTACGCTCTTGGGGCATTGCGTTGGATCCGCCTAACGATTTGATGTACTGGAATACCGATATTAGCGATGTCTTTGTCTCAGGTATCTATCGTTCGGCGATGGACGGCACGAATCCAGAGCTTGTGATTCCGTCGGACGGGCGTCCTGCATATGCAATAGCGATGGATACAGTGAATCGTAAGCTCTACTGGACGATAACAACCGGGACGCCCCGGCTCATTCGCCGTGCCAACCTCGATGGCTCGGCCGTGGAAACCGTCGTCGAGTTTTTCGACATACCTGCACCTGTCGCATTGGCGTTGGATGTGGCTGACGACCGGCTGTACTGGTCTGCGATCGACATCGTTAACGGGCTAAGTCAACCCTGGGTGGGTCGCAGCCGCTTGGACGGGTCAGAGGTCGAGGTGCTGTACCAACCGGCTTCTCCCATCGAAGCCGACGGGATCGCCTTGGACGTGCCGCGCGGGCACATTTACTGGACGTCGAGAGATAGCACCATCCAACGCGCCAACTTGGATGGGACTGATCGTGTCGCCATGAACCTTGGCATCAACGGTCTTCGCGGGATCGCGATCGACACGCGTACGGCCGTCAAGGTTCCGGCCGCTTCGGCTTGGGGGATTGCGGTGCTGATGCTCGCGATCGTGGCAGCGGGAACGATCGTCCTGCGGCGGCAGCGTTGCGGCAAAAATGCTGTTAGTTGTGTGCGGGCTTGACGGGGGTGGCTTGATGGCGTACCTATTGCAAGATGCATACGTCAAAGGTTACCTCGCTCGCAGGCGGAGGCGAAGCCTCGCTAGCGTCGGATCGGTCGTCGGGCATCGCGACGGCCCTGACGTTTGACGACGTTCTGCTTCTGCCCCGACGTTCTTCTGTCCTTCCCGATACGATCAAGGTGGGCGCGCGACTTTCTCGCAATATCACACTTAATATTCCGGTGGTTTCCGCCGCGATGGACACTGTGACGGAGTCGCGGCTGGCGATCGCCCTGGCCCAGGAGGGCGGGATCGGCATCATCCACAAGAATCTTACCGTCGAGTCGCAGTGCCGTGAGGTCCACAAGGTCAAACGCTCAGAGAGCGGTGTGATCCTCGATCCGGTGACGCTCGGCCCGGACGCCCCGATCGGTGAAGTGAACCAACTGATGTCGCTTCAAAACATCTCGGGGATTCCGATCGTGGAGGACGGCAACCGGCTCGTGGGTATTCTCACCCGGCGCGACATGAAGTTCCTTGAGCATGAGGATTTGAAAGTCCGCGACGTGATGAAATCTCGCGATCTGGTCACTGGTCCGCCGGAGACCACACTCGAACAGGCTTCTCAGATTCTCAAGCGGGCCAAGGTCGAAAAGCTCCTGCTGGTTTCGGGTGACGATCAGCTTGTCGGCCTGATTACCATGCGTGATATCGAGCGGAGTATGCACTATCCGATAAGCTGCAAAGATGCTCGCGGGCGTTTGCGCGTCGGGGCGGCGGTTGGCGTGCATGAGTACGATCGCGTGGGGGCTCTGATCGAGAGCGGCGTCGATGTGATCGTGGTGGACACTGCGCACGGACATTCCGACAACGTCATCGAATCGGTGCAGCGTATCCGGCGTGATTTTGATATCGAGATTATCGCAGGTAACGTGGCCACTGCTGAGGCGGCGCGGGACTTGGTTGATGCCGGGGTGGATGCGATCAAGGTCGGGATCGGCCCGGGTAGCATCTGCACGACGCGTATCGTTTCCGGTGTTGGCGTGCCGCAGCTTACGGCGGTGATGGGTGTGGCCTCGGTCGCGGTGCCGGCCGGTGTGCCGGTGATCGCAGATGGCGGTATCCGTCAATCGGGTGATGTCACCAAGGCGATCGCGGCTGGTGCCAGCAGCGTTATGCTCGGCTCGCTTTTTGCCGGGCTAGAGGAAGCGCCGGGCGAAGAGGTCACCTGGCAGGGTCGCCGGTTCAAGGAGTACCGTGGCATGGGTTCGCTTGGTGCGATGGTGAAGGGGTCGGCCGACCGCTACGGGCAGAAGTCAGACTCCGTGAAGAGCAAGCTCGTGCCGGAGGGTGTGGAAGGGCGTGTGCCCTATCGCGGTCCGCTCTCAGATTTTGTGTATCAGTTAATCGGTGGGCTTCGGTCCGGTATGGGTTATTGCGGTGCGGCAACTATCGAGGATCTTCAGCGTGAGGCCCAGTTCTGTCGGATCACCGGTGCCGGTGCCGCAGAGTCCCACGCTCACGATGTGACCATCACTAAAGAGGCTCCAAATTATGCGATCGATCGCCAGTAAGTGTGACGTGCGAGGCGTTGTTGCGTGTGCGGTTCTCGTGTTTGGCGGCGGGTGTCAGTTGATGACCAATCCGTTTCAGGACGAGTTTTGCGGGACGCCGCGGATCGCCACCCCTTCAGTCGAGGGCGTTCGCGCGGCCGACACCATGCCCGTGCTTCACGATCGCGGATTCGTCTCGGTGGATGCGAACGTGGCTGATGGTTCCGTGACGCATGGTCCGCTTTTTTTCGAGGATGGGTTGGAAGATACATGGTCGGGTGATGGGTCTTTTTACGTTCGCGGAAGCGACGTTGGACAGTGGGTCGCGTGGCAAGCGCGCTTCGCCATCAACCTCGTGGCCGTGCCGTATAGTGTCATCGTGACGCCGCCGTGGGGTGTGATGGTGAGTGACGGCAGCCCCAGTCGTACCATGCTGGGTGAACCCTACGACGCAGAGGCTCGGTAGGCCTTCTCTTGCAAGCCGCTCACCGTGTGTTCGGTGGGTCGTTGGCTGATGCGTCGCCTGTTTTCTCTTGTTCCGGTGATTTACAAATAGCGTGACTTCACAAGTGATGACGACAGGCCGGGCCGCAGGATCGAAGGTGTTGCGCTGCCCGGCTTGCGGTCAGCGCCTTGGGGATGATGCGCCGCCAGCTTGTCCGTTGTGCGGGTTTCACTTTTACGATAACCGCTCGACCAGCGACGACACCACGCTCTACGCCGAGGCTTACAGCCGCGAGACGCGAGGTTGGTGGGCCATGTGTTGTTGGGTCTTCTTCTCGAGCGCAAGCCGAACGAAGCACCTGGGGCTGATGCGTGTGTCGATGGCGTCGAGGCATTTCGCGCGGGTCAATCTTGTGTTGCTCAGTTTTGGGCTGGCCATCTTCGCCTTTACCGAATACGGCTGGGGTCATGTCGAGGTGCTGCTGGAGAATCCGAACGGCACGTCAGTCGTTAGCCCAGTCGGGTCTGGTTGGTTTCGGTTGGTCACGGCGTCACGAGATCTTGTCGCGCGTCATCCGACGGATATTGTGGTGGACCTCTGGTGGAATCCGGCCCAGGCCATCATCGCCGTTTTCATCGGCGTGGCCGTGGGGTGGCTTTGCCTCCGGACGCTGCTTTTTACGATTCGATGGGGCGTCGCGCTCGCTCACCGTCACGTCTATCGTCAGGACCTGCGAATGACGGCGGCTATCAAGTACGGTACGGCGTGGTTCGTGCCGTTGTTGATGGCCGCGTGCGTGCTGTTGATTCGGCCGATCAGTTTCGTCGGTGAGGCGGCCGGCTGGCGATGGTCTCCGAGCGATGAATCGCTCACATTGGTCGCCGGCGTGCTGGCTGGATTCGGTGCGGCGATGTGGTGGTTTTGGTCGGTGCGGCTGGGCTTTGCGGCACCGGCCGACACCCGAACGAGCGTGACGGCGTTTTACGCTATGGGTCTGCCTGCGCTGGCGTATGGTGCGGCGATGGTTTGGCGACATCTACTTGACTATACGACGACCGTGGTTTACCACGGTCTGAACCTGATGTTTTGATGAAGGTAGTTATGCATCCTCCAACGATAGCGATTCTTGACTTCGGCGCTCAATACGTTAAGCTCATTGCGCGGCGCGTGCGAGAGAACCATGTTCACAGCATGGTCTTTCGCCCCGAGGCCTCGGTCGATGAACTTCGCAAGCATAATGTCGTCGGGATCATCCTCTCCGGCGGTCCGTCAAGCGTGTACGACGCCGACGCCCCGCGCTGCAAGCCAGAGCTGATGGATATGGACGTGCCGGTTCTAGGCATTTGTTATGGGATGCAGCTCGCGTGCGAGTTGCTCGGCGGAGACGTCAGCGCGTCAAAGTCGCGCGAATACGGGCGGGTGCAGCTTGAAGTGACCGATCGAAAAGGTCTTCTCGAACACCTGCCGGAGCAAACCACAGCGTGGATGAGCCACGGCGATGTCGTCACGGCCGTGTCGGGTGAGTTTCTCCCGCTGGCTAAGACGGCATCGTGCCCGATCGCTGCCATTAGGCATAAGTCGCGGCCGATCTTCGGCGTGCAGTTTCACCCGGAGGTGACCCACACCCCCGAGGGCGGACAGATCATCCGAAACTTTCTCTATGAGATTTGCGGCTGCACTGGAGCGTGGCGGACCGGGCAGGTCGCGAGTGACATTGTCGCGGCCATTCGCGATCAGGTGGATGACAACGCTCGCGTGATCTGTGGTCTTTCCGGCGGGGTCGATAGCAGTGTCACGGCTGCACTGATTCGTGAAGCCATCGGTGACCGGCTCACCTGCATTTTTGTGGACAACGGCCTGATGCGGAGCCGCGAGGTGGATTTCGTGGAGACGTCATTCCATCGGCATTTTAAGGTTGACCTGCGAATCGCCCATGCCGCAGATCGGTTTCTCGGCAAACTCAAGGGCGTGACCGACCCACAGAAAAAGCGGATCATCATCGGGCACGAGTTTATCGACGTGTTCAAGGAGGAGGCCGCCTCTATTGACAACGCCAAGTACTTGGCACAAGGCACGCTCTACCCCGACGTGATCGAGTCCGGGCATAGCACCAGCGGCAAAGCGGCCAACATCAAGTTGCACCATAACGTCGGCGGCTTGCCAGAGGAACTTGGGTTTGAACTGGTCGAGCCGCTTCGTGGTTTGTTTAAGGATGAGGTGCGTCGCGTTGGTGAGCACTTGGGCTTGCCGGAGGAATTGGTCTGGCGTCATCCCTTCCCCGGTCCGGGGCTCGCGGTGCGTATCCTTGGAGAGATCACACCTGATCGGCTTTCCGTTCTTCGCGAAGCCGATGAGATCATCATCGAGGAGATTCGGGCGGCTGGCTGGTACCATAAGATCGCGCAGGCGTTTGGCGTGTTGTTGCCCATCTCGACGGTTGGCGTGATGGGTGACGGTCGAAGTTACGCGGGGCAGCAGGTCATCGCGGTTCGTTTCGTGGAGAGCGCTGATTTCATGACGGCTGACTGGGTTCGCATCGACTATGACGTCCTCTCAAGAATCTCGACACGAATCATGAACGAGGTTGCAGGCATCAACCGGGTTACCTACGACATCTCCTCCAAACCACCCGCAACGATAGAGTGGGAATAGCGCACGGCTGTCGGACGAATTAGCCGTGCGCTCTGATTTTAGCCGCTAATGCGAAGGCTGAGGCACCGCGCGGTTCGTGCTCATACTTTGGCGGCGGATCAAGTAGATTGCTGCGCACAGTGCGATGAGCGCTAGGTCCATGCCACCGCTGCGGAACATGTATTTGACGATGGCACCGGTACCGAAGCCGTAGCTGTGCAGGCCTGTGCCGAGTACATAGTTCACGCCGATGTACGTCATGATGATGAGCCAGAAGGCGAGCACGCTCTTGAACGCCGTTGCGAACGGCCCCTTGGCCAGCACGAACAGCACGATCGCGAACCCGGAAGCGCCCAGTGCGAGTAGCTTGCCACTTGTTAGGGGAGCGAGCGTCGGCACGATCAGTGCGATCAGGCCAGCAGCCATCAGAACCGCAACCCCATACGCCCATTTCGGGACGCGTTCCGTGTCGATGCGGACATGGAGAATCGTCAGGTAGCCAAGCAGCGCGACGAGTGACCAGACCTCCTTCGGATCCCAGCCCCAATAACGGCCCCAAGACGAGGCGGCCCACATGCTACCGGTGGCGATACCGGTTAGTAGCAGGATCGATCCGATACTGATGTACCAGTAGTGCATGCGGTCGATCGCTTCGATCCAGGCGCTGCGTTTCGGGAACAGTGCCATCGTGATGAGCTGGGCGTGCGCGATGACCACGCCGAGCGCCAGCACCGAGTAGGACACCATGATGACCGGCACGTGGATCGCCATCCACGCCGTATCGAGCAGGACGGGAGCGGTGGGGCGGATAAAATGGTTCATGGGTAGTACGTCGGCCAGCATGAGTGCGACCGCTGCGACAAACGACGACGTCAGAAGGACAAGCCGCTGGCGAATCAGCACGAGCGAGAGAATCGAAACGATGGCCATCCCCCAGCTTAAGAACAGGAGCGATTCGAACATGTTGGAAGCCGGTATGTGCCCGCAGATATCCCACCGCAGCCAGATGCCGTAAGACAGGACGCCGAAGCCGCTTGCGATCGGTACGGCCGCGATGGCATCGGCCCAGGTTTTCCGAATCAGGACGGCAAGGCCGGCCAGCCCTGCACCGGCGAGTAGCAGCCACCACGCTTTCTGATACGGGTTGGTCCGATTGTAGAATAGCTCGGTTTCGATCCGTGCTTGTGTCGGGCGGTAGGCGGCCGGTAGTGCGGTCAGTGCCGTTGCGAATTCGGTCGCGGCGGAGGTAAAGGACGCGGCGTCATCCGCCAAGAAGGCTTCTCGCATCGCTTCCCAAGAAGCGGCCGCGGCCGCTAGCTGCGGGTTTGCGTTGATGGCGCTCGGGGTGAGTGCGGACCATCGTCCGATCGGATCTTTGGCGTTGGGCACGGGTCGAATGATCTCGCCGCCGAAGATTTGGTGTAGCGCGCCGAGTTTGCCGTTGATCTTGGCCACTTTAGATTCAAGAGCGTCGGGCTTGGCGTCGGGATCGCGCTGTGAGGCCGCCCGAGTGAGCTCGTGGAGGCGCTCGTGCGTCACGAGTTCTTGATACGAATAGACCTCTTGCGTTGGCGATAGTTGGAGTTCGCTGCGCAGCTCGGCGTTGCTGATCCGAATCAACGGCTCCTGGGTCCATTCCCTCGGTTCAAAGGTCATGGCCAGCAGCAGCAACACGGGGTCACGTCCGCCGGGAAACTCCGAGCCTGTGACCTCGTTAATCATGTCGCGGGCGAGCGTATCAAACGGCGGCCAGCGTCCGTCGTGCTGGACGACGAGTTCGCGAATGGGTGTGACATCGAGCGACGCTGGTAGCGTGGGCTGCACGCCAGACGCCGTCGCCCAGACCGCCAGGGTGAGTAGTAGTGTGGTCATCGTGAGTTTGCTCCGGCTTTTCTTGACTCCAGGAGTGTTTCGGAACCATGGTACGCAGCGTAGTGCGTTGTCGATGGCTGCACGCCGAATCCGTTGCCGGTACACCGCTGCTCAGCATGCAGGAGGTCCATGTGAATCTCATCGGTGGTAGGCCTAGCCGTGGCGTTTACTGGCACCACCTGCGTCAGTTGTTGCTGTTGGGAACGTGTAAACAGTACGACGATCATGCCGCCGATCATCAAAATGTAGCCGGCGAATACGATCAGGGTTCCCGGGTCGCGCGAGACGCTCAGGATGCTGACGCGCTTGCCGCCGGCCAACTGGTAACTGGATTGAAAAAACGTATACCCGCCAAAGTCTGTCGGGTGGTTCATGCTGATGAGACGCGCAATCGAGCGG
>JAJRSR010000193.1 GCA_024278695.1 Planctomycetota bacterium | reverse complement strand
GGGGCCATCGTGCTCGGCGTGATCGCGATGGGGCTGTTGATCTATAACCACCTGACATCGCATCACGGCGGAGGGCACGGTAGCGCGCACGCGCACGCACCGAGTATGTTCGCTGTGCTGCCGTTTGTTGCGTTGCTGCTTTGCATCGCGGTGTTGCCGTTGATGTCGGCCACCGAGCATTGGTGGGAAAGCAACAAGAACCGGTTGATGGTAGCGTTGGGGCTTGGCGGGGTGACGCTCGTGTACTACGCCGTGACCTCCGGCGCGGGTAAGGTCGTGAGCATTCTCGATCACGCGTTGATGGCCGAGTACATCCCGTTCATCGTGCTGCTGTTCGCGTTGTATGTCATTAGCGGCGGTATTTGCCTCAAAGGTGACCTCGCGGCTCACCCGTCAACAAACACCGGGTTCTTGGCGGTTGGTGCGTTGATCGCCAGTCTCGTGGGAACAACCGGCGCTAGCATGCTGCTGATTCGTCCGTTGTTGCAGACCAACTCCGAGCGGCATCATGTGCGCCACACGGTGATCTTCTTTATCTTCCTGGTGAGTAACGTCGGCGGCTGCCTGTTGCCGATTGGTGACCCGCCGCTGTTTCTTGGGTACCTTCGCGGCGTGCCGTTTATGTGGACGCTCGGGTTGTGGGCACCGTGGGCGGTGATGTGCGTGCTGCTTCTTATTGTGTACTACATTTGGGATACGATTGCCTACAAGAAAGAAACGCTCTCCGACCTGATTACCGACGAGACGCGGACGACAAAGCTGAGCCTGTCGGGTAAGGCTAATTTCGTTTGGTTGATCGGCGTCGTGCTGTGTGTGGCGTTGGTGAAACCGGGTGAGCCGTTTCCGCTGCTCGGGTTTACGACGCCGGCGTTCCTGCGTGAACTTTTGATGCTTGGGTTTGTGGCGCTGTCGGTGAAGCTGACGTCGAAGTCGATCCGCGAGGACAACCAGTTCAACTACCATGCGATCATCGAGGTGGCCGCGCTGTTTGTGGGGATTTTCATCTGCATGCAGGTGCCGATCGAGATATTGCAGGCCAGCGGCGAGCAGCTCAAGCCGGTTCTCGATTCGCCGCACAAGTTCTTCTGGTTTACCGGCGCGCTATCGAGCTTCTTGGATAACGCGCCGACCTATGTGGTGTTCTTCCAAACTGCGGAGACGATGACCCCGGTTGGCGCAGAAAACGTGGTAACGCTGGCCGACGGTGGTTCGATCATGCAGCCGATGCTGGTTGCGATCTCGCTTGGTGCGGTGTTCATGGGGGCGATGTCCTACATCGGCAACGGCCCGAACTTCATGGTCAAGAGCATCGCAGAACAATCCGGCATCAAAATGCCGAGTTTCTTCGGGTATATGGGCTATAGCTGCTGCGTGCTGCTGCCGCTGCTGATTGTCGTGACGCTGCTCTTCCTGTAAGAGTGCGCGGCGCACTCGTTGAGGATGGATTGCCCGTGTGGCGCGTGGCATGGGCCAGCGTGAGTATGCCGTTGACCGACTTAGGCGTTAGCGTGGCAAGACAAGACTTTCCAGAGCGCCAGCCATACAGCTATTTGGGATGAGGAACAACCTTTTGACTTGACTTTCAACGCTACCGAAGATAGCGTGCAGGTCATGATTGAAAGTCGCTTCGCATCTCGCTCGTTTCTTAGTCTTCGAGCTACTGTTTCCACAGTTGTGGCAGTCGCATTCCTCGGAAACTGTATCGGCTGTAGGACGACCACAAGCCGATCAAGCAGGGCCTCGCTGATGGCTGGCGTGAAGCGTGTGTTGTCCGAGACCGACGACCTATATTTCTCCATCGCACTAAAGCAAGGAAATGGAGAGATCGCCGCCGTCGCGAACCACCATTCTGATAGAAGTGTTCACCTTCTGGTTTCTGAGCAAGACCGGCTGATCTACGAACTGAAAACACACTACGATTCTCAGGGGTCCATGTTCGTAACGGAACGGAATCATGTGACTGGTGATTCGATCGATTACGATGTTCCAGCTGAAGAGTGCGATAGAGACGACTATGACCCGCAATGGCTCGGGTCAGTAAGCATCGGCTCGTTCAACGGTTGCTTGGTCGGAAGCTATTGGCAATCTTGGTTGGGGCCGCGGAGCGACTTCAGGCCATACCTCTTGGAGAAGATTGCGGAAAAGCGCAATGCCGTGGAGTATGATCCAGGTGAGAATCTGTTCATTCTTCGGACAGATCCCAGTCGTAGGGGTCAGCACATTTTCTATTTTGACGCCACGAGTTTTCTGCTAGGGCGTTGGGAGACGGTGTTTGATAGCGATCCAACACTCAATCGCGATCGTGTTTATGTTTATTACAAGACTAGTGATATGGCCAAGGCTAAGGAAACGCTCGATCTGACGGAAATGCCGTAGTCGGACGCTTTGGAGGAACGCTATGAGTAAACAAAGAAAACTGTCGAAGGGGTTCTATGGATTGCTTGTTGCTGCTGCACTAAGCTCGCCCACGCAAGGTGCTGGCGAAGTCAAGCATAGCCCGAGAAATATCGACCGAGCTACTAGGCCAGTCGTAGTGAATGCTGCGGATCATGTGTCGATCGCTATTGGGCTGGGTAGTCGGGATCGCGAGTTAGATTCAGGTGTGTCGCTTGCAGAGATTCTTGAGAACGAGCGGGTTGTGACTAACGAGGACTTTGGCCGACTGCTTGGCTCGCTGTTGCCCCAGTCCGTCAAGATTCTAAGTGGAAACCGAATCGCTGTTCATGATGCCCGGTTCGCTATCCAGAGTACTTTTGACGTAGATCGTGCCGGTACTTGGTACAGAGTTCCAACTTCCGACTCTAGCGATGACGATCAACCGACGCTGAAGTTGTCCTTTTCAGCGGACAGATTGGTGATTTCGGGGTCACCGGACGGTTGTTTGTTGACCGTGATGTGCTGATGCTTGATCTTGAGTGGTGGGGAGACGAAGACCGGGTTTTGATTGCTGAGTTTTATCCAATAGCAATAACGACCCGGGTTCGCCTTGACGGCTCAGTAGCAGGAGGCGGCGATCTGTCAACGGGAATTGCAAGGCCTGCTAAGTGCCAGTGCAGTCATGCCAGTGGAGCGTGTTCTATTAGACAATGTGACAAGAAACCAGAACTGTTCTGCGGATCGAGGCGACTGCTGGTATGGGGCAGCGCAGTAGTACCGTGATATGGAGGAAACAGGAGCAGCCACGAATGGGCGTCTGGTCTGGTCCATGTTTGCGTGGCCATGCCGGATGTCGGTCGAACCGTAGATGGTCGAGTGAGGTCAACCTTTCGCCTTTGGGCGAAAGAACTACTTGGCTGAAGCTTGGGAAGTTATTGGTCTTGCAGGAGTCTGTGCTGATATGCTCGTTAGATTTGATTGCCCGGCTTGTCACCAGTCGCATTCTTTTGACATGCCGGAAACGACCATTCACATGACGTGTTCGCGCACGCACAAGGCTATGGAACTGCGCCTCACTAAGGGCGGAGATGTCAAGGCGAAGATCATCGGCGATGATGATTCGTCCGACGGCTAGTCTTGTGGTGTTGCCGCACGCTGGTATTGGGTGTACGTCGGCCTTGCTGTGAAGTAGGTCTTTCGGATGCGGCAGGCGCTTTCCTTCTCCAGTTACGTCGAATGAACCAAACAGAAGACAACCCGGAAACGACGTTGGCTTCGTCAGACGACTCGTCCGACGAGTCTTCGGTAGAGGCTCGGTTACCCGGCCGTCGCCGTCGGTTGGTGCTGTGGGTGGTCTTGATTGCGGTGCTATCCGTGGCGTTCTACCAGCCGCCCAGCGGTCCGCCGGTTGGCTGGGGTGATGATCTCGAGGGTGCGCTGGTCGAGGCCAAGACGAGCGAGCGCCTTGTCGTTGTGGCGTTTCACGGTGCGCTGTGCCCGCCGTGTCATGTGATGGATAGGGCCGTGCTGGGTAAGCCGGCGGTCCAAAAGGCGCTGGTCGATTTCGTACCGGTGCGGCTCGATCCGGAGCAACATCCGGAAGCGGCGATCCGTTATCAAATCTATGGAACGCCTGCCTATCTCGTGCTCGACGCGAACGGCGACGTCGTGAATCAGATCATCGGGTCGCGCAGCGTGAAGGGGTTCGTGGGGTTTCTCGAATCCTCGCTGGGGATGGCTTCCAGCGGTGGTTATGGCTCTAACACGCCGCCGCCCGGCGAGTAGCCGTCTCCAGCCGCTGAGCCAAGTACCGCCCGGTATGCCCCGCGGTGCATTGCGCGACGTCTTCGGGTGTGCCTTCTGCCACGATCGTACCACCAGCGTCGCCGCCCTCCGGTCCGAGGTCGATGACCCAGTCCGCCACTTTGATCACATCCAGGTTGTGCTCGATAATCAACACAGTGTGCCCACGATCAGCCAGCCGATGGAGCAGCGTGAGCAGGTTGCGAACGTCCGCCGGGTGCAGTCCCGTGGTCGGTTCGTCCAGGATGTACATTGTGTGGCCGTCGCCGGATTTGTGTAGTTCGCTGGCGAGTTTGACGCGCTGCGCCTCACCGCCGGAGAGTGTGTTCGAGGGCTGCCCGAGCTTCATGTACCCGAGCCCGACGTCTTTCAGGGCTTGCACGCGGCGTTTGATGTTGGCGAAGCTGTCGAAAAAGCCGACGGCTTGCTCGACCGATAGCTGTAAGACATCGGCGATGCTCTTGCCACGGTAACGCACGTCGAGGGTTTCTCGGTTGTACCGCGAGCCGCCACACGCACTGCATTCCACGAAGACATCCGGAAGAAAGTGCATGGCTACCCGTTTCGTGCCCTGTCCCTCGCAATGTTCGCATCGACCGCCCTTGGCGTTGAAGCTGAACCGCGCTGGTCCGTAGCCGCGGATTTTGGCTTCGCGCGTTTGCACGAACAGCTTGCGGATCAGATCAAACACGCCGACATAGGTCGCGGGGTTGCTGCGCGGCGTTCGCCCGATCAGTGATTGGTCGATCTCGATCACCTTGGTTATCAGTTCATCGCCGCACAGCTTGGTGAACGGTCCGGGCTTGGGTCCGGTGCCGTCGATACTGCGTTTGAGTGCCCGTTGGATCACCTGTGCAACCAGGGTGCTCTTGCCGCTCCCCGAGACACCCGTCACGCACACCAGACACCCGAGCGGCACGGACACGCTGATGTTTTTCAAGTTGTTGGCCGTGACGCCTTCGACGCGGACCATGTGCTGTGCGTCGATGGGTCGCCGGTTGTCTGGAAGGAGAATCGCGGACGCACCGGAAAGAAAGCGACCGGTGGATGAGGCGTGGCAAGCGCGAAGATCATCAAGCGAGCCTTCCATGATAAGCTGCCCGCCGCGTTCACCCGCGCCGGGGCCGATGTCGATCACGTAGTCGGCCGTGGCAATGACTTCCTCATCGTGCTCGACGACGATCACGGTGTTTTCCAATGAGGCGAGTTGTTTCAGGATGTCGGTGAGCCGCTTCGTGTCTCGGCTGTGCAGGCCGATGGTCGGCTCGTCGAGCACATAGCAGACGCCGGCCAGCCCGCTGCCGATCTGCGTGGCGAGGCGGATGCGCTGAAACTCACCACCGGAGAGCGTCGCGCTCGACCGGTCGAGGGTGAGGTAGCCCACGCCCACGTCCGACAGGAACCGCAACCGCTGCCGGATACCGCGCAAGACGGGTTCGGCGATCTTTGCTTGCTCTTTGGGGAACGATAACGCTTCGAAGAACGCCCCGGCCGCTGCGACGGTCATTCTGGCGATGTCGGCGATGTCGGTGCCGTTGATACGCACGCAGAGGGACTGTTGGTTGAGGCGTGCACCGGCGCACGCCTCGCAAGGTGATTCGCCCATGAAGGCGCGGAGCCTTTGCTTGGCGGCGTCGGTCTCGGCCGAATCCCACCGGCGGCGCAGGTTTGGCAAAATCCCTTCAAACGCAGCGCCATATTGTGCCGCGTCGGCGTCGGTGGTGCCGTGCCAGAGAAGCTGGACCTTCTCTTTGGGGATGTTGCGAAAGGGGATGTCAGGCAGCACGCCGTAGCACTCGCAGAACTGCTGGATTCGATCCGCGTACAGTCCGGTGAGCTTTTGACCCTGCCGCCGCCATGCTGCGATGGCACCGCCGGCTAGCGATTGTTTCGGATCGGGCACGATGAGCTCTTCGTCGAACGCGGTGGTGGTGCCAAGCCCGTGGCATGTTTCGCACGCGCCTTGGGGGGAGTTGAAGCTAAACAGGTGCGGCCCGATGGCGTCGAGCTGAACCTCTGCATGGTTGGGGCAGGCGAGGATGGTGCTGAAGGATTCATCGAACCAGGTGCCGCCGCGCTCATACGTCAGCGTGACCCGTCCGCGTGAGAGTGTCGCGGCGGTTTCCGTGGACTCGGCCAGACGCTGTTCGATGCCCGGTTTGATAATCAACCGGTCCACGACAGCGTCGATCGAGTGGTTCTTGTTTGGGGTGAGCGGCTCTAGCGCTTCCAGAAGCATGATCGCGCCGTCCACGCGCGCTCGCACGAAACCCTCTTTCAAGAGCCGGTTGAGTATGGGCTCGTGCTTGCCACGTTTTTCGTGGACGAGCGGTGCGAGCAGCATCACGCGCGTCCCCTCCGGTTGCCGCATGATGGCATCCACGATGTCGGACACACTCTGCCGTTGAATCGGCGTACTGCAGCGCCAGCACTGCGGTATCCCGACGCGGGCAAAGAGCACGCGGAAGAAGTCGTGCAGTTCGGTGGTCGTCGCGACGGTGGAGCGCGGGTTGGCCGATGCGATGCGCTGTTCGATCGCGATGGTCGGGCTGAGCCCTTCAATCCGATCGACGTCGGGCTTTTGCATCTGCTCCAAGAACTGGCGGGCGTAGGTCGAGAGCGACTCGACGTACTTCCTTTGGCCCTCGGCGTAGATGGTGTCGAACGCCAGCGAGCTTTTTCCGCTGCCGGACACGCCGGTGATGGCCGTCATTTTCCCGCGGGGGATCGTAACATCGACGCCTTTGAGGTTGTGCTGTCGCGCGCCAACGACGCGGATGACCGACCGATCCGACAAAGCTGTCTCCCTTTGTCCCTTGCTGCGATTGACGACTCAAAAAGCCGTTCGCGCAGTGATTACCCTGGGTGCGGGGTCTCAATCAGCGTCTACGGTAAAGCCAGGACGGCAAAAGCTCAAACTCCGATCGGACGGCTTCCCACGGACGGCCCTCCTGGTGATGTCTGCCGCGACCGGTAAGCCGCGCGTGTCCGAAAATGCCCCCTACTAAGGGTTTACGCGTCGTGATCGCCCCATCGAGCCAAGTCCGGGCGATCATTCGGCCGACATGAGGGTAACAGGAAGGTAGCGGACGGAGGCGTTTTCCATTGTAAGTAACCGTCGGGCAGTTCAAAGACTTCTGGACCGTCTCTGCGCTGAGTCATATACTTTCTTCGGGGTGGTCGCTTAGTCCCATGTGGCTGACACCCAGGCCGATAACATAGGACGCCAAGATTATTTGATCGTCCAGCATCAAGGAGGCTCTATGCACCGCACATTCCCACGTATCGCCAGTTTCAGAGGGTTCACGCTGCTTGCTTCGATTGCGCTACTGGCGTGCGCTGCCCGTGCGGCCGACTCTGCGGATGGCATCGTCCGATCATCAGACGAGCTTTGGCATCAGAGCGTGGAGCGCGCAGAGCGGGGTGATTTCGGCGGGGCCGCCGAGGCCATCCGTCAGCTTCGTTCGCCGACCGACCTCACCGACAAAGTCACGACGTGGCTGTCTGAGTATGAGACCAAGCAGCAGCAACGTAAGGAAATGAACAAGGCCGACTTCGACAAGTACGTCGGTTATGCCAAGGCGCGAATCGAACGCAAGGAGTATGACCTGGCGCTGAATTGGCTCATCGCTGCGGGCGACGTGGCCGAGGATCGCGAGGGTTTGAACGCCAGCAAGTGGGTGCAGGACCTGACGAATGCGTCGTTGGAGGAGGCCTTGCGACTTCGTAAGAAGGCCGAGTGGCGTGACGTTTGGCATATTTATTCCGGGCTGGCTGCGGTGTTTGACCGTGATCCGCAATACCAGAAGCTCGAACGTGATGCCGTGACGCACCTTCGTCTTGACTCGATGTTCAGTGACGAAAAGGAGCGGTGGAAGGAACGCATCGATCATGTGGAGTGGCGTGACGCGCAGGCTTCGCTTGAATACGTGTGGCATTACTACGTGGAACCGCCGGATTTCCGAAGTATCGCGCGGGGTGGGTTGGAGCACCTGCTGCTTCTGGCGGAGTCCAAGGCGGCGCAGGAAAAACTGGCCGGGTTGCAGGACGAAGATGACCGTCACGATTTCGAAGTTCGGATCAAGGCGCGGCTTGCGCAGATTGAGGATGCCCCCGTGGTGGATCGCGGGGATTGCATTCGTCACTTCCGCCGGGTGGTGCGCGACATCAATCCCGAAACCGTCAACCTGCCGGAAGAGCTCGTCGTGAGTGAAATCATGCGCGGTGCCTTTGACCCGCTTGATGACTTTACCACAATGATTTGGCCGCAGGCGGTGAGTGACTTCAATAAGCACACACGCGGCGATTTCACGGGTGTGGGCATTTCGATCATCAAGAATGAACTCGATGAGATCGAAGTCGTGACACCGTTGGAAGACACGCCCGCGTATCGAGCCGGCATTCAGGCTGGTGACGTGATTACGCACGTCGATGGCGTTTCGATCAAGGATTACAGCACCAACAAGGTGGTGGACACGATCACCGGTCCGCGCGACACGCCGGTGACCTTGACGGTACGGCGTGACGAAAAAGAGATCGACTTTCCGCTTATCCGTAAGAGGGTCAAGATTCAATCCGTCAAGGGTTGGAAGCGTCGTGGTGACGAGCGGTGGGATCACTGGCTCGACAAGGAAAACGGCATTGGGTATGTGCGGCTCACGAGCTTTCAGCGTAACACCGCGGAAGATCTCCGTAACACGCTCAGCGAGCTACAGGCTGAGGGGCTCAAGGGTCTGGTGCTCGATCTTCGCTGGAACCCCGGCGGGTTGCTTGACTCGGCCTGGGAAATCTCGTCGATGTTTCTCGATCGCGGCGACGGCGTCGTCAGCACGAAGGGGCGTATCGCCCGCGAGGACCAAGAGCTCTTCGCGCCGGGCAGTGGACCGTATTCCGACTTGCCGTTGACGGTGCTCGTCAACGGTAGCAGTGCCAGCGCCTCGGAGATCGTATCCGGTGCGATTCGTGATAACCATCGCGGCACGGTCATTGGTGATCGAACATTTGGAAAGTTCAGCGTCCAAAACCTGATTCCGCTCGGACCCTCCGGAGCCAAGCTCAAGATCACGACAGCGCGGTATTACCTGCCGAGTGGTGCGTCACTGCATCGTGAGCCGGACTCGGAAACCTGGGGCGTCGAGCCGGATGTGATGGTCCGGCTGGTGCGCAAGGAAAAGATCAAGGTGAGCCAAACGCGGCGCAAGGCCGACCTGCTCGGTCCGCAGGTTGAAAAGGACGAAAAGAAAAAGAAAGAGAAAGACGACGACGCCAAGGATGGCGATGAGGCCGACAGCGACAAAGATGGTGACGGCGACAAGGGCGATGAAAAGCTGGCCGATGCCGACAGCGACAAGAAGCCCAAGCTCCCGAAGCTCGATCAGCCCGATGAGAACGAGCGACCTGATGACGATCCGCAGGTGGACACGGCCTTGATGCTGCTCCGTATGACGCTGCTGGGTGAGCAATATCCCACGCTCGCTCAGGCGGAACGTACCGAGCAGACCGGCAAGAACAAGCAGCCGGCCAGTCCGTAGCAGCCTCGCCCGTAACAGTCCCGCCCAAGGCGGGCGCAACCACTCGAAACGCGACTTGACCGGCGGTTTCAGCCCATGAAACCGCCGGTTGTTTGCGCGCTATCCACCTGGCTTACGCACACTGGGTTGGCCACTTGCCATCCAGGGTCAAACGGACGATGATCCTTCCCTCCAAGCGTATGGAGAACCTTATTTAGTTGTCTTGATGGGAGCGACGAGCGTCTATGGAACGTACACTGATTATTCTCAAGCCGGATGCCCAGCAGCGCCGGTTGACCGGGCGGATTTTGCAGCGATTCGAGGACAAGGGGCTGACCATTGCCGGGATGAAGCTGATGCGCATCTCGCGCGACCTGGCCGAGACGCACTACGCCCCGCACAAGGGCAAGCCGTTTTATCCGGGGTTAATCGACTACATCACGTCGGGGCCGGTCGTGGTGCTTGCGCTTGCCGGTCCGCGATGCATCCAGATCGCGCGCACCCTCATGGGCCAGACGTTTGGCTATGAAGCCACACCGGGTACGATCCGAGGCGACTTCGGTGCGAGCCGATCGTATAATCTCGTCCACGGGAGTGATTCGCCGGAGTCGGCCGCCACGGAGATGGCGCTCTACTTCGCCGAAGGTGAACTGCTCGAAGACGCGCCCGTGGGTAGTGAATGGGTATTCCCGAGCAACGACGATTAAGCGCACCATGATTGGCGGGTGTGGTGGGTGCCCCATACCTGAAAGAGTTTTGTGGTCAAGCGTTTTTCCTGCAGGTCATTTCCGTACGCCTTCCATGCCCTCTCGCGTCTTCGCGATGGGTTCGGCAGAAGCGTTGATTCGTTGACCGAAGCTTCC
>JAJRSR010000192.1 GCA_024278695.1 Planctomycetota bacterium | reverse complement strand
CGCAGGCTATCCGACCCGTCTTGACGGTGCCAAGAACGCGGGTTGGCTCCCTTCTGTGTTGATTTAGATTTCCAGAAACTTCCTTCCTTCTAGGGGTTGACGTGCTCGCCGGGGACGGTATTATTCCCGGTGCGGTGACCATACATGCAGGGCCACACCCGTTCCCATACCGAACACGGCCGTTAAGCCTGCATGGCCGATGGTAGTCGAAAGGCGAGAGTAGGTTATTGCCGCATTTTTTTCAAATACCCGCTTCGGCGGGTATTTTTTTGCGCTGCGGTCGGTCGATTGTAGCGCAAGGGTGGTTGTTAGGGTGCAAGGACCGAAATGTGGTATACTAGCTGCTGTACCGCGTAGATTGTTGGGCGTACCACGATGTGGTGCCGGTTTCTAAGGGATGTGAGATACGATGATTGACATAGCTGCGATTATCCAAGGTTTGTTCGACAGCCTGTTCCCCTTCCTGATTCAGACGTTGCTTTCCGTGCTGTTCGGCGGGACCGCGTTTTAGAATCAGCGGCTAGAGCACCTTCACTCCGGACATTCCTACTCCGTAGCATCGCCCCGGAGTAGCCTTTCCGTAAGGCTTTCTTGTGCGCGGTCGTTTTGGGGCAGACGCTACTTCTGTGACAACTCGCGAATGATCTGGCATCCGGCGAGAAGTTTCTCGTTCGGAGCAGCATAACTGATTCGAAAGTGGGTATTGCGTTCGCTGAAAACCTCACCGGGTATGATGAGCAGATTGCGGGCGATGGCCGCCTCAATGAACTCTCCTGTGGATGCGAACGAGGCCGGGGTCTTCGGGAAAACGTAGAAGCCGCCCCCTGGACGCACGAACTCCACCACACCTTCCAAGGCATCGCAAACGAGGTCTCGTTTTTCGCGGTACGCCGCAACTTGCGCGGACATATTGGTGTTCATTGCTTCCAGTGCGCCGTATTGGCTTGGGTGAGGGGCACACACGAAGGTGTATTGTTGCAGTTTCGCCATCTCGGTGATGACCTCGGGAGGACCGGCCGCGAACCCGATCCGAAGGCCCGTCATGGCGTGTGATTTACCGAAGCCGCGAAGCAGAACTGTACGTTCCGGGGCAAAGCGAACGGGCGAGGGGTTCTGCCCATCGTAGGTGAGCACGTCGTAGATTTCGTCGCTGAGGATTAGGAGGTCGTGTTTTCTCGCAATCTCGCAGACGGCTTTCAGGCGATCTTCGTCATAGACGATTCCGGTGGGGTTCGATGGTGAACAAAGCAGCAGGATTTTCGTTCGCCTGGTGATCGCAGCTTCCATCCGCTCCGGGTCGATCTGGAAGTCGGCGTCATAGAGGTCCACGGCGACCGGTTTAGCCCCAACGAGCGGGGGAAGCTGTTTGTAGGAAACGAAGTACGGATCACCGAGCAGTACTTCTTCCCCGGGGTTGAGGCAGGCCATCATCGCCAGCAGAAGACCTCCGGAAAGCCCAGACGTCACGAACACGTCCGGTTCCCAGTCAAACTCTTCTTTCATGGATTGGCCAATGCGGTCCCGCAGTGCCACCATGCCGCGCGTGACGGTATAACCCGTGTGTCCCGCTTCCATCGCCTCAGTCATCGCGCGTCGAACATTTTGCGGGACATCGAAGTCGGGAGCGCCAATCGACAGGTTGATGGGGTCTTTCAGCGTAGCGCCGAGATCAAACACGCGGCGGATACCAGAAGAACCGATTCCCTTGATGTGCTGGGCGATAAACTGCTGGGCTGACATGTCGAACTCCGCCGAGCGCACGACGACCGTGGCGGTAAGAAACCGCCGCCCAACTCAGAAGCAAAGACACGGAACGCGACGGTGAGCTGGGCACCCTTGCGAAAAAAACACCAACACAAAGAAACGAAAGCACCACGTTCGCCATGCTTTGGCCTCGGTCAAAGCATGCGGAAGCTAAAACTAGCTGGCTGTCTCTTCCTTCTTCTTGTCGTCGGTGGCTTCCTCGCCGCCCTTCTTTTCTTTGACCTTCTTGCCGACAGAAACCTTTCGGTGGCCAACTTTGATCATGCCGACCACAGAGGAGCCTTCGACCCAACGCCCGGTCTCACGCAGCAGTTCGATCCTTTCGGCGCGAGTCAGTACGTTGCGATGCCGCGCCAGGTTGTCTTTACATTTAAGTGTTTTGTGTCGTGACATCGAATCTCACTCCCTAGTCTTGCCGACTTTCCAAACCATTCCTTGGTCTACCTATCCCTTAGCCTACCAGCTTCGTTTCCGCAAGGTCTTGAAGTAACCTTCCAGCTTGTACCCGCCGCCGCCCGAGTAGTACGCGGCACCGGCTCGATGCACCTTCGCAAGTAGGCGGTCGGCCAAGTCCCGCTGAACAGGGTCAGAGCGATCAAACCCCTGCGTCGTGATCAACTGGAACCAACCAGTGTCCAGCTTGATCGTGGCAGTGTCAATACCCTTTGTTTGAAGATAGGATTTTGCCGCCCGGACGTCATCCTTTGATTGCGGGGCGAACTCCTGCGCTACGACGTAGGTATGCCCTTGAACCCAGGCGGCGGCCATCCGCTGGCCGGGATTATCGGGCGCTGAGCTCTGCGGGGTCGCAGTCTGGCTGGTGCCGGGCTGCCCAGCCGAAGATTGCAGGAGCCCCTCAACAAGGTGGGAAGCTGGCGGTTTATGGCGGGCTGCCTCAATCTCGCTGGCGGCATCTGCTTCGAACGAGGCGCGGCCTGTACGATGCCCCTCCCCGAAGCCGCTAGCCTGACCATTCGTGCGGCCGAGCTCGTAAACCCCGAGAAGCCCAACCATGAGCACAAAAACGACGATCGCGGCGCTGAGGCTGGTTAGGGATAAATGGACGCACTCGTCATCGAATTGAATCAGGCGGCGGGTGCCCACGCGGTTAGGTGCGGCGGACCGCTCATGTGGGGTGGTGCTCGGTTCCTGGCGACCCGGCACGATCGCTCGCTCAACTTGCTCGGGGGACGCTTCGGCTGGTTTTGACGGGGTGGGACGTTCCGTGTCGGGAACGCGGAGGTTTCGATTGACGTCTTCTTGAGTGGGGCCGAGCAGGTCGAACAGAGCCGGTCCAGGTTGCTTCGACTTGGTCATTGGTAGAGCCTCCGTGCCGCCCACAGG
>JAJRSR010000191.1 GCA_024278695.1 Planctomycetota bacterium | reverse complement strand
TGGTGGCCTCTTGCAGGCAGCTACTGGAGGGTGCGTACCTTTTCGAAATTCCTGTCTTAGCCACGGAGCAATACCCCAAGGGCATCGGTCCGACGGAAAGCAGTGTGGCAACCGCGCTAGACAAATGCGGCGCTCAGGTGTTGGAGAAGCCGACGTTTAGCGCATGGGAGCACGAGCCTATCCGGCGCGCGATGCTCGCCATTGATCGACCTCAAGTGGTGGTCGCAGGGATTGAGACGCATATTTGCGTGCAGCAAACGGTGCTTGATCTGCTCTCGCGCGACTACGATGTCTTTATCTGCGCGGACGCCGTTGGCTCGCGTGGCCAGCTCGACTACGACACCGCCCTGCGCCGCATGGGTAGCGCGGGGGCGTTTGTGACCACTGTAGAAAGCGTGCTGTTTGAACTGTGCCACCGATGCGACACGGCCGCGTTCAAGAAAATGCTCGCCGTCATCAAGTCGGTGCAGCCGAGTGCCGGATAGGGCGGGGTGACACACATGACCTGGGATGATCACGCGGATGAGGCATGGGTCGAAGACGATGGGGGTGACTCCGACGATGACCTCATGGCCTGTCCGTCTTGTCACGGTGCCGTCCATGAAGAAGCGCAGCAATGCCCACACTGTGGGGATTGGATCACACCGGTCTACCCGACCGCCACCTCGCGTCCGATGTGGTGGGTCGTGCTCGTCATCGCATTGGTCGCGTCGCTCGTTCTCTTTTTCTAGCGTTTTCGAGCGTTGGGGTGCGGACCAGAAGCGAAAGATAGCAAGACACGATCGGTCTTGAATTCATCGAAAGAAAGCACCCCGGCGTGACCGAAAGCGCAAACAAACCGACCGACTCTCACCGCCACTGTCCCGAGTGCGACTACAACCTCACCGGTGTTTCGGGCGGACGCTGCCCCTGGTGCGGTTGGACCATCAACGCTCGGCGGTTCGCGGGCGACACGCCCGGTGCCAACACCCACCGATTCGGTGCGGCCCTCACCTGTATCGTGCTCGGCGCAGGGTCTTTGCTCGCACTCGTTTCGCTCGCCGGACCGACGCTGTCCTCACTAACACTGCGCGACGGTCTCGTCGTGATCGGCGTGGGTATGGCCAGTGCCGGGCATCTTGCGCTGGCCCTGATGCTGGGCCTCGGCAAAGACCGTTGGCCGCTGCGTCACCACGACGCGGCCACGACACTACACTTCGTCGGTTGGCTCTCGATCCTACTCAGCGTGGTGGGGGCCACGTTGCTGCTACAGGTGCGCGTGGTCCAGGGCTTCGCGGCGACCAACGTCTTTGAGTTTGCACTGGGCACCATCTTCTTTACCGCGCCGGGCTGGACGCTGCTCGCGATGACCATGCTCGCTTTTGAACCCCGCGCTGCAGCCACCGGCCGCGAACGGTCGCTGACGGAAGGTCACGATCCCGCATCCCAACGCGGCGCGCCGTACGCCGTTGATGTCTACGATTCGTACGGTGAGGCGCATATCGCTCAGACCTGGAGCGACGAGCCGCGTCCCACAACGCCTGCTATCGAGGCGGAGATCGCCAGAACGTGGGAGGCGGAGTTGGCGATCACGCAGGAGCGGGGCGGACACCTCTACAACGGCAAACTGTTGCGTGTTCGATCCATGAACGCCGGCGAGTCTACGCTCTCGCTCTCACTCGGCCCGACCAACTACCGGGACTTTCTCGGCACGAACCTGTGCGGGTCGGCCCCGGCATTTCAGGCCGGCGGAAACTTCCTCGCCAACGCACTCGGCGTCAGCGCCACCGTCATCACGCGCGACGGCTACCTGGCGTATGGCCGGCGTAGCGATCTCGTTGCGTTTCACGCGGGATTTGTCCATTCGTTCGGCGGCATGGTGGAAGAAAACGATCGTTACGAAGACGGACGGTATGGGTTGTTCGATTGCATCAAACGAGAAGTGTGCGAAGAGCTCGGGCTACGGCTCGGGCAGCTCAGCGAGGTTCAACACGTCGGTTTCGTTCGCGATCTTGCGCTGCAACAACCGGAAATGCTTTTCGATGTGACCATCGCGCTCGACAGGACCGAGCTTCAGAGCCTCTTCGCGCCGACGCTAAGCCACGGCGAGCATACGACCATCGAATTCCTGGCCGACGAACCTGATGCCGTCCAAAGCTTCCTGTCTCGCGTTGATCCGATCGCACCAGTGGCGGAAGCCGCATTGCTGCTGCACGGACGGAAGACCTGGGGCACAGAGTGGTATTCGCGAATCTGCTCAATCCGCTACGGGGCAACACCGCAGCACGAACCGACGGCGGCCGAACGCGGTCGCTGATCCCGAATACAAGATGACTTGTGCGGTCTGGGATACCATCAAACAACTGAAACGGGCAGTTGGTTTCAGAATATCCTGTTTTTGGGTATTATTCACAACCATAACGAATTGAGTCGATCACGCGGAATTAAGTTCTGAATAACCCATGACGACAACGCGCGGCAAACCGGCAGGGAACTCAGCAGCACCCCACGACGCCCAACACCTGTTCAATCTGTTGGAAATTGCCGTCGTGGTCACCGACATCGACGGTATCATCTCTGATATCAACGACACTACGGCAATAATGTTCGGCTACAGCCGCAGCGACCTGCTCGGCCAGCCGTTCGAGATGCTGATCGCCAAACGTTTCCGCGACACCGATAAAACACTTCGAGACGCGACGAAAGTCGAAGGCTCCGGCAAGCAGGACGTTGTGGCGATCCACAAGAGCGGTCGTGAGTTCGATGTGACCATTGGTATGTCCGCCGTACCGACCGAGAAGGGCGTCGCCATCACAGCCGCGATCCTAGACACATCGACAACCAAGCTCGCGGAACAGCGAGCCCAATATAGCGAACACAGACCCGCCGAAGCACAAAGCTTCGCCCACCTCGGACATTGGGATTGGAACATCGCCACCGGCGTTCTTTCCTGGTCGGACGAGATCTACCGACTCTTCGGGCTCACGCCCCAGTCGTTCAGCCCGACCTATGAAGCGTTTCTGAGCCGGGTACACCCGGAGGACAGGCAAGACGTTATTGATGCCGTCAACCAATCGATCCGCAACCACACACGATACCGCATTGACCACCGCATCATCCTCCCGGACGGCAGTGAACGGCTCGTCCACGAAGAGGGAGAGGCCACCTACGACCACAACGGCGAACCGTTGCACATGATCGGAATCGTTCAAGATATGACGATGCACGAGAAGACTGAGCGCGAGTTCCGCAACATTCTCGAAGCGGCACCGGATGGTATCGTGCTCGTCGATCAGACCGGGACGATCGTCTTGGTCAACGCACAAACAGAGTTGCTGTTCGGATACGGCCGCGAAGAGCTGCTCAATCAGCCGGTGGAAATGCTCATTCCGGATCGATTTCGGGCCGACCATCCCCAAAAACGCGATAGCTTTTTCTCCAAGTCAGTAACACGGCCGATGGGCAGCAAGCTGGACTTGCTCGCAAAACGCAGAGACGGGACGGAGCTAGCCGTCGAAATCAGCCTGGCTCACGTTCAGCGTGGTGCGCAGACACTGGTCACGGCCGGCATCCGAGATATTTCCGAGCGCCGCGCAGCCCAACTAAAACTGCGCGAGAGCGAACAGCGCTACCAAGCGCTGGCCAACATGTCACCGGTCGGGATCTTTAGAACCGACGCGAGGGGGCGTTGCGTCTATGTCAACCAGCGCTGGTCTGAAATCACCGGGATCACACCGGAGCAGGCTGCCGGCACCGGCTGGGCCAAGGCACTCGACCCGAGAGATCGTAAGCGTGTGGCCCGCGAGTGGGAAAACGCGACACGACGGGGTGCGCCGTTTCATTCGGAGTATCGGTTCTGCCTTCCGAACGGCGAGGAACGGTGGGTCTACGGACAGGCTTCCCGGGAAACGAATGGCGAGGGTCAACTGACCGGGTTCGTGGGCACCATCACCGACATTACACCACTAAAAATCGCCGACCGAGATATTCGCGAGAGTGATGCGCGGTTCCGACAGCTTGTCGATAACATCAACCACGCCTTTTGGATTACTGATTGGAAGAAGCGAAAACTGCTGTACGTCAGCCCGGCCTACGCTCGAATCTTCGGCCGAAGCTGCGAAAGCCTCCATGCCAACCGCCTGTCCTGGCGGGAACTCATCCACCCCGAAGACCACGAGTGGGTCTCCAACGCCTTCAGGCAAGGCGCGCTTCTTGGCGAAGCCACCGAGCACGAATACCGCATCCTACGCGACGACGGCCAAGTACGCTGGGTTCACGACGCCGCGATTCCGGTGTTTGATAACGAGGGGGCCGTGGACCGCATCATCGGAATCGCCGAGGACATCACAGACAAAAAACTGGCCGATCAAGAACGCGAGTCACTCGCAGAACAACTACGACACGCCCAGAAGATGGAGGCCGTCGGAACGCTCGCATCGGGCGTCGCACATGATTTCAACAACATCTTGACCGCCATCATGGGCTACGCTGAAGTCGCCCAACTTAGTGAGCCCGACGGTATCATTTCCGACGCACTGAATGGCATCAGCCGAGCCACGGCGCAGGCTGTCGATATTACACGGTCACTCCTGACCTTTAGCAGAAAAACTTCCGCCCTCAAAACGCCGCTCCAAATAGGCCATGTGGTCGAAGACACGGTAGGCATGTTGCGACAAATGATCCCATCATCCGTGACGATCAGCGCAAACGTCTCTGAGGCAACAGACCTCTGGGTGTTGGTCGACAAAACGCAGATTCAGCAAGTCGTGATGAACCTCGCGATCAACGCGCGAGACGCCATGCCCGATGGCGGCGCGCTAACACTCACCGTCACGCGTCGCTGTGACGTGGGTTGCGAATACGCCGTGCTTGTGGTTTCGGATACAGGCTCCGGAATGTCGCCCGAAGTCATGGAGCGTCTGTTCGAACCCTTCTTCACAACCAAAACGCGAGGCCAAGGCACCGGGCTCGGGATGGCCATCGTCCACGGCGTTATCCAAGATCACGACGGCGACATCAGCGTCAAGTCCGCGCCCGACAAGGGAACCCGCATCACGATCACGCTACCGACATGCCTGCCGGGAAAACCCGACCACACAAGAGAAACGGGCACCCTCGATCACCTTGACGCCTCGGGGTGCACGGTACTGCTGGCCGAAGATAATGATCAGATTCGATCCGTCACGAAAGCCGCGCTAGGCAAAGCCGGCTTCCACGTCATTGCTGCCGCCTCCGGCACCGAGGCCGTATCTTTGTTTGACAAGCATCGCGACCAGATTGACCTGCTCCTTCTGGATGTAGACCTACCGGGCAGGACCGGCATCAGTTGCCTCAACATCATACGTAAAACAAGACCGGATCTCGGTGCCGTCATCATCACCGGTAACGCAAACTTTACCCTCGAAGCGCAATCACTGGCCAACGTCACGCTCTTGCTCAAGCCTTTCACGCCGTCCGAAGTGGTGGCCACGCTACATCAGACGATGGCCACAGCCGCGCTACCAATCAGCCTTACACACCACGGCCGCAAACACCTCTGAGGCACCACCACGGCGCAACACCCGCGCGCACTCCTCAAGCGTAGCCCCTGTCGTGCGAACATCATCAATCAACAGCAGCCGCGCGTCTGAAAGCCGCACGCCGCGCACCAGCGAAAACGCACCGCGGACGTTGGCTTGCCGAGCGGTATAGCTCAACCCGATCTGGTGGTAACGAGCGTGAACACGCCGCAACAGCGGGACAAACGGCTTTCCCAGATTTCCCGCTGCATGCTCCGCGAGCAGCCGAGACGGATAGAGCGGCTTCATCAACTGACGCCGCCAGTGCGAGGGAACAAACGTGACCGCGTCCACGCGATCCAGCCAATCATGCGATTGAACCGCGAGCGACAGCCAGCGGGCCAAAAGCGGGGCCAACCCTTCGCGATGACGAAACTTGTACCCCAAAAACAGATCACGCAACGAGCCCTCGTAGGGACCGACGCGGGCCGTCTGCACCACTGCCGCTGACAGCGTCCGGCATTCCTGACACCGACCCTCATTCAGCTCAAACGCAGCCACCCGACCTCCGCAGCGCGGACAACACGGTGACACCACCTGCTCCAAAAGCTGCGCCGCGCATACCCCACACAGGTCATCCGTCCCGACCGATTCCCAAACGCCGCATCCCCGACATCGCGGGGGGTACACGACATCCGCAATCGCCTTGGTCCATCCCGACATGATGCCCACACCCTATCGCAACCAACGCCCCAGGCCAAACCCGCCGCTCGACAGCCCCAAGACACCGATCCGACAACTTCCTACCTTTGGAAAATAGTTTCCGATCGTGTATAGTCTCCGATCTGGAACGGGTCTGCGTCTGTCTTGCTTTTTCCCACCCGTTTCTCCAGAGGAAAGATCAACCCAATGAACTTCGCCAGAAGACACATACCCGCTGCATTCTTGGCCTTGGTCTGGTCGGCTGCCGCCAATGCGCAAATGCCCGTCGCTCACGTAGTCGTGGAACAAGCTAAGCTTTCAAACGCGCCGACCACGATTACACTGGTCGGCACGGTATACGCGTCGCGAGTCAGCAACGTTGCCTCGGAGATCGAGGGCATCGTCGCGGTCATGCCCGTTCGCCAGGGCGACCATGTGGAGCGGGGGGGGTTGCTGTGCAAGTTGAACGACGAAGCGCTCTCCTATCGCCTTGCCGAACAACAAGGCCAGCTCGAATCGCGCCGCGCCCAGCACGCCGAACTCGTGGCAGGTACGCGCGTCGAGGAACTCACACGGCTCAAAGCGCTTCTCGATGAAACGGACACCAACTACGACCGTTGGAAGTTTGAGATGGACCGGGTGAACCGGCTCTTTGAGGGGCAAGACGCTAATGAAAAGGAACTCAAAGATACGCGAGCGAGCTTCTTCTCGGCCAAGCGCAGAAAAATTGCCGCAGAAGCCATTTACCACCAAGCCGTAGCCGGACCACGAAAGGAAGCCATCGCCCGGGCCGCGTATGACGTAGCGGCACAAGAAGCGGTCGTTCGCCTGATCGAAGGTGACCTCCGAAAGACGGCCATCCTCGCGCCCTACACCGGATACATCACCAACCGCCAAACCGAACAAGGGGAGTGGGTCACCGCCGGCGGCAGCATCGTAGAGCTGGCCGACCTGAGCCGGGTACTCGTCCGCGTGGACGCACCGGAATCCATTTTGCAGTATCTGGCTTTGGGCTCACCCGCGCGCGTCTGGATCGACGCGTTGGGCCGAAGTTTTGACGGCTCGATCAAACATGTGATTCGCAGCGCCGACCTCAGCGCGCGAACGTTTCCCGTGGAAATTGAAGTGGCCAACCCCAACGGCATGCTTGCTGCGGGGCAATTCGCCCGCGTGACCGTACCCGCCGGAAAGAGCGCGCCCGTTGTGACCGTCCCCAAAGACGCGATCGTCGAGCGGGATGGTGTCACGTACATCGGCATCGTCATGCCGGGTCGCGAGGGTGGCTCGGCGGCCATGCTCCGCGCTGTCACGCTTGGCGCTGACGTGGGGGAGTGGATCGCAATTACCTCAGGAAACCTTCGCCCAGGCAGCAGGATAGTCACACGAGGCACCGAACGCATTCTCCCGTTCCCCAACAAGGTCGTGATTGTTGACGAAGCCGGCACGCCGATCGCCGCAGACCCGCAACCCGGCGGCAGTCACCAGAAACCCGCAACCAGCGGGCATGGCGATCGAAAAGCCGATGCGGGCAATTCACACTGACCGCAACTGAGGACTTGGCTTCATGGGCGTGATCAAGTTTGCTATCGAGAACCCGGTCAAGATCGCCGTTGGCGTGATCTTGCTCGTGCTGTTTGGCCTGCTCAGCGCGCTGAACATACGCGTCCAACTCGTCCCCGACGTAGACAGGCCCGTAGTCGTGGTCAAGACAAACTGGACCGGTGCCAGCCCGCAAGAAATTGAAACCGAGATCGTGCAGCGCCAGGAGGACAAGCTCAAGAACGTTACGGGGCTCCGCAAGATGACCTCCACCTGCACGAACAACGAAGGCGAGGTTAAGCTGGAGTTTCCCGTCGGCATCGACAAAGACACGGCCTTCCGTGACGTGTCAGACAAACTCCGCCAGGTCTCCGGCTACCCCGAGGAAGTCGATGAACCCACGATGCTCGCGACCGACGCCAGCATGGATAAAACCATCGCTTGGATGATGCTCTATTCGCAACACGGCAATGATATCTCCGAACTCAAGACATTCATCGAAGACAACGTCAAACCCATCTTGGAACGCGCCGAGGGCATCAGCGAAGTTTCCGTCTACGGTGGTCGTGACCGTGAGATCCAGATCGAAGTTGATCCGTACAAGCTGGCGGCCCGCGGGCTGACCATGCGCGAGGTGGAATCTGCCATACGCGGGCAAAACAAAACCATATCCGCCGGAACCATCGCCACGGGAAAGCGCGACTACACCTACCGTACGCTCGGTGAGTTCGACTCGATCGAAGCCGTCGAAAAAACCGTGATCGCCTACCGCGAGGGTGGAGCCATCACCATCGGCGACGTCGCCATCGTCATCGACGGTTTCAAAAAACGATTCGGCTTCGTGAGAAGCAAAGGTCAACCCGTCATCGCGATTCCGGCGCGCCGCGAAACCGGTGCCAACGTCATCAAGGCGATGGAAAACCTCAGAGTCCAGGTTGACCTCGTCAATCGAGAAATCCTAACGCGCAAGGGGCTTCAGCTCGAAATGACTCAGGTCTACGATGAGACCGATTACATCTGGAGCGCGATCAACCTCGTCCTGAAGAACATTCTCGTCGGCGGCGCACTGGCCGTCGGCGTGCTGCTGCTGTTTTTGCGCAGCACCAGCGCCACCGGCATCATCGCGGCGGCCATCCCCATCTCCGTCATCGGCACCATGCTCGTGGTGATTCTCGCGGGGCGAAGCCTCAACGTTGTGTTACTCGCCGGTACCGCCTTCGCCACCGGTATGGTCGTGGATAACGCCATCGTCGTGCTGGAAAACATCTACCGGCACCTTTCGATGGGAAAGTCGCGATCCGAGGCCGCCCTCGACGGCACAAAAGAGGTCTGGGGGGCCGTGCTCGCGAGCACGCTAACCACGATGGCCGTCTTCCTGCCGATCATCACGATACAAGACGAAGCCGGTCAGTTGTTCAAAGACATCGCGATCGCTGTATCGTCGGCCGTGGGCCTTTCGCTCATCGTTTCGATCCTCGTGATTCCGCCACTGGCGGCCAAGTATTTTAATGCGCCACGCCACACCACAGGAGAAGCCAAGCCTTGGCGTTTGGCACAAAAGGTCGGTGCGTTTGTCGGCATGATCAACCGGGGCATCGGTCGCCGTCTGGTTACCGTGGCCGGAATCTCCTTCGTCGCGATTACCGGCAGTTTCCTGCTGATTCCCGACACGGAATACATGCCGGCCTGCAACAAGAATCTGATCTTCGGATTTCTGGCACCGCCGCCGGGCTATTCCGTCGACGAGTTTCAGCGCATGGCCGACGTCGTCGAAAATGGTGACCCCAATGACCCCACCGACGGACTGCAACCCTACTGGGATGCCGAATTAAACTCCGAAGCGGAAGCGAAACTGACACCCGTCGAAATCAAGTTTGGAAAAACCGGTGAAGACGTGCGAACGGTACGGCCTCCGCCGATCGACAACTTCTTCTTCGTCTCTTTTGGCGGCGGCGTGTTCATGGGCTGTACCTCAAAAGATGCCGACAACGTTCGACCGCTCGAATATGTGATGAACCGCGCCGGCTCGCGCCTACCGGGCGTCTTTGCCATGTTCAGCCAATCATCGCTATTCAGCTCAGGTGGTTCCGGCAGCGGCAACGCCATCGACGTCCAGGTGCGCAGCGACAGTCTCGATGATGTCGTCGTCGCTACGAAAGCCATCCGCCGAGCGATCCAACAAGCCGGTTACCGCCGACCGCGATCCACACCATCGAGCTTTGCCCTCGGCAGACCGGAGATCCAGCTCGTACCCGACCGCGACAAGGCCGCTGATCTTAACCTTGACGTGAACGATATCGGTTTCATTGTCCGCGCCTGCATCGACGGGGCCTTCGTTGGAGAATACAACGACCGCGGCGACAAAGTGGACATGGTCATCAAGGTGGCTCGCGCGGAAAACGCATCCCCCGGAGACATCAAACAGACGCCGATCTTTACCCCTTCCGGCCACATCGTGCCGCTATCCGCAGCCGTCAGCTTCAAGAAAACCACCGCGCCGCAACAAATCAGCCGTATCGAACAGATGAGCGCCGTCACGCTAGCCGTTCGTCCCAAGCCGGGTGTGCCGCTGCAAGCAACCATGCGTGAACTCGAAAATGAAATCATTGCACCGTTGCGTGCCGAAGGAAAAATCGCCGACACCGTCATCACCTCACTGGCGGGGTCGGCCAGCAAACTCACGCAAACGCAACGGGCACTTCTCGGCAACTTTACCGGCCTGCTCAACCGCCCAACGATCTTCGGGCTCTCCGTGTCGATGTCACTCTTTATCTGGTCCTGCATCAGCATCTTTGGCGGCGCAACACTGGGTGCCTTCATGGGGGTCCGCTTCGCTCTGCGAAGCGGCGCGCTAGCGCTAGTTGCCCTGGCGGTCTTCGTCCTCGCCTCCAACCTGGACTTCACCGCGATGCTGTTTCAGTCGCGAGCGATCTTGGCGCTGCTGGTGACCTACCTTTTGATGGCCGCCCTGTTTGAATCGTTCCTCTACCCGCTCGTCATCTTGTTTACCGTACCGCTCGCTGCCGTCGGCGGATTCCTATCCCTTCGTATCGTCCACGAGCAAAGCTTCTACAACGTCAGCGCCCCCATCCAACAGTTGGACGTCCTCACCATGCTGGGCTTCGTGATTCTGATCGGCATCGTCGTCAACAACGCCATTCTCATCGTGCATCAGGCCCTCACCTATATGCGCCGCGACCACATGCGTGCTGGCGACGCGGTCCAGAAAAGCATCGAAACCAGAACCCGCCCGATCATCATGAGCGCCATGACCTCGATCTTTGGCATGTTTCCGCTCGTAGTCATGCCGGGTGCTGGCAGCGAGTTGTACCGCGGGCTCGGGAGTGTGGTCTTGGGCGGCCTACTCATTTCCACCATCTTCACACTCATCGTCATCCCATCCGCACTCACGCTCGTTCTCGACTTCCAGAAATGGCTCGAAAGCAAGAGCGCCCACGATGCCAGACAGCCGCAGTATTCCGAAACGGTTGCGGTGCCCGCCGTCGCGTCCCGTTCTCCATACGCGTAAACAGGCGTTCGAACCTCTTTTCAGGCATGCCCCGTGCAAGCAACAACTGGACCGTTTCCTTCGTGGGCGGTATCCTGTGATTTGTGCTATGTGGCGGTGGACGTCGCATAAGGCACTCAGAAAATGTGATGCAAGGAGTGTGCGTGATGAGCGTTGACGTGATTCCAGGCCTTGAAGGCATTGCGATCGCCGAATCCGGTGTCAGTTTTGTCGACGGTCAGGCCGGCCGGCTCGAATATCGCGGTATCGATGTCGCACTCCTCGCCGAGCACAGCACCTTCGAGGAGACCTCCTACCTCCTTCTCTACGGAAAACTACCCACGAGCGATCAGTTGGCTGAGTTTCGTGCCTCAATCAACGCCGCGAGCCCCTTGAAGTTTCGCATCGTTGACCTGATGAAATGCCTACCCGAAACCGGGCACCCGATGGACGCACTCCAAGCGACCGTGGCGGCCATTGGCATGTTCTACCCCAACCGGCACGACCTCGACGAAGAAGCCCGAAATATCGCCTGCCGCAAGCTGATCGCCAAGACCACGAGCGTGGTCGCCTCTTTCCAAAGGCTGCGCCGGGGGGATGAATACATCGCGCCGCGCAAAGACCTCAGCCTGATTGGCAACTTCCTCTACATGATCAACGGCGAGGACCCGGACCCGGACCATGAGCGCATCCTCAACGTGTGCCTCATTCTCCACGCCGACCACACGATGAACGCCTCAACATTCTCCGGGCGTGTTGTCGCCTCCACCGGGGCGGATCCCTGCACCGTGGTCAGCTCAGCCCTGGGTGCGCTTTCCGGTCCGTTGCACGGCGGTGCGAATGAAGATGTCATGGCGCTACTCGACACCATTGGCTCGGTCGAGAACGCGCGGCCATATGTCGAGAACATGATCGCAAAGAAAATCAAGATCCCCGGCTTCGGCCACCGCGTATACAAAACCATGGACCCGCGTGCGACCATCCTCAAGAAGTACGCCGAATCGCTCATCAAACATACCGACAAGCCGCATTTCCAGATCGCCCTGGAGATCGAGAAGGTGGTGGCCGAGCACTACGCCGAGAAGGGCATCTGGCCCAACGTGGACTTCTTCTCCGGCATCGTCTACAGCGAGCTGGGCATCCCACGTGACTGCTTCACGCCGGTGTTTGGTATGTCACGCGTCTCCGGCTGGCTCGCCCATTGGCTGGAGCAAGTACAAGGCAACCGTATCTTCCGACCCACTCAAAAGTACGTCGGCGGACACCAACAGCCCTACATTGCACTCGACAAACGATAGCGGCTATTGTCTTATACGATGGGCTTTTCTCATGCGGGGTTAGTCGCGCTGGCGCGCCATTGGAGTGCCGAACGCACGCGCGGTGCCCTCCCGGATCTTGCGAATCGAGACGACCATGAACGATCAGCACATCGGACTCATCGGCACGGGCATCATGGGCGAACCCATGGGCCGCAATCTGATCAAAGCCGGCTTTCAACTTAGTGTCTTAACGCGCACGAAATCCAAGGCCGATGCACTTCTGCAGCAAGGCGCGACGTGGTGCGACTCGCCCGCCATCCTCGCTACCGGAACAGACATCGTGCTATCCGTCGTCAGTGACTCCCCCGATGTGGAAGACGTTTACCTCGGCGGCGCGGGCGTGTGTCAAACGCTCCAACCGGAAGCGTTATGTATTGATCTGTCTACCGTAGCACCGGAGACCGCACGCAAGGTAGACCAAGCCATCACGAAGCGGAACGGCGCGTTTCTCGACGCGCCGGTATCCGGCGGTGGCAATGGTGCCAAAGCCGGAACGCTGGCCATCATGGTTGGCGGCAGTGCCAAGGATGTGGCACGCGCGCAACCCATCTTCAACGCACTCGGAAAATCCGTCGTACACTGCGGACCGGTAGGTACCGGCCAGCTCACCAAACTCTGCAACCAAATCCTTTGCGGCATGAACCTGCTTGGCGTCTCCGAAGCCATCGCATTCGCCAAGAAAGTGAGGCTCGATCCCACGATCATGCTTCAAGCTGTTTCCACCGGGGCGGCCGGCTCCTGGGCACTCGACAACCTCGGCACGCGTATGCTACAGCGCGATTTCGACCCCATGTTCATGATTGATTTGCAACAAAAAGACCTGCGTATCGCGCTGAACACGGCCGCCAAGCAGTGCATTCCGCTACCCGGCACGGCACTCGTCACGCAGCTACTCGCGTCCAACCAAGCCGCAGGCGAAGGCACCGAAGGCACACAAGCCCTGCTCAAAACAATCGAACGCTTGTCCAACAGGCAAAATGAAACGTAACCAAAGAAGCCGATCTGAACACGAACACCCCAAAGCGCCACCAAAGGAAAGTCAAAAAGAGAAACGCCCGGCGCTGCGGCCGTTAAAGGCGCCACGCCGGACGTTTTCATCCCCTCCCAGGAATCCTCTCTACTAACAACGCCAGTGCCAAGCGTCTGTCACAGCAACCACGGTTCCAGAGAACAAACCACGACTCCGGATCAACGCGAAGCGGACATCGCCGAAGAACGAAACCCGTCTTCAAGGCTCCAACGCGAGGACGTATATTACCTCACCGTTACGCTCGATGTCAACGAAAAACCTCCCCACATTATCAAATATTTCCCATATGAACTGCGCAAACCCCTCATCTTTAGTGCAGTCGCACCTATAGGACCGCCCAACTTGGATACATCACAAGCCGAGAATGCGTCAGACACACAACATGGGCGAAATAAACAGACAGCAAAGCATGGGAATGAAAGTACAACAATCAAGAATCCACCTATCCGTCCTTGGAGCCACGGACATGTGTGTTTTTCATCTAAAACGTGGTGCATTCGCACCAATAGGAGCCTGTAATTGCGAAAGAAGGCTCGGGAATGCCCCAGTCAGCTTGTTTATTAGTGCCAGCGAGTGTCAATGTGGGATGTAATGGTAGTATTCCACCGAAATCGAAGCCCGAATGAACCATTTTCCTGAGCGACGGGCGAACCAGTCTCTGATTCTGCGAATCAACCCTGGCGCTCTAGTTCGGTCTGATAGCGTTGGAGCACGGCTTGCCGGCTGAGCAACCCGATGATGCGCGTCGGATCGTCATTCGACGACACCGGAAGCGAGGCCACATCGCAATGGGCGAGTCGATCGAGCACGACGTCCAACGTCTCCCGCGACGTAACCGTTGGCACGCCGGATCGCAGCAACTCCCCCACGAGAAGAAGCGAAACGGCTTCTGGCTCCAGCAGCGCCGTACGCACATCCTTCCCCGTCACCATGCCCTGATAGGCACCATGCTCATCCACCACGACAAAGTCTACCGACTCACTCGAACCGGCTTGGTCAATCAACTTTTGCAACGGATCATCAGATTGAAAGAACAGCACGGCTTGGTGCTCCACGTCATCAACGCTGATACGCCGCAAAATCGTCATATCACTCATTGAGCCGACACGCACGCCGCGCCGCCTGAGCTTGAGCGTGTAAATACTATCACGCATCAACAGGCGCGCACCAGCCGTTGCAATAATCGCCGCAAACATCACCGGCAAAATTACCTTCGGCTCACGTGTGATTTCATACAAAATAACGATGGCCGTCAACGGCGCATGCGTCGTGCCCGCCACAAGAGCGGCCATACCCACGAGTGCGTACGCAGCGACGCTACCTTCACCCGTAAACCCGATCGAATGCATGACAAGCCCAAAAGCGCCGCCGAGCGAAGCACCCATCAACAGAGACGGCGCAAACACCCCCCCCGACCCACCAGAGCCGAGCGTGAAGCACGTGGCCAACGCTTTCAGCGCAAACAGCGCCACGAGAAACCCAGCGCTCATCGTCAGAAGCTCAGCGCCAAGTGTAGCCTCGATCGCGGGATAGCCATTGCCAAAAAACAACGGCATCTCATTGGACTCACCAATCAGCATGTACAACACACCGCAAACACCAAGACCCACGGCACCAAGCACAGGCTTGAACGGTTCCGGAAGCGGTAGGCGGTCGGCCACGTCTTCGGTAAAATAAAGCAACTTCGTAAACCCAACGGCCGCCACCGCGCACACCATGCCGAGCACCAGGAACATCGGTAACTCACCGGCAAGAAAAATATACCCGCCCTCACGAAGCACGCCGACCTCAAACAGTGCCACATCCTCCCCGCGAATCGCATGCATGATCGAGCAACTAATCACGCTGGCAAACACAACCGGAGAGAACGTACGAAACGAAAAATCTTTGAGGAAGATCTCGAGCGCAAACATGACCCCCGCTATCGGCGCATTAAAAATAGCACCAATACCAGCCGACACACCGCACGCCACCACCACGCTCATCTGCTGACGCGGGATGTGCAAGTACTGACCAATACTACTCCCAATCGCAGCACCAATCTGAATAATCGGCCCCTCGGTACCAGCCGATCCGCCCGATCCGATTGTCAACGCAGAAGCCACAGCCTTGGCACCGGCCACTCTGGGACGAATGATGGACCCCTTACGGTACATCGCGTCCATCACCTCGGGCACGCCATGCCCCTTCGCCTCGCGTGCAAAGAAATGAATAATGTAGCCGACCAACAACGCTCCAGCCGACGGCAACACCACGAGCATCCACCATCGCTGCCCATGTAAACCGTGTGGTCCGAACTGACCGTGCCCGCTACCGTTACCGTAGGCAACCTCCTGCGCGTATTCGATGAGCTCAAAGAACAGATGCGCACCAACACCGGTAGCCGCACCGACCAAGATCGAAACCAGAATGAGAAAGTATTCTTCCTTCAACCCCGATCGCTGAAGCATTTGGATAGAACGGACCCTAAGCCCTTGACCGCCGCCGCCGGAAACTGCATCACCCTCGTTCAAGACTTGTCTCTACTATTGTATGGCACGAAAACGATCCACCGTAACCACCCGACCCCCAAGTGACAACCCTACACCAATAACGCCAACCAAGCGGCGAACGACTCGACCGCCGGCACCGGTGCCACACAAACACCAACCGCCAGCAACTATGGCGGTCCACCCAACCTCACAACCGCGCGACGCGCCGCTACGTCCTCCGGGTCTTGCGCCACGGCAACCCGGTAGTACTCCAACGCCGCCGACACGTTTCCCACCTGTTCCAACGCCACCCCCAAATTAAACGCCACGCCCGCCAACGTCGGTGCCGCATCCAACACCCGCCGGTAATACGGCACAGCCTCCGCAAACCGCCCCTGAACCGCCAACGCCAACGCCAAGTTGTGGTTCGCTTCAACCGACGTCGGATGTGCCGCCACCGCATCCTCGAACAACC
>JAJRSR010000190.1 GCA_024278695.1 Planctomycetota bacterium | reverse complement strand
TAATTGGACGTTGGTGTGGGTGGCGTACGTCGTCCCGATACAGGCGGCCTTGGGAGGAAAGCGGGTTATGAACTTGACACCGGGAAAGTTGTCGTTGGCGAAGTGGGGTCGGGCGGCGGTTGTTGCCTTTGCGGTTGTGTGTGGTGCGGCACAATCTACTGCCGTGGCTTCATCGTCTTCTTCATGCAGTTGCGAAGGTGGCGTGACCTATTTGGAACTTCGCTACAACGGGCCGAATGGTGCGTTGGTCACCGTTGATGACGATGGTGATATTATCTTCAGCGGTGTTCTAAACGATGGCGATATCTTTGTGTTGTTCGGTTCCGACGACAACGGCACGTTCCAGTCGAACGACCTGGAGATGTCGGTCAATGGCGACCACTCACACCTTCATGTGTCGTGTTCGCAGCCCATTGACATCGGCGTAGTTTACGGTGCCTTCACCATTGAGAACTTCGCCTCGCGCGACAATGGCTATTGTCTTCCGATTTGCGACGACGGCGGATCATCCACTTTGCCGGTGGTGCTTACGAAGAATGGTCAAGGTTATTCGGACAACGTGTGCATTGCGTCATTGAGGCCGATTACGATTGGTGGATCGCCCGCGCCGTTCGTGATGACCGCTCAGACCGACGTGCCACAATCTTCCCCGACGGACCCCACGGCGACTGGCGTGCCGGGTATGGTCTACATTCGTAAGGATGGCGCGGGCGTCAAGGACAGTGATTGCGACGGTAACAAGGAGCTAGCCGGAACCGGTAGCCACAAAGACGAGGAGTTGATCTTCACGTTTGACGCTTCCGTCGAGGCCGGGTGCGTCGAAATCGGCCTGAACAAGATCGAGTTCTCTTCGGATGGCAGCAGTTCCCAGATCAGTCCGATCGCCAAGGCCGAGGCTGGTCAGGATCGCACCGCGCTGGAGAGCACGATGGTTTCGCTTGACGGCACGCAGAGTGAGCCGATCCCCGGCCAGACTATCAGCTATTTGTGGACCCAGACTTCCGGTCCGCCCGTCACGCTGACCAATGCCCAGGGCAGTCAGCCGGTTTTTGCTGCACCTGCCGTAGCGGGTCCGACGGTGCTTGGGTTTGAGGTGTTGGTCACTTCGGGCACGACGTTCGCCACGGATACGGTGCAGGTTGTGGTCAACCCGTCGACCCCCAACTCGGCACCGGCCGCCAATGCTGGAACTGAGCAGGCGGCCATTAGCCGGTCCCCGGTCATGTTGGATGCCCGCGGTTCGATCGATGCGGACAACGATGCGCTCAGCTATCAGTGGACGCAGGTGAAAGGGCCGCCGGTGGTGTTGATCGATGCCGGTACGGATCGGCCGCGCTTCATCGCGCCGACCGTTTTGTTGGATACGGAATTGGTCTTCCGCGTCACGGCGACAGATGGTTTTGGGGAGTCGTCTTCGACCGTATCCGTGATCACTTCATCGTCCGAGGACGAGCCGGTCATTTTTGTTTCCACGACTGCTTCGTCGGGTTATGACGTGGTGATCACCACCGCGCAGATTCAGGCGGCTTTTATTCCGAGTAGTTCCAAAAGCGGTTCCGTCACACTGGGTTCGATTCTTTTGCCCGACCTCCTCATCGACGGCTTCAAGGTGCGCGAGACAAACGGGAAGATTTACGTCGAAGAGATCAGCCTTAGTTGCCCGTGCAGCACCGACGCGGATTGCGACGATGGCGATTCTTGCAATGGTGCTGAGACATGTGACCCGGTTTGTGGATGTCAGGCGAGCACGCCGCTCGTGTGTGATGACGGCAACCCGTGCAACGGCACCGAGACCTGTGATGGTAACGGCGGCTGCATCGCCGGAACCCCCACGCCGGGTGCGCCTTGCAGCGACGGCGATGTCTGTAACGGTGACGAGGTCTGCGACCTCGTTGGCAATTGCCTGCCGGGTACGCCGATAAGTTGTGATGACGGTGATACCTGCAACGGTATCGAAACCTGTGACCCGATCCTCGGCTGTCAGTCGGGTCCGGCGTTGGTCTGCCCGCCGGTGGAGGTCGTGTTCGCGATGGACACGTCCGGTTCGATGCAAAACGAGGGCGAGGCGCTTTGTAACACAATCAACGATGTGGTCGCTGATTTGCTCTCCGTCGGTATCGTGGTGTCTCATGACATTCTTGCGATCCACCCGAACAACAACTCCAACCTCTTCTCCTGTCAGTCACCTGGTGACTCGGTCAGCGCCTTGCTGGGTGACGCGGTCCCGGGCGATCCGGACGGATGCACCGGAGACCTCAGCGGTGGCGGCAGCTCTGAAAAGGACGAGAACTGGGGGCCTGCGACTGCGGTCCTGGCCGATCGTTACCCGTGGACGCCGGGTTCGATTCGCGTCATCGTCCCCATCAGCGACGAGGGAGCCTGCTTGGGTAACTCCTGTCAGGATCCCGGCAGTGATCGAGATTCGATAACGAATGCGATAGCGATCGCCGTCGCCAATAACGTGACGGTCTCTCCGATTACCGGCGACGGCTCCAGTTCGTGCGTCATCGGGTTGGCTCAGGCACTGGCCGCCGGTACCGGTGGCTCCACGTTCCAGTCCGCCAATCCAAGCTCAGACCTAGCCGATGCGATCGCGACGATCATCATGAACGCCTGCATTGCCGAGGATTCATGCGACGACGGCAACCTGTGTACGGTTACGGACACCTGCACGAACGAGGTTTGTGTCGGTACCCCGGTCGATTGCTCGGCGTTGGACGATGCCTGTCACGTCGGCACCTGCGACCCGGCCACCGGGGGGTGTGTCGCGACTGTGCAGACGGGTGTGGTTTGTGATGATGGTTTGCTCTGCACGACTGCCGATCAGTGCGATGTGCTCGGAGTTTGTGTGGGGGCTCCGGTCGATTGTAGCGATGGTAATGTTTGCAACGGTAGCGAAACGTGTGACGCGGTTAACGGCTGCCAATCGGGAACGCCGCTCGCCTGCGATGACGGCGACGTCTGCAACGGGCTTGAGACTTGCGACCCGGTGAACGGCTGTCAGGCTGGTACGCCCTTGATCTGTGATGACGGCGATGTGTGCAATGGCAGTGAGACCTGCGATCCGGTGGGCGGCTGTCAATCGGGTACGCCATTGGTGTGCGACGACGGCAACTTCTGCAACGGCGGCGAGACATGCGATATGCTTCTGGGTTGCCAGAGCGGCACGCCTCTGACCTGCGATGACGGCAACGCCTGCAATGGCGTGGAGACGTGCGACATCAGTAGTGGTTGCGTGGCCGGTACTCCGCTGAGTTGCGATGACGGTGATGTGTGCACGGGATCTGAAACCTGCGACCCGGCTACCGGTTGCCAACCGGGTACGCCGCTAAGCTGCGACGACGGTAACGCCTGCACCGCGGGTGATACCTGCGATCCAGTCTTGGGTTGTCAGAGTGGTTCGCCGGTGGATTGCGATGACGGGAATGCCTGCAATGGCGTTGAGACCTGCGACATGGTTCTCGGCTGCCAGGCTGGTGCGCCCTTGATCTGTGATGACGGCAACGCCTGCAATGGTTTGGAAACGTGCGACAACAGCAGCGGTTGCGTGGCCGGCACTCCGCTGACTTGTGATGACGGCGATGCCTGCACGGGGACTGAAACCTGCAATCCGGTCACCGGTTGCCAACCGGGGACGCCGCTAAACTGCGATGACGGCAACGCCTGCACCACAGGCGAAACCTGCGACCCGGTTTTGGGTTGCCAGGGAGGTACGCCGGTGGATTGCGATGATGGCAATCCCTGCAACGGCGCTGAGACCTGCGATACGATTCTTGGCTGCCAGCCTGGGGCTCCGTTGGACTGTAACGACGGAAACATGTGCAACGGCTCGGAAACTTGCGACGTGGTTCTCGGCTGCGTGGGCGGTTCGCCGCTCGTGTGTGATGATGGTAATGCGTGTAACGGCATCGAGTCGTGTGATCCGGACAACGGTTGCCTCCCAGGTACGCCGCTCTCGTGCGATGATGCCAACATGTGCAATGGCACGGAAACTTGCGACGTGGTTCTTGGTTGTGTCCCCGGCACACCGCTCGTCTGTGACGACGGCAATCCTTGTAACGGCGTCGAGTCCTGTTACCCGGTCAACGGCTGCAAGGCCGGCACGCCTCTGGATTGTGATGACAAGAGTGTTTGCACCGGTATCGAAACCTGTGATCCGGTTTTGGGTTGCCAGCCTGGAACGCCGCTCACGTGTGATGACAATAGCGTCTGCACCGGCGTGGAAAGCTGCGATCCGGACCTCGGTTGCCAGAGCGGCACGCCGCTCGTCTGTGATGACGGCAACGTCTGCAACGGTACGGAAACGTGTGATGCGCTGAATGGTTGTCAGCCGGGTACGCCACTTTCTTGCGACAACGGTGACGTTTGCGACGGGTTGGAAAGCTGCGACATGGTGTTGGGGTGCTTGGGTGGCACGCCGCTTTCTTGTGACAACGGCGACGTCTGCGACGGGTTGGAGACGTGTGATGTCGTCCTGGGTTGTCAGCCGGGTACGCCGCTCAGTTGCGACGATGGCAATGTCTGTACCGGCACCGAGACTTGTGACGCGGTCAACGGTTGCCAACCCGGTACGCCGCTCGATTGTGATAATGGCAACGTTTGCGACGGTATGGAGGTCTGCGACGTCATCGATGGCTGCCAGCCGGGCACGCCGGTGGATTGCGATGACGGGTTGTTCTGCACCGGCGTCGAGACGTGTGATCCGCTCACGGGTTGTGATCCGTCACCGGGCGATCCTTGCCCGGTTCCGTTGCTGTGCAACGATACGTTGGATATGTGTGTGGAATGTCTGACAAATAGCGATTGCGAAGACAATGACGTCTGTAACGGTATCGCCACGTGTGATGCCAACGGCTTCTGCCAGCCGGGTACGCCGCTAACCTGCGACGACGGTGATGTTTGTAATGGTCTGGAAACCTGCGATGCCCTGTTGGGTTGCCAGGCGGGTACGCCGCTCACGTGCGATGATGGCAGTGTCTGCAACGGTCTGGAGTTCTGTGACCCAACCAACGGGTGCACATCGGGTACGCCGCTTTCCTGTGACGACAACGACATTTGTAACGGTACTGAGGTCTGTGACCCAACGACCGGGTGTGGGCCTGGGACGCCGCTCGTTTGCGACGACAGCGATATTTGCACCGGCTTGGAGACTTGCGATCCGATTTCCGGTTGCCAGCCTGGTACGCCGCTCGTTTGTGACGACAGCGATGTCTGCACGGGTTTGGAGACTTGCGATCCGGTTTCCGGTTGCCAGCCTGGTACGCCGCTCGTTTGTGACAACGGCGATGTGTGCGACGGTATGGAAGGTTGCGATCCCATCGCGGGATGTCAACCGGGCACGCCGCTTGGTTGTGATGACGGTAGTGTGTGTAACGGTAGTGAGACGTGTGATCCCGTTACGGGTTGCGTCCCGGGTACGCCGCTGGATTGCGACAACGCCGACCTTTGCGATGGTTTGGAGACGTGCGACCCGGTCAACGGGTGTCAGGGCGGTACGCCGCTGGTTTGCGATAACGGCGACGCTTGCGACGGCTTGGAGTCGTGTGATCCGCTCACAGGATGCACAACGGGTACGCCGCTGACCTGTGATGATGGCGACGTGTGTACGGGCTTGGAAACGTGTGACCCTGCTACCGGATGCGTGGCCGGGATACCGCTCACCTGCAACGATGGAAACGCCTGCAACGGTTTGGAAACGTGCGATGCCGTCGGTGGCTGCCAGCCGGGTACGCCACTCGTTTGTGATGACGGCAACGCCTGTAATGGTTTGGAGACGTGTGATCCGGACTTTGGTTGTCAACCGGGCACGCCGCTGGTTTGTGACGACGGTGATGTCTGCACCGGCACTGAAACCTGCGATGTGGTTCTCGGTTGCCAGGGCGGCACGCCGCTCGTTTGTGATGACGCCAACGCGTGTAACGGCTCGGAGACTTGTGATCCGACGCTCGGTTGTGAAGCCGGTACGCCGCTCGTTTGTGACGACGGCAACGCCTGCAACGGCTCGGAGACTTGTGATCCGACGCTCGGCTGTGAAGCTGGCACGCCGCTGGTTTGTGACGACGGCGATGTCTGTAGCGGTATCGAAACCTGCGATCCGGTGACCGGCTGCCAGCCGGGTACACCGCTCGATTGTGACGATGGAAACGCCTGCACCGGTACGGAGACCTGCGATATGGTTCTCGGTTGCCAGGGCGGTACGCCGCTCGTTTGTGATGACGGCAACGTGTGCAACGGTTCCGAGACCTGTGATCCGACTAACGGTTGTCAGCCGGGTCCGCCGCTGGTTTGTGACGACGGCGATGTCTGTAGCGGCACCGAGACCTGCGATCCGGTAGCTGGCTGCCAGCCGGGTACGCCGCTCGTTTGTGACGACGCGAATGCGTGCAATGGTTCTGAGACTTGTGATCCGACGAATGGCTGCCAGCCGGGTACGCCGGTCGTGTGCGACGATAGCAATGCCTGCAACGGTATTGAGCTTTGCGATCCGGTGAACGGCTGCGAGGCCGGCACGCCGCTCGTCTGTGATGACAACGATGTGTGCAGCGGGACCGAAACGTGCGATCCTGTTAATGGGTGTCAGCCGGGTACGCCTGTCGTTTGCGATGATGGCAATGCCTGCAACGGTATTGAGCTTTGCGATCCGGTGAACGGTTGCGAAGCGGGTATGCCGCTGGATTGCGATGACGGTAACGTCTGCAACGGTATTGAGCTTTGCGATCCGGTGAACGGTTGCGAAGCGGGTACGCCGTTGGACTGCGATGATGGTGTGGCGTGTACGATCGACACGTGCGATCCTGTAACTGGTTGCGCTCACGCGTTGGACGACGCCTTCTGCGACGACAACAACGTCTGCAATGGGTTTGAGGCTTGTGACCTGTTCAATGATTGCCAGCCCGGTGCCACGTTGTTCTGCGATGACACCAACTTCTGCACGGATGACACGTGTGATCCCATCGGCGGATGCGTGTTCACGAATGACGATACCAACGACTGCGAGTCTGATGGTGATTTGTGTACGATTGACACATGCCTCGCTGGCGTTTGTGTGTCCGACTTTGTGACGTGTGATCCGGCCTCGCAGTGTGCCACGTTCGAGTGCAACCCGGTGACAGGTTTGTGCGTCACTCAGCCTATCAATGAAGGGTTGGCCTGCGACGACGATGGTAATGAATGTACGGCAGATGTATGCCAGTCTGGTGTTTGCGTCCACCCGAATGTGGACGGCATCGTCTGTACGGATGACGGCAACGAATGCACCGATGATCTCTGCAATGCGGGCAGTTGTACGCATCCGGACTCGGCCATCGGAACGCCGTGTACGTCGGACGGTATTGAATGCACGATGGATGTGTGCGTGGAAGGCATCTGCGACCATCCGAATGAGCCGGTGGGGGCGGTCTGCGGAAGCCAAACGCCGGGTGGCGATTGCGACTTGGCCGATGCGTGCGACGGCAACGGTGCGTGTGATCCGAACCTCCTACCCAACACGCAGATTTGTCGTGCGGCCGTGGACGAATGCGACGCCGATGAGTTCTGCACGGGTGCGGACGAAACTTGTCCTGTGGACGCAGGTCAGCCCAACGGCACGACTTGTACTGATGACGGTGTGTTCTGCAACGGTGTTGAGACATGCCTTAACGACGGGTGTGCGTCTTCTGGGGATCCCTGTGTGGCTTCAGGGCTGACCTGTAGTGAGACCTTCGGGGCGTGCGTCGAATGCTTCAACGACTCGCAGTGCGCCGATACAGACCCGTGTACGATCGATACCTGTGAGGTTGGCGTTTGTGTTAACTCGGACCAGTGCGGTGCGTGTTGTATGGACGACGGTACCTGCGAACGTCTGACTGAAACCGAGTGCAATGCCTTGGTGACGAGTACTTCGTTCGTGGGGGCGGGCGTCATGTGCCTGGGCGACAACGACGGTGACGGCATCGACGACACCTGCTCTGACGTCGCGATTCCGACGGTATCAGAGTGGGGTATGGTGATTCTGACGTTGTTGCTACTGGTAACGGCCAAGCTTTACTTCGGTCGTCGCTATGTGCTTGAGGCATAAGAGGGTGCTTGAGGCGTAGAGGTCGGTGGCGTGTGTCCTTCGGCACAGGCTTGCGTCGGGGCATGGGCGGCTTGGTTATAGGACTATGGGCCTAGGGCCGTTTATTTGAAAGGTTTTTTTGCTGATCGGCTGCTGTTCACCGGATTCGGTTGGTTGGATTTCAGGTACCCGGTCCGGGAATATGAAGGATGGGGCGAGGTTTTCTGGGTTGGGATTTGGGTAAGATATTTTTTCTCTTATCCTTGTCCCAAAGCGCTTGAAGATATCGGAGACCTCGCCTATACTGGTGCAAGCGAGTTGATCTGCGGGACGGCGATGTCGCCGTGGTTGGCAGATGGCTTTGGGGTGAAATCTATTGATTCACGGATGCGGGAAAGAGCAAAACCGCCGATCGAGTGAATCGGGGAGATTCGAAGTGTTTCGAAATGTTTTCACGATAGCGGCGTTTTCGCTGTGTTT
>JAJRSR010000189.1 GCA_024278695.1 Planctomycetota bacterium | reverse complement strand
GCTTTGCTCATTTCCAGTTGCTCGGCCGCCTCCTCGACGGCTACGCCGCGTAACGCGTGCAATTCAAACGCCTTGAGCGTGGAGGCCTCAAACTCAGACGCAATGGAACGAAGTGCCCAGCGAAGCCGGTGCAGCCGCCACTCCTGCTCCCAGCGAAGATCGGCACTGCTCTCTCGCTCAGCCTGAATATAATCCAAGGCCTGTGGATCTAAGGGTTTGCCCTGCTTTTCGTCTTTCTTGGCCCGCCGCCCCATTGCATGTACGACGGCCGTCCGCAGGTAGCCACGAAACCGCCCCTTCCGAGCGTCGTACTCGAAACCCTCCATCGCCTTGAAAAGACTCATGACGACTTCTTGAACCACATCCTCCGCGTCGGCGTGGGTGGCACCGCGCTGACGCGCGTACCGGTAGAGCAGCTCGCCATACTTCTCGTTGAATTGCTCCCAAGAGAGATTGTCCGCACGATCCCGAAGGCGCATCAGGAACGTCATTCGTGTTGAGTCGGAAGACGCCATCGCTTTTATTTTCATGGAATCCACGCACAAATACAAATCTAAAGTGCCCACATCTGAGAAATTCCTGCCAAGGCCCGTTTTCAGGCGACCAAGGCCGTTTTCTCGATATTCGAGCGCCGCAAGACCGGGCACCGCGAAGCAATTTCCGAGAAATTCCGAAAAAACTTAATGAATGATGTCAAAGGCAGTGAGCCAGCATGCTATGGGTGGGTGGAAAGGAAACCACAGCTATGAAAACGAAACGAACAAAAACGATTGAGGCATGGGCAGGTGGATTCGCGATCGCACTTACGTTGGCGGCGTCGCCAGCGAAGGCACAGACATACCGTCTGGCCTCACACAAAGCGATCAACGGATTCGAGAAAGTACAGTTGGCCGACGGCAGCACCGTCTACCTTGGCGACGCCGTACCAAGCGGAGCTAAACCGTGCAGCACCCACAACAAGGGTCGCGATCACACATGCACCGCCGCTGAATTGTCGCTGAGCGGCAGCTTGGCCGCCCGCATCGCGATGAGCGTTCAGCGGACTGGGGCCAATCTGATAGCCGTTAGCCGAGATAACGTGCTGATCGAGCTTTCGGAGATTGATGCCGTAAGCCTTAGCACCATCACACTGCGAAACACCCGCCAAGTGCAACAGGCTGTTGATGTCGGCACAGCGGTTGTAACGCTAAGCACGCGATCCGCCTCGGTCACTCCCGGTGACGCCGTGACCGTTGACGTGTTTGTCTCCGGCGTGGATCAACTACGCACCTTTCAGGTATCCGTAGAAGCCACCGGCGGGACGAGCGGCTCGCTTGACCGCGTCGAGGCTTCCGTAGATCGCGAACGAGCGGACTATGTGTTCGCCACCATCCAAGCCATTGACGCGGCAGACCAGTTGCATGGCCGGGTTGGTGCTACCACGATGGGTGGCAGCGTGAACGCCCAAGACAAGCGTTACCTCGGCACGTTCACCTTCATGGCCAGCCGCGACGCGTCTGGAACCTTCGGCTTCACCGTTCGACCACTGCTGTCTTTTTTGAGCGATGCTATCGCCCAGGATCTGGCGTACCGCACGACCGCCAATGCCGTACAGGTAGCCACCGGAAAAACCACGAGAGTCACCCGATAACCAGACGACTCTCGACGTTGATAACCCTCCTTCCTCCGATAGGAAGAGCCGCTCCGGGGTGGGCGGCTTTTTCTATGGGTACCCCCCGCTCACACAATCGCATTCCAGAAATCCCTAGCCCTGTTGAGTCACTTCGATACGCCTGCTATAATAGGGGCTCCACCAAGTGACATTTTGAGGGAGGGTCCCGATTGCATCGCGAGGCACAGAAAATTGCTATTCTATCGGGCGTGATCGTGCTCGCCGCCGCCTCATCAGCGTTGGCTATCGTCTACCCGATCAGTAGCTTCCCACGGCTGCAGGGAGTCATCGTTCGCTCCATTGCCGAAGACACGCAGGGTGTCATCTGGCTTGGCACCGATGACGGGATTTGGCGGTGGACGGGCACCGCGTTCGCGAGACCCCACACTAACTTGCCCGAGGGAACGCGCGTCTTGGATATGGCGCTCTTGTCGGACCGGTGTTTGCTCTTGGCCTGCTCAGACGGACTTCGCGCCATAGACCCCACAACCCAAGAACTCGACGATAGCTATCGAACGCTTCATAATCGAAATGTTAAGGCGATCGTGATCGCGAAAGATGGCACGATTTGGCTTGGCGCTACGCGAGGCCTCTTCCGCTTCACCCACGCCCAGGAGGGCTCCCATGCCGAGGTAGTGCCCGGCACGGAAGCGTTTGCGATCAATGATCTAATTTCGGACGGGGCGCTCGGCTTGCTCGCGGGCTCCGAGAAAGCCGTCCTGCACATATCGCCGAACAATGACATCACCACCGTTTTCGCCGAGACCCTCGGTAAGGGCAGGGTGATTACGTTGGCGCGCGCCACCGACGGCTCCATATGGGTAGGGCAGCGTTGGCCGGGACAACTCACGCGAATCACCGGATCAGACGCCCGAATCTTCGGTCTCGCTGACGGCCTAGCCGACACTGAAATCAACGATATTATGGAATACCCCGGCGGTGAAATCTGGGTGGCTACCGAGGGCGGCGTGTTTCGGCTCTCCCAAGAGCGATTCCGAATCATTGATCGCAACGCTGGTTTGCCCAGTCAAGATACGCACAGCCTCTTTTCGGATTCCGAATCGCAGATTTGGATCGGCGCGTATGGGCACGGTGTATTCCGGATGCGATCTCCGCACATTGTCACCTACATGTACGAAGACGGACTCGCGCACCCCGTGATCACCAGCGTTCGTAGCAGTACCGACGGCACGTTGATCGCCGGAACCGTCTCCGGTGCTGTGCGACTTGACCCTAAAAAAGGCAGAGCCAAACGCCTAGGCCCAGATGACCATATCAAAGCCGTGTTCTCCGATGACACCGGTGAGGTATGGTTGGCGCGCTACCTCGACACGATTCGGCTGTCCGACCAGAAAAGTTTTGCGTCGCCACACACAACCGGAATCGTCCAAGACGGCGACGGCCGTCTTGTTTTTTGTTCAAGCCCAGGACCAAGGCGATTGATCGACGGAACGATCTCGATAATCACCATCCCTGAAGCTCCGGACAAGGGATGTGTGTCGGTCGCCGCCGGATCCGACCGCACGTTATTCGTTGTGACGAACGACAAAGAACTGGTGCGACTCAATGCCACGGGAAACCGAGTGCTGCTTCGAGACGACCCCATCACCTCAGTCGTCGCCAGCGACGACGGGCGTGTACTGGTCGGCATGAAGCACCATATCTTCGACGTCACCGAACAAGGTGCGACGCCACTCGTCGATCACCGACAGGAGCCGTTTCTCGTACGGGATTTCGCGAAAGACGACCATGGACGCATCTGGGCCGCCACGGATCACGGCATTGCACGAATCGACGGTCAGCAGATCGAATGGATTGACTACGAAGACGGGCTCCCAACCCGTGACATTCGCAGTGTGGCCGTTGGCGCAGACGGAGACCTCTACGCCGGTACAACCCAAGGACTCGCGCGAATCAACACGAAGCGTCTTCAACCTTGCCAACAGAGACCCCGCCTCATGGTCGAAGAAGTGCTCGCTGGATCGCAGCGGGAGCAATCCGGACACCCCCCCATACAAGCTAAATACCCGGTTAGAGATGTTGCGGTCCGTATCAAGGCCAACGGCTGGCGATCCTGCATCGGAATCAAGTATCAGTTTCAGTTGCTCGGGCGAGACGCCGAATGGTCAGAGCCCTCCGCCATCGGGACGTGGCGCGGTGCCAACCTGGGGTCGGGAGATTACACGCTATTGACTAAAGCGGTTAACCACCGGGGCATCGAAAGCGAGGTCGTTCGGACTTCGTTCTCGATCCTACCTCCTTTTTGGCAAAGCCTCGCGTTTCGAGCGGCGTGCGCCGGAATCACGCTCGTGCTGGGTGCGATCATCATCGCATCAGTACGTCGACGGCGCGATCTGAGGCGCGCCCTCGCCATGACGGAACGCGCCAAGCGGGAGTTTGTCACACGCATGAGCCATGAACTCCGAACACCGCTCACTGTCCTCATTGCATCAGCCGACCTGATCGCTCGAGACACTGACGAGACCGCCAGCCACCCCGAACACCTTCGCTCTGTCATACGCAACGGGGAACACCTGCTCGGCGTCGTCAACGACATCCTCGATCTTGCCACACTCAACGAAGGTCACGAACTGATCCAGTCTGAACGTGTGGACTTGCACCAACTGCTTGAAGAGGCACGAGACCTTGGCGTTAGACAGACACGCCAAAAGGACGTCACGGTCCTACTCGCCATCGACGAAGACGTGCCGCGCCACGTACGCACTGATCCTACGAAGCTACGCCAGATTCTCATCAACCTGGTCGACAATGCCGGAAAGTTCACCGCGCAGGGAACGATCAAAGTTCATGCCGCACTGACTCAACCGCGCGAGGGCGAACCAACCGAACCCAATCGGCAGTCCCTGCGGGTCACGGTCACGGATACAGGTCCGGGCATCGCGGCGGACCGACAGGCCGCTATCTTTGAAGCGTTTGAGCAAAATGATGGGACCATGGGAAGAAAACATGGTGGCACTGGCTTGGGGCTGACGATCGCAAAATCGCTCGCTGTGGCATTCGGTGGACAACTAACGCTCACGAGCAAACTTGGTATCGGGAGTTCGTTTTCGCTCGTGGTGCCTGTGGCGATTGAACCGGCAGCTAACCCGAATCACCCACACAACATACCCACGACGACAGGAGCCACGAACGGACCAGCCAATGGCAACGGTACGAGCCGGCTTGACGGTATTCGCGTGGCACTGGTCGATGACCATGATGACGTGCGGCACAT
>JAJRSR010000008.1 GCA_024278695.1 Planctomycetota bacterium | reverse complement strand
GCGCCAAGCGTAACGACGCCGAGCATTCCCAGCGCCACAACGGAAAGCGTCCATCGTCTCGTAACCATCATCGTCTCCTTTTCTTTTTAGCGGGGCGAATTTCCTTGAGTACCCCGCACTCGCCTTTCGAGCGCTGACAACAATCCAACGCCTGCCCCAAAGCCTGCTGAACGCGCTTCAAATCCTTCATCTTCTCGTTGACATCCGCCAAGCGCCGCTCAAGCAGTCGCCGTACTTCCGCCTTGCAAGACGTACCGCGCCCCCCTTCGAGGCGACCAAGCGTACGAATATCGCCGAGGGTGAACCCCACGCCCTGTGCGGAACGGATGAACTGTAATTGCTCGACCGCTCGGGTATCGTAAAGACGGTATCCGGCACGGCTCCGCGTGGTCGGCGAGAGGAGACCCTCTTGCTCGTAGTAGCGCAACGTGGGCGTCGCCACGCCGGCCGTACGGGCCGCCTCACCGATCGCCATCAAACGATCTACTGACTCTTCTTGTGGTTTCTTAGTCATCACACCCTCATTCTACACCTTAAAGTTAACTTGAAGGTCAAGCGGATCATCGGGATTTCTCAGTTTTTTGTGCTGTGGCGGACTACCAAGGAATCAGACCAGGTTTTGGGCTGGTCGCAGGAGGTCATGAGCACTAGACACCCGTGTGCGTCAGCGCAACCGAACGTCGCCGCCGAGAACCTAAACATCAGTATGATGTCCAGCAACGCAGCCAGGACGACATGCCACGCACCGCCGGTGGCCAAAAACGAAAGCCCGAACCCCCCAGCCAAATAGACTGCAACGAAGGTGACGCCTGACTTCAAGCTCACGGCTTCAACATGCCAGTCAAACGCAAGCAGCACCCAAAACGCGATAAACAGTGAATATATCAGCGCCGGAAATACCGCTTTCAACAAGACAAGAAGCGTTCTGACCAATTCTACAAACCCATCCAAGTGCCCACCGCCGGTAACCGCTGCGCGTGCCCCGCGGTCACGACCGCCACCCGCAGACCCCCGAGCCCGGGACTGCCCGAGCCCGGGACTGACTGGCACGGGTCGCCCAGAAATACCGAACGGCTTCCTGCACGAGCGGGGTGTACTTACTCATTCGATCGAATCCGCATCGATAGTGGCAATACCAAAAAGTGAGCCAGTTTCATCTTCCATCCGGCGAAGCGCCATCTGATAATATTTTGAATCCAGTTCGCAACCGATGCTGTTCCTCCCCCATTGGGCGGCCGCGAGATTCGTTGTCCCGGTACCCATGAAAGGGTCGAAGACGGTGTCTCCGGCAAAACTGAACATGCGAACCAATCGTTCGGCCAACTCCAACGGGAACGGAGCCGGATGCTGACGCGTTGAGGCACCAGTCACCCCCGACCAGATCTGCTGAAACCACTTGGCATAGTTCTCGATGGAAATAACGCTTAACGTGCGTTTCGCAATCGACGGTTTCCTGTAGCCACCCGGCTTTCGTTGCATCAATATGTATTCAATATCGTTCTTGATAACGGAATTGGGCTCATAAGGCTTTCCCAAAAAACCCGAGCCGTTTTCGACTTCGTATGACGCATTCGCAATTTTATGCCAAATGATCGGGGCAAGGTTGTCGAATCCAATACGTCGGCAGTGCTCTTGAATGGAGGCGTGAAGCGGAACAACCGTGTGCCTTCCGTTATTCTTCCGCCGCGAAAGACAAACATCACCAACGACGCAGACCAGCCGCCCCCCCGGCACGAGGGCGTCAAAGCAACGCTGCCAAACCCTGTCCAACTCTTGGAGGAACGACTCGTAATCCTCGACATGCCCAAGCTGACCATCCGTCTGATTGTACGCTTTCAAGGTCCAATACGGCGGAGACGTGACGACCAAATGAACGCTTTCAGGATCAAGACCTTTCAAGCTCCGGGCGTCAGACAATCGAATCTGATGCCGCGTTGGTAAACCGCGAACCGCATTCTCGATTTCGCGCATCGCCTTTTGGTTCTTGGCGAGAGTTGGAATCACCGTTTGCGCGTTCGACAAGTCCCGACAACTAACGGGAACGTGTTCACAGAGTAATGACTCATCAGTGTCTACAGCGGGCCGATTCTTTGGGTGTCTTTTCGCGTTGGCGACCGCAGTTTTCATAGTCAGAATCCATCGCTCTCATCAGCCGGACAAGCAAGACAATCGACACCGCGCAATGTTGTCAAAGCCGCCAGCCTGTCCACCCAGTCTACTATGCAGACAGGGCGACACAAGCCAAGTTCCCAGCAACAGGCTGGTTCCAGGGTGCAAGACAGAGGCGGTTGTACATGGGGTGGCGTGGGCAAGCGTCGCGGCCACGGCATTGCGAATACAGAAAAGGCTTCCGGGGTGACGCTTGCCCGTGTTTTTTCCTATTGGGTCATCACGGGCAAACGCCGCAAGCTGCATCCATTGAACCTTCGCAAGCCCGATCCTGCGGCGTTTGTCCATGCCACCCATCTGCCGCTACCCATCCGCCAATTCAGTCTTGCACCCGGCTGGTTTCCGACAACAGACTGCCGGAAGAAACACTACACAGCCAAGGAGTACAATCGGGCATCGTCAATTGAGGTTCGTCCCGAACTTTCGGGATCACAGCACATCTTTCCAGCATACCGCTACGCCGATTCGTTTGGACAGACAAACGAATCACCCGCGATCACGTGGCGACCGTTGACGTAGTCCGACCAGCTCATCACGCGGCCGGAGGATGGTTTGATTTCCAGAATCTCTACGTAACCCTCAGCGGCCGCGATGAAACCGCGAACGTCAACCGTCCCCGGTGTGAGCCCCAAAATCCCACCAGAGGCGGCGGCGCGCCCGGAGGTTGGTCGGGCACTGCCCGACGCGTTGCCTGAGCTTGCAGGTTCGACGTCACCCGACGGGTCTTCTTCTGATTCACCAACGTCGGGCAGTGCCCGACCTACTTGCGTCGGCGCATTCTCAACCGCCTTCGCGCGGAGGATCGTGACGTTCTCCCACCGCCCCTCTTGCGACTCGAACCGCGCCGTGGCACCGGGCCACGGCGTCATGCCGCAGATGTGAGCGGCTACCGCATTGGCCGGCTTGGCGAAATCAATCACGCCGTCGGTCTTCTTTAGCTTGGGTGCCAGCGTGGCAGCCGATTCATCTTGTGCGGTACCTTCAGGAACAACGCCGCCCTCGTGTAGCGCCAGCGCCTCTTTCACGGCTTCCACACCTGAGAGGGAGAGCCGATCGTGCAGCTCGCCGGCCGTCTCCTGCGGCGCGATGTCTGTCTCGTGCGTCACCAGCACCGGTCCGGCGTCCATCCGTTTCACGATGCGAAACACCGTGCACCCGCTGCGTTGTTCGCCGCGCACCACGGCCCAATTGATCGGAGCGGCCCCGCGATAGTTTGGGAGGATGGAGGCGTGCAGGTTGATATACCCGGCCGGCGTCGTGGCTAGCAGTTCATCAGAGAGCTTCTGCCCGTAGGCAATCGCCAGCCCGACATGAGCCCCCACCGAGCGCAGCTTCTCGATAGACGCTGCGTCGTTGATGTTTTCCGCATCGTACACCTCAATCCCAAGCGCCTCGGCCACAGCACCGATGGGCGTACGAACCACCCGGCGACCGCGGCCCGAAGCCCACGCCGGTTGAGTGACAACGAGTGGCACTTCGTACGCGCTCTGCGCAAGCCACCGCAACGCCGGCTCACCAAACACGCCGGCCCCCATGAAGATGATTCGCATGTTCTTAACCACCCGAAGCGCTAGCGTTTGCCGTTGGCGTAATCCTGTTGGAGTTGCTTGAGGATGCGCCGGTTGCCAATCTCATCAACCTCGGACATCCGATCAATAATCAGTCGACCAAAGAGGTGGTCGTTCTCATGCTGCCAAATCCTGGCGATCAACCCCTCACCGGAAAGCGTAAAGCCTTTACCGTAAGCATCGCACGCCGTAAGCTCGGCCCGGACGCTCCGCCGCATCGTCACCGTCACATCCGGCAGCGACAGGCACCCCTCCTCGGCATCTTCCGCGTCCTCAAAGCCGCTGAGTTTGGGATTGACGCACACGACACTGTCGACATCCTCCCCGGTCGGGTTGTAAACGAACAACCGAATGCTGACCCCGACCTGCGGAGCCGCAAGCCCCACCCCCGGTGCCTCACGCATCAGCTCGATCATGCGATCGGCAAAAGCCTGCAATTCATCGCCAAACTCCGAGACCACGACCGCCTGCTTCTTGAGCACGGGGTCGGGATAGTTCACGATGCGTAAGTTGCCCAGCGGCGGTAGCTTCATCCCAGATTCCGATAACCACGTGAACCGGCCCGTCAACGCCGTCTCATCTTGACACCCAGTATGGCACGGATAGTATTCCTTGGCTTGTGATTGTAAAGGTCTGATCGGACGGATGTCACAACCGCTGACCGGTTTTCGGTGCGGTGTTCGCCCGTGTCTCCCTTCACCGCAGCGAGGAAACGCGTGGCCTGTGTGTAGCTGCCCGCCGCCTCTTCAGTAGCATCCCATCGCCGCGAGCGACGGTCGGGCTATCGGAATCCAATGGCAAAAGACAAGAAAAACGCCGCGCCCGAAGACGCCCCGGACCCCAACGCCCGGTTGGTTATCTCCGACGGAGACAAAAACAAGGGCAAGAAGTGGTTCGAGCGGGCGCGAGACCTGGGCGATAAGCGTCAGTTTGATTACGCGATCGAGTATTACATCAGCGGACTCGAGTTTTGGGCCGACGCCGTAGAAGAAGCCTGCAAGCCGTTGCACGGTTGTGCCGTCGCACGGCGCTCCACCGGTGGTAAAAAACCCGGGTTCAAGGATACGTTGACGCGATCGCTGACTGACAAGAACGCTCAAAAGGCGTTCATGAACTCGCTCTGGCTGTTCGGTCGTGACCCTGAAAATTACACCTATCTGGAAGGGATCGCAAAGAATGCCTCCAGGCTCCGAGCAGACAATGCCGCCCATTGGGCCTGCACGATTTGCTACAAAGCCCTCGACATCAACACCAAGGCGACGGCCAAGCAGTTCTCGGCACTGGCGCGGCTGCTGGAGGAAATCGGTGATCGTGCGGCCGCTCGCGCGGAAGCGGCCTTCGCGGCTGAAGCTTTCACCACCAGCGTAGAGGTCATTCGCACCTGGGCTCGCCGTTTCCCCAAGGACCACACCTCCGAAGATGCCCTCAAAGAGATCTCGACCAAGCTGACCATCCTCAAAGGTAAATACCAATCCGGTGACGGCTACCGTGACAGCATTGTCAACGCCGACGAGCAACAGGACCTTCACGATGCCCAGCGGTCCATCCAAAACGTGGACCGTGTCACGGAACTCCTGAACAAGACTGAGGCCGAGTACCTCGAAGATCGCGATGCCGCCGGTAAGCTCTCCCAACTCGTAGATCTGCTCTGTCGCCAGGAAGACGCCAAGCTGGAAGAAAAAGCCATCGGCTACCTGATCGCCGATTATGAGCGAACCAAAAACTACGCTTTCAAGCAACGGGCTGATGACATCCGCATGAAACAGTTAGGTCGGGCCGTCCGGAGTGCCGTCAAGGAAAAGGACAAAGAGGCCACCAAGAAAGCCCAGCTCACCCAGCTTCGGTTCGAAATTGGCGTTTTCACGGAGCGGACGGAGCGTTTTCCGACCGATCTACGGGTCAAATTCGACCTCGCGCTGCGGCTGTTTCGTGGCGGCAAGTTCGACGATGCGATCCCCATGCTCCAAAATGCCCGAAGCGACCCGAAGAACCGGGCAGCCTGCGGGTTGTACCTGGGACGCTGTTTTTACCACAAAGACTACCATTCCCAGGCGATTTCGACACTAGAAGACGCGATCGAGCAATACGAGTTCAGTGAGGACGACACCGGAAAGTCCCTCCAATACTGGCTCGGACGGGCCCAGGAGGCCGCCGGCGAGTCCGACGCGGCCCAAAAAACCTTTGGAAATTTGCTCCAACTGGACTACAACTACCGCGACGTCCGTGTTAGACTTGACGGCCTTCGACAGGCTAAGTGATCCTTAGTGGCTGAGTGGAAGTATACCTTCGAGGCAGGGGGAGCCCTTGCAGCGATTGGTCGTTTTGAAAAGAGTCGCATAGAGCGGCAATGGAATGGAGAACGAACGTGGCGAATCTGCCTTCGGCAAAGAAACGCATGAAGCAGGCCGAGACGCGTCAAGAACGCAATCGTGCCCGTAAGTCAGCCCTCAAGACCGAGACGCGCAAGCTGCTCGACTCGATTCACGATGGCGAAATGGACAAGGCCAAGACCCAGTTTCAGCTTATCACCAAGCATCTGGACCAGATCACGGCCAAAGGCACCATGCACAAGAAAACCGCCTCGCGAAAGAAGTCGCGATTGGCCAAGCAGCTCAACGCTGCCGTAGCCGCGAAGTCTTGAGTGAGCCGCCAAGCGTTCGCCGCCTCAGAATTCGGCGCTCCGCTCGTGTGGCGCTGGGTTTGGGTTTTCGTGGAGAAACGCCGCACCGCCACATTCTCTCATGAGTCGCTCACAGGGTAGCGCGTTCGTCTCACGTGGTGGCGACAAGCTCTTAGCCGCTTTGGATCAATTCTCCCTCGACCCCACCGGGCTTGTTTGCGCTGACCTTGGCAGCCATGTTGGCGGGTTCGTCGATTGCCTGCTCTCTCGCGGCGCGGCCAGGGTCTATTCCGTAGACACAAGCTACGGCACACTGGCGTGGAAACTGCGCAAAGACGAACGCGTCGTCGTGATCGAACGCCAAAACGCGATGCACGTCGAACTACCCGAGCCCGTCGAGCTCATCACGATCGACGTCGGCTGGACACCTCAGCGAAAAATCCTACCGAACGCAGTCCGACTCCTCCGGCCTGCCGGTCGTGTCATCACCCTGATCAAACCCCACTACGAAGCCCCAAAAAACGCCCTCGATGGCGGCGTGTTGCCGGACGAAGTGATCGATGATGTCGTGCGCGATGTCTGCACGGCCGTAACAGCCGATGGCTGGGCAATTGACCGCACGGTAGAAAGCCCCATCCGTGGTCACGGCGGCAACCGAGAGTTCCTTTCGCTACTCCGACGCATGGAAAAACAACCCTAAGCACGTTAATATAGGTACTATAGGCGGAATCGTGCCCCGTCCGCCAGAAACACCCCTCACAGGGTTGATTTCACAGCCTCGGAAACCTTTCAATACTGAAAACGAACATTTCCTTGCGAAACCGGTGAAGGCTCTCAACACTGATATCCGATACAATGCATTACCGGACGTAGCGAAGAAGTGCTCGCGTAAGCTGTGACGGCTTGCACGACGACTTCCGGTGTCGCCATGGAGGGCGATTCGCTACGTTCACTAGTCGAACCGATCGAGGAGCAGCAGGAGGCGGCTCTTCGGGCCGGATGTAATTCCACGCCTCCCTCATGTAGCTTGTGAGGGCTAACACAGTGCGCTGTATCACTATCGCTAACCAAAAAGGTGGCTGCGGAAAAACGACCGTGGCAATCAATCTTGCTGCGTCGATCGCTCGCGAGGGCCACCGAGTGCTCCTTGTCGATCTGGATCCCCAGTCACACTGCGCCTTGGGGATGGCCGTCCCCGACGAGCAGATGGACCTTTCGATCTTCGACTGTCTCATGGGACAGATCGAAGGCGAACCCGTTGAACTGTCACGCATCACCTGGCAGATTTCCCCCAACCTCGACCTCGCGCCGTCACGCGCCAACCTGACCAAGCTAGAGCCACAGCTTGGCACGCGGCAAGGCGCGGATGTGCTATTGCGCGATCTGATCCGGGCCAATGATGGACGGTATGACTATTGTGTCGTTGACTGCCCGCCTCACCTCGGGCTCCTGATGAAAAACGGGATGCGCGCCGCGAGCGAGATCATCGTCCCGGTTGATACGGGTTACTTCTCGCTCCACGGACTCACGCGGCAGCTCACTTCTATCGAAGCGCTGAGTGGCCCTGATGGCATTACAGCTACGGTCCGCGTGCTGGCGAATCAGTATGACGTGCGTACAAAACTCGCCCGAGAAATCCTGGCCGAGCTACGCGACCGCTACAAAGAGCTCGTATATGAAACGGTCGTAAACTTCAACACAAAGCTCAAGGAAGGATCGAGCTTCGGACAGCCGATCACGGAATTCGCGCCGACGAGTATGGGTGCCCGCGACTTCCAGGCTTTGGCGCGCGAGGTCATGACCTCGCAACCTGCAACGGCTCCGACGGCCGACATCCTGGAACACGTGGAAAAACTCGCGAAAGACGCTGAACGGCTTCTCGCCACGACGACAACCCTCGTCGGCAACAAGAACACCGCAAACGCGCTCGCGCCGGGCCAGAGTTCCGTCTTGCCGGCGACGACAACGACCGCCGTACGCGGTGCCACCCAAACAACGCCAGCCGCAACGTTGGCGGCACCGCCCACGCCCAGCGCGGCCCCAGTGATCGACCCGAGGGCTCCGGTCGCATCGCCCCCCCAAAAGATGATGCGTCCCGACGCTCCGGTAGCGCCGGTCACCTTGGTCACGCCAAGCCAACAGACGCCGCAACCAACACCCACGGCCGGTCGGACCGCACCCGAAACACCACCCGCCACCGCAACGCCCGCGCCGCAGCGTCCTGTCGCACCCGTACCCGCGACACCCACACCCGCGATACCAGGGCTCGCAGCCCCGGGACAGGTCGCACCGAAACCCGCAGCGCCAAAGCCTGTCGCACCGGCTCCGATTGCGCCACCGCCTTCACCCGTAACAACCCCCATGCCCGGTGCGAACGGGATGGCTTCGTCCTCGGCCACGGTGCCGCCATCGCCCGTGCGTAACCCGGCCAACCTCACACCGTCATCGCCGGCCGAGATTGACCGAAAGATCGCAGAGGCCTACGGCGTGCGGCAGGAGGGAGAGGTCGTGATCTTCCGCAGCAAGAGCGCGGACGCGACTGAGGTGCAGCTTGCGGGTGATTTTAATGACTGGATGCCGCATACGACGCCCATGCGTCGGCTGGCCAACGGTGACTTTGAAGCGCGGCTGCGGCTGCCGAAGGGTCGGTACCGCTACCGCCTCGTCGTCGATGGTCGTTGGTCGCACGACCACCACAACCCGGTCATCGAGACCAACGAATACGGCGAGCTAAACTCCGTAATCGAAATCTCGCTGTAGACTCCGGCGGAAAGGCTGGCGGTATGCGCCATGATACTCGCCCTGGAAAACGCTCGGGCCTCGCCGGTTCACCCACCGACGGGGCCTGAGTTTTGCGCGGTGGCCACACCGTAGGAAGGAACGGCAGACTCATGACAGCGCGTTTGATCACTTTCTGGTTTCTTCTGGCGTCGTCGGGCATTGTCGTACCGGATGCTTCGTCCGCAGCAGCGCGGGAAGCTGAGAAGTGCTCAATTCCCGGCGACTGTCTGCGCCATACCATTTTTGGAATCAGCGGCGGCTGGGGCACATGCGAGAGTCGTTCAGCTTGGCGCGAGCGGTTCGTACACGGCACGCCTGACGAACGTGACCGGATGTGGAAGGAACGCGGCAAGCCAATGGGCGAGCGGGTTCTTGACGCGTACCGGCTCACCAAGCCCCAGAATGAGGCATGTACGAAGATTCGCGAGAGGTTCATATCGGACTGCCAGAACCACATTGGGGAGGAACGAAACGCGGAGGCTCGACGCTTACGCGCACGAGTGCTGGCACGGATCGACGAGTATATTCAGGTGGCTCAACAGGCACAGGACGGTGTGCCCGGCGCAGCGGAAGCGTGGGCGGAGTTAGCACCGATGGAGGAGGATCCCGAGCTGCTGAGCCTGCGTGAACGATTGGACAAGACCGACCGCGAGTTTCCAATCGATTGGAGCGACCTCGCAGACCGAATCGAGGATGCGCTTCCGCCTGAGCAAGCTAGGCGCGGTCGGGAGCGTCTGGCCGAGCGGTTTCCGTTCTCCGTATCGAAGCGGCACGGTGAAAGCCTGATTACCAACAAGGCTGACAAAGCCGCGGCTGGCGTCGATGCCCGTGGCGGTGCGAGCACGACAGACCGATGGCAAGCGTACGTTGCGGCAT
>JAJRSR010000188.1 GCA_024278695.1 Planctomycetota bacterium | reverse complement strand
CGAGTGCTCGCGATACCGAACGAGTAAATCAAGATACTCCTGCGACCATGCCCCCGGCCATCAAAGCGTTCGTTCAAACATTCGGCACTGGCAGGGTATCGGCAGTTTCGCCCGGTGTTCTGTCTGATGCCCAATCCGTCAATACGAATCGTGAAGCGGTTATCGACTTGTTGCAGCCCGTGAAACACTCGGTGAACTCGGGACCGGTTACGTTGCGCGCCATAAGCGATCGTCAGCAAGACACAACTGGACTCATTGCCGGGACGGCTATCCTTCTTGAGGATGGCACGGAGATACAAGCGGGCGAAGCCCTCGTTCCCGGCGATGTCGTTCGGCTCGGTGCCGTCATGAATGGCAGCGATCGTGATGTTGTTGTGGAAGTGCAGGGCAACGAGTTTGTAATCGGACCGGGCGAGGTTCTTTTCTCCACCAATTGCCCTCAGACTTGTAGTACCGGCTGCGGAAAGGGCTTCTATGCTTGCTGCAATGTTGAAGACGGTTGCGCGCAATGCACGTGCCCACCAGTGTCGAGCACCAGGGCTTGCTGGGCCGGCGGCAGGGGTGCCACCACTTGTGGGGTCAGCGCCAACTAAGGCTGTTACCGAAGCTCAACTGGATATGTGTTTTGATTGGATGAGGCCGCTCACACTCCGTGGACGGTCTCTCCTTTTCGTTGTGTGTTCTACTTTCGATACCGCTTCGATATCTGCGGCACGAGGTATTTTGTGAACGCGCGGTCCGCGTCGTAGTCCGGGTTCCAGCCCCAATCCTTTCGTGCCGGCGTGTCATCCACCTCCGCCGGCCAGGTGTCTACGATGGCGGCGCGAGGCTCGTCCGGCTCAAACGTGATCTTCGCGTTCGGGAACGCAGCCACCACCCGATCGCGAAGCTGCCCCGCCGACCGGCTAAACGACGCCACGTTGTACACCCGCTGCGTCAGCTTCTCGGCCGGTGCGCTCGCGAGGTCCACCAACGCCTTGATGGCATCGGGCATGACCATAAACGGTATGGTCGCACCCTCCGACACGAAGCACGCGTAAGGCTCACCCTTGGCGGCCGCGTGGAGCATCTCGGCGGCGTAGTCGCTAGTGCCACCGGATGGCATTGTGATGGCGCTAATCAGACCCGGAAACCGCACCGCACGAAAATCGACACCGGTAACCCCGCGGTCGGCCGCAAGCTGCCGGTAATGCCTGGCGAAGTACCGCCCGAGGTGCTCGCAGTAGGACTTGTTGCAGCCGTACATCGTGGTCGGAAAGTTCCACTGGTACGCCCGGACCCGGCCCACCTCGGCCTTGACGGTAAGACTGGGCAGCCCGTACACCGCAATCGAACTTGGGAAGATAAACGCCACCGGCGAGCCGTGCCACTGGGCCTGCTCGTGGGCGAGGCGAAGCAGATTGAGCGTGCCCTCGACGTTCACGCGGTGGGCCGTGTCCGGTGTGAACTCGGCGCGGGTGCTGAGCAGCGCGGCCAGATGGTACACCGCGTGAATCTCATACTCGCTGATGAGGCGCTGCAGCAGATCTTTATCGAGAATATCACCGACGATGGTGGCCGAGCACTTGTCGCGCAGCTTGCGATCGAGTTTTTTCAGATCGAGCGCGATGATGTCCATGTCTTGCGCGCCCGGCATGGACGCGAACCGCTCGATCAACCCATAGCCAACTTCGCCGTTAGCACCGGTGACCAATACCGCCCGTTTTCGCACGATGATGCTCCGCTAGCTGAAATAGCAATCTGAATACGCTACAGCATCCGGATCTGCATGAGCTGCTATGCGCCATGTACCACAGACAACGGGTGCCCCAGCCGCGATAGCGTACCCTGCTAATACACGCCCTCAACGATCGGGCTTGCGAATCCGGAGAACGGACGAACATCACCCACGCCGTCCCACGGATACTTCTCGCACGGTGCGTGTCGTACGCCTTCGTCGCGTTCCAGAAATCTCGGCACGAAAAACTCTTTCGTCAGCGTGGTGAGCCGCACGCGACCTATCTCGCCGTAGCTAACCACGCGGTTCGGCTCGTCCGGGTTCACGACCTCGATCATCGCACGCGGCGACGGCGGGTGGTAGATCACGCTGTAGTTATCCTTCGGATCAAACGGCTTGTGACACGCGAGCCCCATCAGCGTGTTCCCGTAGGTAGGCACGAAATCCACCGCACCCTCCAGCAACTCCTCACGCGCGTAACGATGAAACTGCGCCGTGAGCTGCGTGCCGCCGCAAAACACACCCTTGATACCAACCTGACGAAGCGAAATCCGATCGCTGATCGCGTCGAGCAGTTTCGGCGTGGTGAACACACACTCGATGCCCTGGTGCGCCTTGAGCAGTGTGAGCCCCTGGTTGACCACATGGTCACGGTAGGCGGCCATCTCGCTCATGCGACCGGCCTTGATGAGCTTGACCACCCAGCGCGGGTCCATGTCCACATGAAAACAGATGCCGCCGCGATGCTGGCAGAGATGTTCCACCGCAAGCCGAAGCCGACGCGGACCGGACGGACCCAGCATGAGCCAATCCGCCCCCTTGGGAAACGCCTCATCCGAGAGCGTCTCGCTGAACATCTCATAGTCGATGCGAAAATCGTCGATGCTGATGCGGCTCTTCGGTACGCCGGTGCTGCCGCCGGTTTCAAAAATGCTGATCGGCTTGTCGGCCAGCGCCTTGGGCACCCACCGCCGCACCGGACCGCCGCGCAGCCACCCGTCTTGAAACGGCTCGAACTTGTCCAGGTCGGCGTAGCACTGCACTTCTTTTCGCGGGTCCCAGTCCAGCTTGCTCGCGTAGTCCAACCAGAACGGGCAGCCCGTTTTCGGATCAAAATGCCACTGCACCACCTCGCGCGTCTGCGCATCCAGTCGCCCGGCCGCCTCGATAACGCGTGATTCAAGCGATGCGT
>JAJRSR010000187.1 GCA_024278695.1 Planctomycetota bacterium | reverse complement strand
GTCTGGAAGCGCCCCGTCCACCTCCACGCCCGCATCGACGACGAGCCGATCCTCTTCAGCTTCGACGGCGAGAAATCCGCACAACAACGCGTCGACGACGACATCGACCCGCCGGCCAATCAGTTTTGACCGCACAATGACCAGTTTGACACCCCACAAACAGTGGGGGCATCGTACGAACAACTTTCACACCGCGCAAACGCGGACAATCCATCGCACCACCCGAACCACCCAAACCACAGACGACGCGTCTTCCTTTCCCCACTTGGCAAGCGGGGAGAAAAAACGCCCAACCTATCATTCTTTCGTACCCGAGTTCCGCCTGGTAACAAGGGCATCACGTCAACGCTACAACGCCAGATAGTGACACACCGGCATTCCATAGGATATCGTTTTAGTGAATGCCATGAACAGCGTACGGCACTACCCCAGAAGATTCTCATCCGGCTGTTCCGGGTCACCGTCACCCGTGCCACTGCTCGACACTCCCGCGTCAAACGCCTCCGACTCCCCCATCCAGAGCGATTCCCCGCAGGCGGCCACCAGCATCATCGGTGCCACAACAACGAGAAAGGCACCCCAAACCTGCCCGGCGGATAACGACTCCGGCTCACAGGAAAGCGCCAACCCCAGCGCCACGACAATGGCCGGCGGTTCGAGAAGATTCAACGCCATACCCCACTGGACCCGCCACGACGCAAGAAAATCCTCACCCGAAGCCTCCGACCCGGACCGCCCTGAAACGTCAGACAGCTCCGGAATCACCGACAAAGCGCGCACGGCGATTCCCATCACAACGCCTACGAAAGCCGTACCCGCGATAACCGCCCATGACCAGTGCCCCAACGCCACCAGCGCGGACAGAATAACCATGTTGTTGACGTAGATCGCCACGGACCGAACCAACCATGACCGCGAACGCAGCAACGGCATCACGACACGACGGATCCACCACCGCACGAGCCGGACGACGGCGAGAGATTCGCTCTGACTGATGCCCCAGCCGGCGCAGCATGCGAAAACCAGCAACCCGGCCGCGAGCAGCGCTCGGTACCACACCACCCCCAACGTGCCCCACACGGTACCAAGCTCAAACACGCCTGGAGTCGCAGAGGAAGCAAGTTGCACGGCCTCATGATCCATAACCCCGCATCCTACGTTCGACCAGCACCAACGTCGATTGGAACCAACTAACGGGAACCTCATTCGTTGAGTATCCCTGAAGAATGGTGGACGGATCGCGCGGTCCTACAGACATGAATGCAACGTGGTCGGCTCGTTTGGTCCGTACGCCCGCCCTTCGCTTTGCGAAGCATGGGGCACACGTGCGATGCTTGTCCATGCTGCCCGCCCATGACACACACGGTGACATGAACCAGCGCGAGGCTTATCGGAACTACGATCTCCAAGATGTGCCGCGTGAGGCTTGATGCTGCGGGGAACACAGCCGCGACACCATCTAACGAACCCCACGCGCGCCCGACGCCGATACTCCGTCAGGAGCACGGCCGGGCTGATTGATCGAACGGGTCTCAACCTAATCGCGCGACCTCAACGGTCCGCCCGCTGATCCCGGAGCCACTCGTATGACAGCGCTAGCCCCGGTCAAGACCGGAAACATACAGCTCAAATTCTCCACGGACGGCGTCACGGCCACCGTTCAGCTCATCGACCCGAAAAGCAAGACGGCACCGAAAGCTGAGGCCATCGTCAATGCGATCGAACGGGCTGGCATCACCATAGACGACAAGATCAAGGAACGCGTCGACCAAGTGGTCGAGGCCACCCAAAAAGGTGAAGGACCGGTGGAGCCGTTTGTCGTGGCCGAGGGCACGCGCCCGATTCACGGAAAGCACGAGCAGATCAATTGGGACGAGAGCCTCCGAGCACAGCTCGATGAATGGCAACAGGAAATGCCGCCGGACGCCTACCCGGTTCAAGCCGTCACGCGGGTAGAACCAGGTCAGCGGTTCGCCACACTGCAACCAGCCGTGAAGCCGAAACCCGGGCGCAGTTTGCTAGGAGAAGAAGTCCCCGCCAAGGGCGAGGGCATGCCGCTCGACTTTCACATGACCATCCAACGCGATGAAGATGACCCGAGTGTCTTAATCGCTGGTGTCGCCGGACAGGTTGTCCAAGACGAACTCAACGTATGCGTCGAGCCGGTTCACCTGATCAACGGTGACGTCGGATTGGAAACGGGGCACATCGCCACAACCGCCCCGATCTGGATCGAGGGACGTATCTCCGATCACTACGTCGTGCAATCCGACCACAACATCACCACGACCGGTGCCATCGAGTCTGCCCACGTCACTAGCCAGAAAAGCATCTTTGTCCGCCGAGGCATCATCGGGCGGCACAACGGGCTCGTCGAAGCCACCGAGGACATCGTGGCCAAGTTTGTCACGGACGCCTTTCTCAAAGCCGGACGCGATGCCGTTGTCGGCAAGCAGATCATGAACTCGCACATCTGCGTCGGTCATAGCCTGGAAGCGCCTTCGGCCGGGCTCATTGGGGGCTCGACGTTTGTGCAAGAGACGCTGCGTGTCGCCAGTGTCGGTAGCGATGCCGACATCCCGACCCGTCTCGTCTTGGGCGTCAAGACCGCAATCGTGTATCAACTCACCATGATTATCAAACGCGTCCGTGCGGCTCGCGACACACTGGATCGCATCCAAGCCATCGTAGACCCCCTCGAAGAAGCCAAGAGCCGCCTCACCGTGGACCAACGCCGAATCCTCCGCGAACTAATCAGCAAGACGGATGACGCGAAGAAAACGATAGCCGACGACGAAAAAGAGTACGAAAAGCTGATCGAGGACGTCTTCTCCGATGAGCCAGCGGCGCTGCTGATCGAGAAGGTTATCAACCCCAAGACGACGCTCTGCATCCGCGATCGCATGACCAGCTTCGAACGCGAAGTCCGAGGCCCCGTCAGAATTGAACGCCGAAAAATCAAAAACGCCACAGAACTCGTCCTACTCGACGACAAGGGGCTCGTCATTCGACCGCTGCCGAGCGAACGTATTGATCCCGCCCAGGTCATCGAGGGGTTTGAGACCTCCAACTTCGAGCGGGCGAACACCGAAAACCAGGCGACCCCAGACACTTAGCCCATCTTAACGACATCCACCTCGATTCCTCTCGAACGCCCCTCACTGGAGTCGCGACGAAAGACCGCTATCATTCGAGATGCGTCGCGTTGGTGCGGCACATGCTTCAGGATGAAACTTCGTGACCGCCACCCATACCCAACCAAGCCCTGCCTTTGACGTGCGGCGCCTGCACGCTTCGGATGACGGCTACATAGCCGCCTTGCGTGCGGTGTTGAGTACGCCCGAGGTGGATGGCGTAAGCGATCCGGTGACGCCGTTTCTCAATTCGATGGCCCAGGGATCGTCAACCCTGAACCTTGTGTTCGCCGCCGTGGAAAACGAGCGCGTCATCACGGCCTGTGCGGCGGTCTCCTCACCCGGTCACTCCGCCCTGGTCATGTTACCCCACGAGACGCCCGTAGAGGCCACGACAGCGGTGCTGTCGCGTCAGTTGGAGGCCGCGTGGACCGATGGGGTGCGCCTGATGGAGATCCTCGCGATACCCGGCAACGATCAGCAAGCCCGTATCTTCTCACGATCCGGCTACCACCGGCTGACGGCGCTCGTTTACATGCGGGTTCGACTCAGCGCGGTCACGCCGCAACCGGAGCGATCTGACTTG
>JAJRSR010000186.1 GCA_024278695.1 Planctomycetota bacterium | reverse complement strand
TAAGAAGATGAAGCCACTGACCTCCTTGCGCTCTTGGCTTGTGGTGTTGGGTTGTATGCTGACAACCGCAGGCACCTTGCGCGCTCAAACGGTGTTGTATGTGGATGCTGACGCATCTGGTCCTGGACAGGATGGGGCAGCTTGGTGCAGCGCGTATACGGAACTGTACGATGCGCTCGCCGTGGCCACGCCGAACACCGTGGTTCGGGTCGCGAATGGAACCTACACTCCCAACACGGTCGGGCTTGCGGACACGCGCGAGGCCACGTTCTCCCTTGTGGATGGCGTTGCCATTGAAGGGGGGTATGCGGGTTGCGGTGCGGCAAACCCTGACGAAAGAGACCTCGTTGCGAATGAAACCATTCTTTCCGGTGACCTCAATGGGAATGATGGCAATGTAGCGCTCTTCGATGATTTTGCAGCGTGCTATACGGGCGCATCGGCCACTGCGACGACGGCGTGCATTGGGTTTGATCAAAACGGTGACAGCGCAATCGACGGCTTCGATTTCTCGATCTTGGTTCTGCTCCTTGGCCGCAACGACAACAGCTATCACGTTGTGACCAGCTCTGGAAACAGTGCATCGGCTGCGCTCGACGGTTGCACCATCTCCGGCGGAAACGCTTCGGGTACAGGTGTGAACGGTAACGGTGCCGGAATGTACGTGGTCGTGGGTAGCCCAACCATCAACTCATGTGTGTGGACTGCGAATGTAGCGATTAACGGCGGCGGTGTATACAACGATCTCAGTTCCCAGGCTTCTTTCATTGACTGCACGTTTCGATCGAATTTCGCCTACGTCGGTTCTGGCGGCGGCTTGGGTGGCGGTGCGCTCAATTTTAATGGTCAGCCGACGTTCCTGCGAAGCACGTTCCAAGCAAACGGTTCTGGTAGCGGCGGGGGTATGTACAGTCAGAACAGCAGCGTGACGATTCAAGATGCTCGTTTCGTGGCAAACCGCGCGGGCTTCGGCGGCGGTCTTTACACATCGTCCAGCAACCCTACCGTGGTCAACACCATTTTCAATGGGAACGTCGCTCTGATCGAGGGGGGCGGGATGCGGATCGTCGGCGGAAGCCTGACCGTGACGAATACGGTGCTCACTTCGAACGACGGATCCTTTGGTGGTGGTGGCGTTGCGTCTCAAAACGCAAACATCTCGATGACCAACTGCATCCTCTGGGGTAATACCGCGGGCGCGGGCACCACGGAGTCCGTGCAGTTCGATGCGAGCTTGGGTACGACATCCATTTCTTTTTCATGCCTAGAGGGGCTGACGTTTTATGCGGGCTCCAGTAACATTGGTGACGATCCGTTGTTCATCGATCCACTCGGTGGCGACGGGTTGGCGGGAACGGATGATGACGACTTGCATCTTGCGGCCTTGTCTCCCGCTGTGGATTCAGGCAATAACCTTGCTGTTTTTACCACTAATGACCTCGACGGGAATGACCGAATCCAGGATAGTGACGACAACGGTTCTGTCGTTGTTGATATGGGGCCCTACGAATTAACATTCGTGCCGCCGCCGGTCTGTTTTTCCGTTCGCGACCTATCTGTACCGCGTCTATCTTACGAACCGGGCACCACCAAGACGATCCATGTGCTACTTCAGCCGGACCTCGATACCACGGCCCTGGGCGTGGAGGACTCGCCGCCGCCGGGCTGGATAGACATTATCAACATTAGCAATGGCGGCAGCTATGACGCCGCAGCCCACAAGGTCAAGTGGGGGCCATTGTTTGGCCCGCCATTTCCTGCAGAGCTAACGTATGACATTACGCCGCCTGCAGGCGCTACCGGTGTGGTTTGCTTTGATGGCGTTAGTTCTGCCAATGGCGCGGAAAACGAAACCACATGCGGAGATCTCTGCATCGACGCACTGCCATGTCCCTTCCTGCCCGCAGATGAGCCCCAAGATGTGTGCTCGGCCGGGTGCGCGGACTGCGCTTGTGGAACGTGCGGGGATGGCCGCGTCGAACTCTGCGAGATGATTGGCTACGCTTGCGCCTGGCAATCAGGCTGCAACGACGACATTGCCGCCATGACCCGTGCTGCGTTTCTGTGGCAAGGCGGGGAGTTCCATTGTTGGAGCCAAGCCTCAGTGAATTGGGTTTCCCTCGCCGTGCTACCCGCCAACCCCGGTTGTTGCGAGACCGCTGGGTTCGCCGGGGGGGCGGTAGCTGGCTCAACGTATGGCGGCTCGGCGCGGCACCTCCGCACCGCCAACGTCGCGCGGACCAACAGGGCAGTTGTCCACACATTGGGCGTGCGAAACGAAGGCCGATCAAAAACATTGAACGTGCCGATCTCGGTTTATGCCGATACCTCAACCGTGGCCGTTGGGCTTGAAATGGAAGTGCCCGCAGGGTGGGTCGTCACTGACATTACCGATGGCGGGCAGTGGGATGGCATCAACCGGAAGGTCAAGTGGGGGCCGTTCTTCGAAGACCTCTCCCGCGTCGTACGTTTCAGCGCAGCGGCGACGGCCAGCAAGGCTTCGCTTTCCGGGTTCGGGGGAACGGTCTCTTTTGATGGGTTCAATGAGCCTATTATTTTCGCGCCGCGCCGGCGCAACTAACCGAATAAATGGTACCCATAAGTACGGCCCCTCCGCTCCAATCAGCGGCGGGTCGAGAATAGAGGTTTGTGATGAAGAAACGAAATAGCATGGTTCTCGGATTGGTTGGTGCGTGGTGCGCGCTGGGGGTGGCCGCTCCCGCGATGGCGCAAGTCGCCGTGCGTGACCTATCTGATTTCTCGTCAACCAGCCAGCCCTTTACCGTGATCATCGAGGTCACACCGCCCGTAGGAACCATCGCCTTCGGCGTAGAAGACGCACCACCGGACGGCTGGACAGACGTCTCGAACATCGACAATGGCGGGTCGTGGGACGCCGTCAACAACAAGGTGAAATGGGGACCGTATTTCAATGACACCCCCGTCACGCTTAGTTTTCTCGTCACACCGCCCGGTGGTTCGAGCGGCTCCACGCCGTGTTTTTCCGGCATCGTGTCGATCGACGGCAACAATGCCGCTGTGGCCGGAACGCGGTGCCTTCCGGCCCCGGTCCCAACCGCATCAGAATGGGGTCTGACTGCGATGACCCTACTGCTTCTGGTCGCGGCTACCCTCCTGCTCCGCAGGCGTGAAGGCTGCGGAGTCAGCGGCTCGCCCGCGATGTAGGGCTGCTGCTTGTCTCGTAGTGGGTCCATCGGCCACCGTGCTACCGACGCAGGCTTTGCGGCTACGGCATCTCGCACCTCGATGGGTTCATGGCGCTGTGACAGGCTTGCCGGAGCCGCCGGAGCCTCAATCTCAACCGAGCTTTCGATATTCCTTGCATCTTTTCGAGCGATCCGATCACGGGTACGCTGTGCCGACACTCGGGCGAGTGGCGGAATGGCAGACGCTGGGGACTTAAAATCCCCTGTCCGGAAGGACGTGAGGGTTCGATTCCCTCCTCGCCTATTGGCTTGTTCAAACCATCAACGCATTGAGGCCCAATTTCGCGAAACAAGCTACATGACCAAGTTGGTGTTCGCATGCGTTTCAGGACTGTCCATTCGGCTGCTACCTGGGTGGACCGCCTCCCTCGCGGGCGCTCTCTTGGTGCAGGCCCGGCAATGCAATTTGCACAAGAGCCCATCGTTCGGATAGGATACCTGCTTGAGATTCGATAGCCGGTGATGGCCGGAAAGTGGTACGACACGTTCTTCTAGCCCACGAGTTTCTGAAGTGGCCGTTTGGCGCAGTTTGAGTGGGCGAAGCGTGCATCAGGCGCGCCAAGAAATGTACGTGAGAATGGGCGAATGTAATTCGTTTCAACGTCGCGGAGACTCAGTAATGAATGGCAAAAGACCGGTTTACTGTAAACGGCGTCGATCGTTCGATGTCGCATGGTTGTGCGGTTGGTTGATCGTGGCAGCCCTAAGCCGTACGGCTGGGGCCGACACGGTTTATCTTGCAGACGGAACGACTGCCACGGTCGATGATGCAACGTTCATCGATGGCAAGCTTCGGTTGGGTGATGGACGTGTTGTGCCACGCGCCGACATCAAGAAGATCCTGTTTGATCGTGGGGCTTCGGCCAAGAACGAAGAGCATGCCATCGCGTCTGACGTGAGTGTGTCAGATTTGCTGGCATCAGGAGAGGCGGCTAAGAAAAAGTATCCGGATGCCAATGCGATTTACCTGATCGATGTCGGCGAGCATATTCTTCACGATGATGGCACACAACGTCAGCGTTCGCACCATGCGGTCAAGATATTGAAGGATGATTGGAGGGGTATTGCAGAGATTGGACACGGTTTCGAAGAAGGGCGAGACCGCGTGACGTTGGTTCGTGCGCGGACGATCGATCCCGATGGCACGGTCTATGATTTCGACCCTGCCGATTTGAAAGAGAGCAAGCCTGTCGAAGGCGTGACCTCTTACAGTGAGACCAAGACGGTCAGCGGTCATCTTTCCAATGTCAATGTGGGCTCCATCGTGGAAATCATTTGGGATTTTGAGTCCTACAATCCCTACGACAAGGAGTTGTTTCATCCCGGGTGGACATTTGCCGGGACGGAACCTTCGGTTTGGAGCCGATGGACGATTACCATCCCCAAATCACAAGAGCTTCATTACCGTGCCTACAACGTGCCCAAGGCGAACGCCGCTCCGGTTATCACAGAGACGGACTCCCAGCGTACGTATCAATGGGAAATGAGAGACCTCGATCCGATCGAACCCGAGCCAGCCATGCCGCCCATTCAGCAGGTGGCCCCGAGGGTTTTTGTGTCTGTTCACGACACATGGGACTACCTGTACGATTTTCTTGGCAAGTTCCAGAAAGAGCATATTCAACTGACGCCTGCCATTCAACAAAAAGTCTCTGAGATCACCTCCGACTGCACAACACCGAAAGACAAGTTAGCTGCCATTTACCATTGGCTTCAGCGTGAGATACGGTATGTCTCGATCAAAGGCAGCATGGGATCAGGCTGGTCTGGGCATCCTGCCTCGTTGACATTGGACAATGGTTATGGCGATTGCATCGATAAAGCCGTGTTGTTTTCAACCATGCTTCAGGCTGTGAAGATCAAATCATTTCCGGTCATCCTCACCACAAATGATATGCCGGCCGACGATCGAACGTTGCCGCGTCTCTACGCCAATCATGCTATCAACAAGGTTTATCTCGATGATCGTGTCTTGTATTTGGATACGACGGCCGAGTCGTTTCGTTTTCCGTTTTTCAGGCCTGACGATCACGGCGTGACGACGATCAACGTATTGGAACGCGAGATTGGAACCATTGACGTGCCGCCCGCTTCGCACAATGCCATAGGGATCGGTTTCGACATGGCCATCAACACCGCCGGGGATGTCACGATGGATCTCGACATCGATCTGACGGGATCCTTGGAGGCGGGCATCCGTATGGCCCTTGAGCAGATCAACGACACGCTGCTCACGATGGTGGCACAGCAAGCGATCAACTCCATCTCGCCGGGTGCCCAATTACAGGATATCCAAGTCAGCAAGAAGTCCGATCTAAATGTGCCGCTAACAATCAAAATGAAAGTCACCATGCCCGGCTACTCCAGTTTTGCGGGTGATTTGATGATTGTACCGCTGCCTCTGTCTGAGGGGATTCATCAGTACGCAGAGGTATCCCTCGACGAGCGAAAGTTCGACATAGACTACGGAACATCCGGCGAGATTCGGCAACACGCTCGGTTGAAAGTGCCCCAGGGGTACGAAGCCAAGGGGCTGCCCGACCCGCTTCACATCGAAACGCCATACGCCCACTATCAGGCGAGTTATAGCTACGATGGTCAGGCGATCGTTTTTGAAGATTCTCTGAGCAGATCAGGTCGCGTCATACCGAAAAAAGATTACCGTGCCCACAAGAAACTCTTGGAACGTGTTGCCGACTATGCGAGGAAACCGATCTTTCTCAAGAAGGTAGCTGATGACCCGACGTAACCCAGGGTTGGTGCCTTGGGCATCTAAGTGTCAGGTCAAGAAAACTTCGTCAAACAAGGGCGTCACCATGGCAAGAACGAAATTCAGCGCAACGTTTCTATTGATCTTCTGCGTCTCACTGCATGCCCAAACCGTAGAGGATCAACTTTTCCTCCAGGATGGTCGTGAACGCGTCGGTCGACTCGTTACGATGGACGGCGGTGAAATCAAATTTGAGGTTGATGGGGTAGCTCAGACGTTTCCTCGGTCTGATGTTCAACGCATCGAGTTGGCCGATATCCGTGCGGGTGACGGCATTCGTAACGTGGCCGACCTAAACGACCCTCTGCTTGACCGCATCCTTCAAGTTTCCCCGGCGACATTTGTTTACCGGGATTCAGGGTACGTGACCATGTACCATCTGATAGAGCGGCGTCTGCACGAGGATGGGTCCTTCACTGAGCGAAAGCGAATTATCAGAAAAGTGTTGCTCGAACGCGGCAAGGATCTTGCTAATGTCGCCGCGTACTACAGGAAAGGCATCGAATCGCTTGAGGTCGACTTCGCCCGAACGATCAATCCGGATGGAAGCGTCACACCGATTACCGAGGCGGCTATCGATGTCACAAGCGTCAACACCGACACGCCCGAGTACGACAGGCAGCAGCAACTCAAGTTCGCCATGAAACAAGTGGTGGAAGGGTCAATCCTGGACTATCAGTTCACCAAGCGGGGGATGCAGACCAACTTGCTTGAGCCGTTTGCGATCGGCACTTATTTCAGGGATTCCGAGCCGATCATGGAAAAAGAGCTGCGTATTACGATGCCGCGCGGACGCCAACTTCTTTACTCAATGCGCCGGGCTAAGCATGTCACACTCAAGACCACAGAGTCGGACGAAGGGACAACCTACTCGTTTTCCGCGAAAATCGTCTCAAGATTTATTCCTGAAGCCCAGATGCCGCCGATAGCGGATTGCATGCCCGAGGTTGTGGTGGCCGAGCAAGCGACTTGGAGCGAGATCGGTAACGCCTACCGCTTAGCCGTGCTTGCGAAAAGTAGTCCGACCAGCGCCATCAAGAAAAAAGTCCGCGCGTTGATCGCCGACGCCTCGAACCAAAAAGAAATCGCCACGAATATTTATTATCACGTGACGCAGTCAATTCGACAGGTGTGGGTGGGACCGAGCGCTTACCAATACGCGCCACACCCAGTGGGTGAGGTTTTTGATCGAAGTTCCGGAAACACGATGGATAAAGTAGCGCTGCTGCGATCGATGTTGATTGAGGCGGGAATCAAGGTCGAAATCGTACTCTGTCGGTCAAGACATCACGGCAAGCTCCTGGAAACAATCCCCATGATTCGTCAGTTTGATGACGCACTCGTAGCTGTGACGCTTGAGTCTGGTCGCCATTTTTTGGCTGTCGATGATGAAACCGCTCGATTTGGTCAACTGCCTTCCGAATATCAGGGCACACGTGGTCTCTTGATCTCAGCGCAGGACGCACACCTGATCGACATTCCCCTCTTTGGTTTGGAACTCGAATCTGTCGCCAGCACCTACCGCATGATCGTCTCGCCGTCAGGTGATTTAACGGTTACGGAAACCCAAAAGCCAACCGGTAACTACGAAATGGGCTATCGCGCAGCTTGGAAAGATTCAAAAGACGAAGACCTGCGCAAGGGATTGGAAATGACATTGGCAAGCATGCACGCCACAGCCAAGCTCCAGGACTTTGAGATTCGCAACCTGCGGGACGTCACAAAGCCACTTGTCTTCACGCAAACGTACACCTTAGCGGGCTACGCATTTGGCAACGAGGATATCTTGGTGTTTCGGATACCGATCCTCGATTACAGCGCTGGTGCCGTTGGAAAACCGACTCGGGAGTTTCCTCTAATCTGGGACAATCAGTTCAAGGCCACAAAAGACTTAACCATTACGTTCCCCAAGGATTATCGTGTCTATTATGCAGGAAAGAATTTCGAAGCGACGTCCGACGCCACCACGTTCTACGCACAATTCGATCATACGCATGACACCATCACCTACGTAGATGAGTACCTTCAAAAGGTGGTCGAAGCCCCGGTCGAGGCATACGAAGGATACAAAGCCTGCCTGGAGACAATGGCCCGCGTCCCCAAAGAGTGGGTCGTCCTGGAGAAGATCTCAGCCAACTAGCACGGATGCTTCGCCAGGGGGATCGCATGTTGGCTTTCCTTACGGCGAGGACGCCTCTGCAAAGCCCTTGCCCCAGTCTTGCTCGCGGACGGCTTCGGTGATACGCTCGGCCATTTGGACTGCGGCGAAGCCGTCTTCCGCGCTGACGGCCGCAGCCTTCTCCTCGCGGATGGAGGTTAAGAACGACGTGATCTCCGCAGTGAGCGGCTCGACGTCATCTACGATGAGCGGATCAATCTTCACCATCGACCCGAAATCAAGGTCGGCCATCTGCGACAGGTCTTCGAAGTTTCGTTCGCGAGCCAGCCGCAACAGGTCAAGGTTATCATCCAGCTTGATCGCGATGCCGGATTTCTTGTGGTAGTCCATCGAGAGGTATCCGCTCGGGCAGAAGATGCGAATCTTCCGCTCCGTCTTGAGCGCCAAACGCGACGCGGTCAGGTTGACCACGGTGTCCCCGGCAAAGCGAATCCGTGCGTTCGCGACGTCCTCACACTCCCCCAGCACGCTCACGCCGACCGCGTCAACCTCGTAGTCGCGCCGTTTGACTAGGTGCAGCACGATGTCGATATCGTGGATCATCATGTCAAACACGACGCCGATGTCGGCACTGCGAAACGTAAACGGCGAGACGCGCTGCGTCTCGATAAAGCGCGGCGTGAGGTTCATCCGCAACATGGCCTGCACCACCGGGTTGAACCGCTCCGAATGCCCAACCTGGAGCAGACGCTTGAACTGTTGCGACGCGTCGAGCAGTTGCTTGGCCGACACGGAATCCGGTGCCAATGGTTTCTCCACGAGCACATGGACGCCGCGTTCCATTAGCGCGATCGCCACCTCGGCATGGTACACCGTGGGCACCGCTACCGTGGCCGCGTCAAGGTCCGACACTACCTCGTCCATCGTCGCGGCCGCTCGACCGCCGAACTCCGCCACGAGCGCCTCGGCACGCGGGAGGTCCTTATCGACGATGGCGACAAGCTCACACCCGTCCAATTCAGAGTAGATGCGGGCGTGGTGGCGACCCATGCGTCCGGCACCGAACACAGCCGTTTTGAGCGTTTTTTTCATAAGGGTGTGGATTCGTTACGCCAAGTCTCGAAGGAACGTGGCGTTGACCGTCTGGTTCTTATCGAGCGTGACGAGAAGCGGATTCTCAAGACCGCTGAGGCTTCCGTTCCAACCGGAGAAGCACCAGCCCGGCTCTGCGTTGGCCGTCAACGCCACGACTGAATGCGGCGCACCAGCCTCAGCTTGCGGCTCTTTCTCTACCGATCCGCCGCCCAAGACGTTCACCTTCAACTCGAACTCATCTTTGAGCGTCCAGGAGTCACGGTGTACCGCATCGGCACGAAGCGATTCGAGGTAGCGCCCGTGCCTGCCGTGGGCAAACGAGCGGAGCAAGAACCGGCACAAACGTTCGACGTGTGGATTCAGGTTGTCACCAGCGAGCACAGCCTCGACGCGGTCACTGATGGCCGTGCCGTTGGTGCGGGCGCGACGTGAAAACAGCTTCATGAAAGCGTTTTTCAACGCACCGATATCCTCATGGCTGTAGCCGCTTCGCTGCAAGCCGACGCCGTTGATCATGCGGATTTCCGATCGCGTGCCGCGTGCGGCTACGATCACCACATAGGGCGGCACATCGGCGGGGACGCGCGTCATGCCGCCGACGAAGGCGTGCTGCCCGACCGTCACAAAGTGATGCACGGCCGAGTGGCCGCCCATGTTCACGTTGTCTTCAATATGCACATGCCCGGCGATCTGCACATAGTTCGCGAGCACGCATCGGCTGCCGATGGTGCAGTCGTGGGCCACATGCACACCGATGAGGAACAGGTTGTGGTCACCGATGCGTGTGATGCCGCCGCCGTTATCCGTACCGGGATGGATCGTCACCATCTCGCGCAGGATGTTGTGGCTGCCGATTTCGAGACACGTTTTTTCGCCTTTGAATTTCAAGTCCTGCGGTGCCATGCCGATGACGGCTTTGGGAAACACCTGGCAGTTGTCACCCAGTGTGGTACAGCCATCGACGATGGCGTGTTGGTAGAGCTTGCACCCGTCGCCCAAGACGACGTCCGGACCCACGAAGGCGCACGGTCCGATCTCCACGTCGCGCCCGATCTTGGCGTTGGCATCGACGATCGCAGTTGGATGAATGGTCGCGGACAAACGTTTGCCTCCGAATCCCGATCAGTGCGCTTCCGCATCAGTAAGGATGAACTTGATATCCGCCTCAGCGACGACGTCGTCACCGACCAGCGCGCGACCGCGTACATGACCCGAAAGTGATCGTACGCGAACCGCTTCGGCTTCCAAAATCAGTTGATCGCCCGGGCGAACCGGTCGGCGAAACTTTACCTTGTCCAAGCTGAGCAGCACGGCTACCCGGCCCTTGTGTTCCAGCTCCTGGCTGAGCAACACGCCGCCCACCTGTGCCAACGCCTCGATAATCAACACACCCGGCATGATCGGATCACCGGGATAGTGCCCCTGAAAAAAAGGCTCGTTGATCGTGACGTTCTTCAACCCGACCACACGCTGGCTACCGACAACCTCTACGATACGGTCAACCAGCAAAAACGGGTAGCGATGCGGCAGCACCCGACGAATCTGCTGGATGTCGGCCCCGGAGGAACGCTGCGACACGTAGGTGCGCCGCCGCGTTTCATATTGAGCGTGCAACGCCCTTGCCAGTTCATGGTTCAGTGCGTGCCCGCTCTTGCGCGCAAACACGCGACCGATGATGGGCCGCCCGACCAAACTGACATCACCAATGAGGTCAAGAATCTTGTGGCGTACACATTCGTCGGGAAAACGGAACCGGTTTTCGATCGGTCCGTCCTTACCGATGACGAGCACGTCTTGGTAGGAAAGATGATGTCCGAGCCCGTTCGACCGGAGCGCCTCTGCTTCCTTTTCCAACACAAACGTCCGGGCCGGTGCGATGTTCGCCTCGAAGGTTTCCGGCGTCACGACGACACGGTGAAACTGCCGACCGATGGGGTTGCCGGTGCCGTAGTCCAGATCGTACGCGATCTCAAGCGATTCCGAATCCGGGTCCAGGGGCGGCAGCGCAACCAATTCACTATCGCCGTCGACGACGCGCACCGGTTCGTTGATGATATGCGGCACACAATCTGCCGCTTGTTCAAGAATACCGGCGCGACGAAGTCCCTCGACGAATGTGATGCCACTGCCGTCGAAGCCGGGGAGCTCCTTGCCCTTGAGTTCAATCCGGAGGTTGTCCAGCCCGAGCCCCGAGCACGCACCGAGGCAATGCTCGACCGTCTCGATGGCGACGGTGCCATTCTTGAGCGCGGTGCGGCGGGAACGTTTGGATACATTCGAGACCAACGCCTCAATGGCGACCGGTGGGGATTGATCCGTCAGTATGAACGTGACGCCGGTGTTTGGATCGCTCGGACGCAGCCGCATCGAGACTGGTTCGCCCGTAAACAGACCGCGCCCCTCAAGCTCGAAGTCTCGCGAGATGGTCTGTTGATGCCGCACGCCGTCACTCCTACACAGCCCCCAGCGATCCGCCGACCGGCTTCGACGGGCCGAACCCGACCGACCGAACCATGAGGGCGCAGACCGCTCCCGGCTGGACCAGCGGCATTATGGGCGAAATCGGCCTCATTTTCAACGAGAGCCGCACGTCCCGTCCACGAGGCAGAACCTGGCATCGCCTGGGCGGCTATTTTTGGTAACGGGCGTTCAGGCGTTGGACGACCTCGTCTGTGATGTCCACATTCGGGTTCCAATAGATGACCTTCTGGAGCAAGATATGTTGCCGGACCTGCCCCGGGGAACTCGGTGCGTTATCGGGTACTCGGTCGCTGGCGAGCACGATATCAAACCCGCGATCCCTGGCAACATCCGCGACGACTGCCCGGATATCCGTGAAAATCTTGCGAAGGGCGTCGGCCAAACCCTGTTCCACCTTCTTGCCCTCAGCCTCGACAAACCATTGCAGCTCTGCCTCCTGCATGGCAACTTCCTTCCGTCGTTTGTCGAACGCCTCGGTGCCGGGTTTGAGCTCCTCCTGGAGCGAACGTGCCATTTTTTCAACCTTCGCGCTCATGGCATTGCGCTGTTCGTTCAGTTTTTTGCGAATGCCCTCGAAGTGTAGCTCAAGATCGGCCGTCTTGTTGTACCGCTCCGAAACCTCCGGCAGATTGATGACGGCTACCTTGACCGAACCCGTGCCGCCCTGGGCCAACATCACACCCGACCATGCCAAGCAAAGCGAAATCATATTCATTTTGTTTTTCCCAATTCCAAAGCGCCGATCCACACGGGGACGCTAAAACAAGCTCCCAATCAAGAAGCTAAAGACCTGTTCATCATCGTTTCTGTCCGAACTGATCGGTGCTGCGATATTGAACTCCAATGGCAGCGGACCGAGCAGGTTAATCGTCAGGCGGGCACCAACCCCGACCGACGCACGATACACGCCGCCGCCGGCCGTCCCGGAGTCGAAGAACACATGCCCGCGCACGTTCTCGCCGATCAACGGGAAACTATACTCCGTTCCGAGCAACACCAGGAAATCACCGCCGACGTTATCGTTGCGAAGCCCGGCGTACTCACCCACGCCGCGAAAATCGAACCCGCGAATCGAACCCGTACCACCGGCGAAAAACCGCTCGGAAACCGGCGCGAAGCCGATGATCGCGCCGCCCTCCGCACGAAGCCGCACCACGCTCTTGCGACCCAGTGCGTCGCGCGAGATTGTCAGGTACTTGTTGTACGCGACCGTGAGTTTCCCAAAATTGTGATCCCCAACGACCTGTTCATACCCCAAACGAAGCCGATCCCCCGCACTGGGTACGAAGCGGCTGTCCGTTCGATCGCGCACCAGCGACCCCTTGGCACTGGCCAAGATGTTGGACCCGCGATCTCGTGTGATTTCGCTCGACGTGAATGCGTCGAGCCTGCCGATGTTGACGTCTTCCAGGCGGAGGGAGAACTCGCCCGACCAACCGGCCCACCGCCCACGTTCAAAGCGGCGCCCCCAACTAAGCGTGCCACCGCTGCGGCGCTCGTTGAAGTCATCACGGGCTCGCTCGAACAGGTAGAGGCTGGCATCAAAGCGAACTGGGCGGTCACGGAAATAGGGCTCTGTGAAATCGACACGAAACCGAGCCAGCGTGGTTCCCGGCTGCAACTCCACACGCACACGCTGCCCACCGCCAAAAAACGAACGCATCTTGTAGAGCTCTGACCAGCTCTTGGGCTTGTCCTCCAAGTCAAAGTTCTGCAAGTCAAGCACGAGCGACCCCACCAAACCGCTGTTACTGGTGACACCGAACCCGAACAGAAAGTCACCGGCTTTTTCGGACTCCTCGACATCGATCACGACATCCCGAACGCCAGGCTTGTCACCAAGGGGGTAGATGCGCGCCGACGAAAAATAACTGGCGTCGCGTAGACGCTGCTCCGCGTTCCGTGCTTCGGTCAAGTCAAATAGATCGTTCGGTGGGTAGAGGTTCAACTCGCGGCGCACGACTTTGTCCCTGGTGCGCGCGTTGCCACGCACCACCACATGCCCGACCCGATACTGCTCACCCTCAAAAATCTCAAACGACACGCGTACCAAACCGGGCTAATTGGCAAACACGCGTACCGGACGCACACGGGCATAGATGTACCCCAAAGAACCGTACCGCGTCTGAATAGTCTGGGCATCTTCACTGACCTGCGGTCTTAGGACCGTATCGCCAACCTTTGAGCCTACCATCGCGGTCAGTTCCTCAGATGAGAACACCGTCTGTCCGGTAAACGTGACGGACTCGATGCGGTACTTCGTACCCTCCTCGACCTCGAAAACGAGCGCCATCTGATGGGTCTCCTCGTTAAGCGTTGCGCGGAACCCAACTTTCGCATCGAGGAAGCCTTCGTCGCGGTAGAACTTTTGCAGGCTGAGTACGTCGGCTTGTACGCGGTTTTCATCGAACGCGCCGGAACGAAATACCCACCAAGCCGTTTTTGTTTCGACCTGTTTGAGAAGCTGTTTCGCCGTGTAGGCCGTCGCCCCGTCAAAAGTAATTTCGTGGATACGGACCTGATTGCCCTCGGTGATAACGTAGACTACCTCGCGCGACGTCTCCAGCCGGGACTTGTCGTAGAGCACGTCAACGCTTGGATAACCGGCCTCACGATACATTGAGCGAATGGCTTCCGCCCCGTCACGAACGCCTAAGATATCGAGTGGTTCACCGACTTGTTGCACCACCTGCTTCGATAGCTCGCTTGCGTTGAACTTCGTATTGCCCTCAAACATGACCGCAGCCACGATGGTGCGTTCACGTAGCTTGAAGGTGACGGCCACCCCCGAGCCCGTATCGTCAATGGAATAGGTCACCGCCGAAAACCGGCCTGACCGAGCCAAGCGTCCGATCGCCTCATCCAACACCTTTGTATCAAACGGATCGCCCGGGCGAATGCCGGCCGTGTTCTGCGCAACGCCCACCGGCACCTGATCCAATCCGGCGAAATCCACGCGGATGATCTGGCGCGGTGCTGATTGCTGTGCCGCGCCGAGAGAAACGCCGGACGACACCAGCACAACAAGCCACACCCAGACCGGCGTCTTGGGATTTCGGATCAAGTTTGGCGGAACGATTATAGACGGTCTCAAATGTTCTTCCTAACTTGCAGCCAAAGAATCACCCTGCGACCCGCACGCCGCAACACGATGAACGGATCATACCCGCACGCGCCGAACCGAGCAAAACCAATCACCCAAGACCAATGGCCACGTCAATAACCCATTGAGGTGTGAACTGGTTTGGCGCTGCGCGACCGTGCGGCAGCTATCCCGGTTTACCAAAAGAAAAAATCACACGTTTCGAGTTTGACCAAGCCCACTACAGGATCGCCTGTTAGAACGGTACCGCATCACCGCTGCCGGTGTCGCCGGCGGGTGCGTACGGGTCCGGACCGACGTAGTGGTTGGCGAACCGGGTGAGTTTTTTGTCAAAGTGCAGCGTGACGATACCGGTGGGGCCGTTACGCTGCTTGGCGATGATGATCTCGGCCTGGTTCCGGACCGTCTCGTCCTCGGGCTTGTAATACTCCTCCCGGTGAATGAGCAAGATCACGTCGGCATCCTGCTCGATGGCACCGGATTCGCGTAGGTCGCTCATCATGGGTCGCTTGTCTTGACGACCCTCGGCCATCCGGTTGAGCTGCGCCAAAGCGATGATCGGGATGTTCAGCTCACGCCCCAACGCCTTGAGCGACCGGCTGATGGTCGAAATCTCAACCTGCCGGTTTTCAGACTTGGCGATGTGCATGAGCTGCAAGTAATCCACGTAGATCGCCTCAAGCTCTTGCTGCTGCGCGAGCCGACGCGCCTTAGAACGAAGTTCCATGGCGCTCATGCCGGGCGTATCATCGATGAACAGTGGTGCCTTCTCGAACGCGGCGCATGCGTCCAGCATTTTTCGGTACTCGTTTTCGGTGATTTGATGACGGCGCATCCGCTGCGAATCAATTCCGGTGTACGAACAGACGAGCCGCTGCGCGAGCTGCGCGTTGCTCATTTCCATCGAGAAGAACACGACGGCGCGGTTGTCCTGCATGGAAGAATATTGCGCCAGCGTCAGACCAAACGCGGTCTTGCCCATCGACGGGCGACCGGCCACGATGACCAAGTCTCCCGGCTGAAACCCGCCGAGGTATTCGTCGAGCTGGGTAAAACCGGTCGGGATGCCGGTGACCCCCTGACCGTCACCGCCTTCCTCCAACTGCTTGGCCAGCGTGGTGACGGCTTCTTTGATCGGGATCGTGTGCCCGCTGACGCGCTTTTCCGTAACCTGGAAGATCTTTTGTTCGGCGAAGTCGAGGATTTCTCGGGCTTCATCGACGTTGCTAAACGCCTGCTCGCTGATCTCACCCGCGCAACGAATGAGGTCACGGAGCATGCCCTTGTCGCGAACGATCCGCGCGTAGTATTCGGCGTTCGCCCAGTCGGCGAAGCTTTCTGCGAGCTGAATGAGGTAGTCTTGACCGCCGATCGAATCCAGCAGATCCAGCCGACGAAGCTCATCAGACACGACGATCAGATCCAACGCCTTCGTCGGATCGTCGTACATGTCCAGGAGCACTTCGAACAGGCTCTGGTGGGCGGGCAAATAGAACCAGCTCGAACCAGACTTCGGCACGATCGGGATGACCTCGGCCACCGCGTCACGGCTCATCATCATCGAGCCGAGCAGCGCCATCTCCGCATCGAGATCATGCGGCGGTACCCGGTCGGTCGCGGGTGCCGTAGGCCTCGACGCAGCGGGTCCGGGGTCAGTTCTCGGTGCCGTCGCCATCCGTAGCAGCCCCCGTACCGGATTCCATTCCAGCTTCCGAACCAGCGTCTACAGACCGGCCTGATGAATCATCCGAAGCGCCATCCGCTGAATCACCTTCGTCCGACTCGCCCTCGACCTTCTCTCGCACGACCCACACCTTGATCGTCGAGCGAATATCATCGCCCAACTTCAGGTCAACCGTGAGGTTGTCCAGGTGGCGGAGTGGCGCGG